>CAZPFP010000015.1:0-14824 GCA_964585895.1 uncultured Gammaproteobacteria bacterium
AAATCTACTCCCAAAGTTTTAACATTAACATCCAAATAATCAACTGCCGCCGCCGCATCAGTATGAAACAGAACCCCTTTTTTTTTGGTTATTTTACTAATCCCTTTAATCGGTTCAATTGTACCGACTTCATTATTGGCATACATAATTGTCACTAAAATTGTTTTGTTATTGATAGCCTTTTCTACTTCCTTCGGATTAACTAAGCCATCTTTATTCACCGGCAAAATAGTGAGTCCAAAACCTTCTTTTTCCAAAGCCTGACAAGTATCTAAAACCGCGTGGTGTTCAATTGAAGAAGTAATCAGATGATTACCTCGACCAGCTTTTTTAGCCGCCCGTGCCAATCCTAAAATGGCTAGATTATCACTGGTCGTGGTCGTGCCAGTAAAATAAACCTCTGAACTTTTGCAGCCTAAAGCCTTAGCTACTTGCTTTCGTGCTTTTTCTACTGCCACCCTTGCTTCTTGCCCCCATGAATGAACCGAGGAAGGATTGCCAAATTTCTCCTTCATAAAAGGCATCATTGCCTTTAACACCCTTGGGTCTAAAGGCGTGGTGGCCGCATAATCTAGATAAGAACCTCGCTTCGCAAGAACCTTGTTTCTGGCGAAATAGGCTTTTTTCATCACAATAAATCCCTTAGGGTTTTCCCCTCAATTGTTTCTCTAACTTTATCTCCGACTTCTGCCCAAATATCTTTTTGACCACAAACACTTACTTTGGGACAGCCAAAACAAGCCCCCACTTCCACTGGTCCTCCTAAAACTTCAACAATTTCGGCAATAGCAATCTTTTCAGGCTTCTTTTTGAGAAAATAGCCGCCGTCTCTGCCTTCTTTAGCTCCTACTAAACCTAACTTACGCAAAGGAATAATTACTTGCTCAAGGTATTTAAAAGGAAGCTTCTTTTGTTTAGCGATCTGGCGCAAAGAAAGGTATCCTTGGCCATAATCTTTTGCCAAGGCAATCATCAACTCTAAGCCATAATCAGTTTTTTTCGTTAGTCCAAACATTAAACAAACAAACTCCTATTAACTACATAGGAGTTTACCGGAAAAACAAGAAGTTGTCAAGACAAAGAAAATTCAGAAGATTTTTATCATCCCCACTAGAGGATCAATCCCCACTTTTCTGACTACTTCCCTCATTAGGGAGTGTTTGACAATGAACTCGGCAACTGGGGGGCTACTTTGGTAATAAAACTTCACTAATCCTTGACCAAAGTTATTCTTCAAAAGAACCTCATCTCTGAATTCTCTCAAAATATCTACTTCTGGAGCTGAAGACGTTCCATAGACAGCGGTGGCAATAAAGCATTCCTCGGACGGCCCTTCACCTTCAGGACAACCCTCATTAACTCGGATATTGGTACTCGCCAAGCCATAATTATAATTACATTCAGGCAGTCCACAGCCAAATTGGCAACCAACTTTCACAATCCCCAAGTCTTTAGTATTTTCTAAATCAGTCAGGATTTTAAACCACTGACTACACTCTTTATCCTCTCTCTGATAGGCATAATTATTACCACTAGGATCACAAGGAAAATTATTCAAATAAACCATACTTCCCGAAGCGAAGTTTTTGTTGCAATCAGGAAGATTTTTGGGGAAACAGTCGGCATCGAAATAATAATCATAAAGAGCAATCTTTATTCTCTCTAAATCAGCTTTGCGGCGAGCATCTCTACTTTTCGCTATCTGAACCGGAGCAATAATGGTAGTGAAGGTTGTCAATAAACCCAAAACCGTTATCACTATCAACAATTCGACCATGGTTAGGCCTGTTTTTCGTTTTATCCTCATTACAAATTTAATTTACTCTCCCATTCCTCCCATCATCTCTTCCATGCTCAGAAAGTTGATACCAGCCGGTAGATTAAACATTGATTCAGGCACAATAGCTGGCTCACAGTTATACTCATAGTCAGGCGTCTCCATTGTCGTTTCTTCTGGTGCCGCTACCCCTCTCTCTTCTTCTTCAACCTCCATTTCTTCTGGTTCAAAACAAACTTTAAAACCATCACTTTCGCCTTCCTGCCAGGAATAGGTACAATTATCCTTTACAATCACATACGCTTTTTCGCCTTCTTGAGTTATCTCAGTACGAATATTGGTGTCTTTGATATAGGAAGTAGCAGAGTTATTTTCGTCCTTTTTCCAAGTACACTTCATAGATTGCCCAAGAGTTAAGGCATCCTTAAGTTTGCCCACAAAACTTCCTCCCTCCTCTGCCGGAACTTGTTCGCCAACCTTACTTGGAGCCGTAGGAAGAGAAATTTGCTGACCCCTGCCCAAAAACCACCAACCGCCAATCACTAAAGCAACCACAACCACCACGCCCACAATAATCAAAGGTAATTTCTTTTTCATTTTCTCACCTCCTTTCTTGTTAAACAGATTAGACTTCACTTAGTTCGTGTCATTGCCGCCCTATTCTAATTATTGACGTTCTTCCCTATCTTCTCTAGGACGAGCTTCGTTAACAATTAAATTTCTGCCTTCAAAATCTTTGCCATTAAAAGTTTCAATCGCTTTTTTAGCTTCTTCTGCACTGCTCATTTCCACAAAACCAAAACCCTTGGAACGACCAGAATAACGATCCGTAATCACCGCGGCGCTAACAACCTTACCTGCCTGAGAAAATAGCTCTGTTAATTGATCACCAGTGATATTGTAATCAAGATTACCAACGTATAGCTTATTCATATTTCACCTCCTTTCAAGATTCGGAAACTTCTTTGGAGACCATCCGGGGACCAAAAGAAAGCTATCCAAAAATATTAACAACAATGGATTATAACAGAAAAGCAGTCACTCTTCAAACAACGGGTAAAAAACGAAGGAAGAAACAGAAAGATTTTTTCTAACTTCCCTTTCTTTGTTTAATAAAAAATACGACACTGCCACTAATCCCAATTAAGAAACCTAAAGGACAAACAGGAATGGCCATAAAAAAGAAAACTGCAGATAGAACTTCGAATAAATAATGCAAAACAACAATCTGACTGGTTAAAACCGCCGCCGCATAAAGGAAATTATGGAGCAAAATACCAATCAAAAATCCTACTGAGGAAGCCCCGGTCAAAATTAAGAATTTTTTAAGCCTACCCTTTACTTTTTTCTTCAGAGTTAAGAATAACAATACCCCACCCAGAATGAAGAAAATGACAAATGGCAACAGAAATTGAGGACTTTTGAATAATTCTCCAACCACGGGAATAAAAATCATCCCCATGATTAATCCGAAAACGCCTATCAAAGCCCCAAAAGTTGCCAATAATACATTCATAACCATCGCCTCACTTGATTTTTGTAATCTAAATATCTCTTCCCAAATGTTTTTTCCAGTTGCTTTTCTTCGTGAGGAATAAACAACATCTCAAGTGTAACAAATATCGCTATGGGAACCAAAAAAGTGATAAGACTGCCCAATAAAGTTGCTGTTCCAGCCAAAAGAATAACAAAACCTAGATACATTGGGTGACGGCTAAAACGAAACGGTCCTTCTGTAATTAAAGTGGAGGGCTTTTCAAACGGCTTAACAGCTGTTTTTTTCTTCTTAAATAAACCGTCCGCCCAGATATTCAAACCTATTCCTAAAACAATTAAGGGAAGACCACAATAAGTGTAAGGGGCATGAATTATTTGCCTAACCGGAAAAAAGAAGTGCAAAACTATCGCCGCCACTAAATAAATGAAAAGATAGGTTGTCGGCATAGCTCTCTGGACTTTCTTCATAGCCCAATTCTACCAAAACACTCTTTCTAATAAAAACACAAATCAAAAGCCCATTAAATAGGACTCCCCGAACCTGGCTCCCATCACCTGAAATCTTACAAGGTTGTATTGCGGCGATAATTCAAGCTTTTGAGAATGTTGGTAAGATGGAGGTAATAAAGATTAGGTGGGAAGAGATAAAGAAACTTGCTCCGCGGGTAGGATTCGAACCTACAACCAACTGCTTAACAGGCAGTCGCTCTACCATTGAGCTACCGCGGATTGTACTCAAATACGCTGTTATTATAGCAAAATGAGGATTTTTATTCCAGGTAATCCTGAAGTTTTTTTCTTCTTGAAGGGTGTTTGAGTTTTCTTAGGGCCTTGGCTTCTATTTGTCTGATTCTTTCCCGGGTGACCCCAAATTCCCTGCCCACTTCTTCTAAAGTCATCGGTTGATAACCATCCAAGCCAAATCTCATTTTCAAAACTCTGGCTTCTCGGTCGGAAAGGCTTTCTAAAACTTCCTCAATATTTTCTTTGAGCAACTGCTTTGAAGCCTGATCCACTGGTGAAGGCTGGGAAGTATCTTCAATAAAGTCTCCTAGGAGTGAATCTTCTTCGTCGCCAACTGGTTTTTCCAAGGAAGTGGTGTCTTGAGCAATTTTGAAAATCTCCCTGACTCGGTCAGGTAAAAGCTCCATTTCTTTGCCAATTTCTTCGGCGGTTGGCTCCCTGCCTAGTTGCTGGGCTAATTTCCTTGAAGTCCGAATCAGTTTGTTAATCGTTTCCACCATGTGCACCGGTATTCTGATGGTTCTGGCTTGGTCCGCAATCGCTCTAGTAATTGCTTGTCTAATCCACCAAGTGGCATAGGTAGAGAATTTATAGCCTCTTCGCCAGTCATACTTTTCTACTGCCCGCATTAAACCTTGATTGCCTTCTTGAATTAAATCAAGAAAGCTCATTCCTCGCCCCGCATATTTTTTGGCAATAGAAACCACTAATCTCAGATTGGACTGAATTAGTTTCTTCTTCGCGGCTCGACTGCCTTTTTCCACTCCTTGAGCCAAATCAATTTCCAGTTCGGCCGTTAACAAAGAAATTCTGCCAATCTCTTTAAGATACATCCTCACCGGGTCAGTTAGGGTTTTATCTTCCAGGGTCGCTAAAACTTCAAGCTCTTTTGCCAATTCAGTTGTCGCTTTTTCATCCCCGGCCATCTCCTCTTCGGTCACTGATTCAAAAACATCCACTCCTCCAGCTAGTAATTTAGCATAAAGGTCGTCCAATTCTTCAACCCGGTCTTCCGCATCAGGAAAAAATTTGAGAATTTCTTCCTGGGTAACAAAACCCTGTTTCTTCCCTTTATTAATGATTTTGTCGATGTCTATTTTTTTCTTGGCTGCCATTTCTGTTTACAGGATATGATAATTCTTACTCAGCTTCAAGTCGAAATAACTCTGTAGATAAATCTCGAAATTGCTCATCTAATTTCTTTAACTTATCTTTTTCTGTTTTAGTCGGCTTTTTCTCTTTTTCCAACTCACCTATTTGATTACCAATTTCCCTTAATCTCTCTCTTAAATCCAATGCTTCTAATCCTTTTTCTGTTCTTGCAATTTCCTTCTTGAATTTTTCCTTATCCTCAATTAAATCCGCTATTTCCAGTAAATAGAGTTTATCAAATGTCTCTTTTAATTCAGCGGGCAACATCTTGGCGAAACGCTGACTATCAATGGTTTTATAACGCTTGAAATATCTTCCTAGAGTTTCAACAGTCCCTCGGAAACGCGGGGTTTTAATCAGCTTTTGAACCTTTTTTTTTCTTAATGAGGACCAATTCTCTGATTGAAAAGTCAAGGCCAATAAATGCTCTTCTAAAATTTCCCTCCGGTTCATCTTTTCTACTTTCTCATAGTCTTTTCTTTTTAAAGGAGATTTGGCGCTTTCTTCGGTAATAAATCTGGTTACTTCAGCGACGACCGCCTCTTCTTCAACCCGGAGACGGTCGGCTAGGTGGCGTAAATAGTGAGACTGAACCACTTTATTGCTGATTTTAGCCAAAATTGGGGTTAATTCCAAACTAATTTTGCGTTTGCCCTCAGCCGTTCGAACCTCAAACCGAGCAAAAGCCGAGTCAAGAAAATAATCGTAAATAGGAACCGCTTTTTTCACCTGTTCTTGCCAAAGCTTAGGCTTCTTTTGGGCCACTTCATCAGGGTCTTTACCCCCTTTAACTTCCACCACCTTGATTGCCAATCCAGCCGCATCCGCCAGTTCAATCCCCCGTCGAGCGGCTTGATCTCCGGCAATATCCCGGTCCAAAGCCAAAGTGATATTCTGAGTAAACCGGCCGAGTAAATCTATCTGTCCTTGAGTCAAAGACGTCCCTTTGATAGCCACTACATTCTCCACTCCTGACTGAATCGAAGAAATGGCGTCTAACTCTCCCTCAACCACAATCGCCTCATCCGCTTTTTTAATCGCTCCCTTAGTTTCCACTAAGCCGTAAAGCAAATCAGACTTATGATAAACCAAAGTCTCCGGGCTATTAATGTATTTGGCTTCTTCTTGCTTGGGATCCAAAGTTCTCCCGGCAAAACCAACCACATTATTTCGTCTGTCTCGTAAGGTGAACATTAACCTGTTCCGAAATCGATCATAATACCCCCGAC
The DNA here is from genome assembly GCA_964585895.1 of uncultured Gammaproteobacteria bacterium. Classification (GTDB taxonomy): domain Bacteria; phylum Patescibacteriota; class Microgenomatia; order PFEM01; family JAHIFH01; genus CAZPFP01. The sequence continues at coordinate 6,400 of CAZPFP010000015.1, forward strand.
CTCTCTCGCTCTTAATCACCAAACCCGCTTTCTCCAACTCCTCCACCCGATATCTTTTCTTTTTAACCAAAAAATCCTGAAGCGCTTCCCAAAGATTAGCTGAATAACCCAGCTTAAACCGAACCAAAGATTCTCGGGTAATCCCCCGGCCTAAAATATAATTAAGGGCTTTTTTACCGGCTAAATGCTTGGTCAAAAGATAATGATAATATTCACTGGCCAAATGATTAATTTCATAAAGACGCTGCTTTTCCTTTTCGCTTTCCGAAGGACGATAGCGGCGAAGCTTAACTCCGGCTCTCTTGGCCAAAGTCTGCAAAGCTTCCCCAAACTCGATGTTTTCCGTTTTCATCAAGAAACCAAAGATATCCCCTGATTCGCCGCATCCGAAACACTTAAAAATCTGCCGTTCAGGGGAAACAACAAAAGAAGGAATTTTCTCAGAATGGAAAGGGCAAAGAGCTTTGAAATTACGCCCGGTCTTTTTTAAGGGAGTGTATTCGTTGATAAGTTCAACGATATCAATTTTTCTTCTGATTTCTTCTAATTGATCTTCTGGCATAAAAATTACCGCATTATTACCGCATTATTCCCGCAGCGTTGCGGAGAGGGAGGGATTTGAACCCTCGATAATCTTACGACTATACGGCTTCTCCAAAGCCGCGCATTCGACCACTCTGCCACCTCTCCTAGAATAATCTTTTTTGTCTTTCTTTTTCATCCAAAATCTTTTTCGCCTTTTCCAAAATCTTCTTTCCTGAATCGAAAGCCAGCTTTATATAAGCTTCTTTAAATGGCAACCATTCTATTTTTTCAGTTTCCCAACCAGGACCTTTTTCGATATCAGTAATCCATCTCATCAGATAAAAAGTAATCGATTTTAAAACTTTCTCTTTTTCTTTATTGTAAAAAAAGATTTGGATCGTATCGATTTTGTCAACGATCTCTGCCTCAATCCCACCTTCTTCTTCCACCTCTCGTAAAGCAGCTTCTTTACCTGTTTCGCCCTTATCAATCCAACCCTTCGGCAATCGCCAGCCTTTTTGATAGAACTTACTTTTCCCGCTTGGTTTATAAACCAACCACAAGATTTTACTTTTCTCTTTCTTAAAAACCACTCCTCCAGCGGAGAATTCTCTTTTAACAGGTTTTTTCTTTGGCATAACCTTTGTCCTTCGACAAGCTCAGGACACTTCGACTTCTAGTTCACACTGAGCGAGTCCGCCAGAGGCAGACGAGTCGAAGTGCGTCCCTGGGAGGATTCGAACCTCCGACCCTCAGTTCCGGAAACTGATGCTCTGATCCACTGAGCTACAGGGACTGATGAAGCGGTGGGAGAGGGATTTGAACCCCCGTGAGACTTTCGTCCCGCAATCTTTTCGAAAGATGCCCGTTAAGCCACTCCGGCATCCCACCAATGCGCGCCCAGTGAGACTCGAACTCACAACCTTCTCGTCCGCAACGAGATGCTCTGTCCAATTGAGCTACGGGCGCTAATAATTCAGGAGGATGTTTCTAAAGGAACCCGTCGCGAGACCCACTCGCTGGCATTATCAATCCAGGTTTTTTCTGGTTCCTCGAAGGGGAGATAATCAGAAAGTATCTTCTTAACTTGGCTTTCTTTAGTTTCTCCCAAGAGCATTATCAGTTGCCGAGGCAAACCAATCGCACTCTCAACTTGGAGAATTTTCTGCCCCCATTTCTCGGTAAACCAAAATCGATTTAATTGCTCCCATTCATATTTTCTGTTACCGGTCATAATTCCTTGGCTAGTAATTTTATGTTCTACTTTTCGCGGCTCAACCGTGGCCATGATATAGGCAACAAACATCAAGGCAATCATGACCGCAATCAAAAGCCATTCTTTTAAGAAAAGCAAAATTACCGCCAGCAAAAAGACAATCGCTCCAATCGTCGTAAAGTATTCCCGATTGCGTTCTTTAAAGGGTCTTTCCGGAGCTGTCCAAATCAATAAGGTTTTTAAGGTGCGGGTTTTAGTTACTGGTTCAACTTCTCTTGTTTTTTCTTGAGCAGGCATAATTTCTCCTTTAATTAACCATTAACAACTTTATTGTAACATGCGGAGAGGGCGAGATTCGAACTCGCGTGAGACTTGCGTCCCCCACAGTTTTCAAGACTGGGCCGTTTAGCCACTCCGGCACCTCTCCAAACTTAGCGGAGGAGACAGGATTCGAACCTGCGAGCCCTTTCGGACCACGGCTTAGCAAGCCGCTGCATTACCACTCTGCCACTCCTCCCTAAATCACTTTCTATTTTAACAAAAATTACCTTTAATTTCACCTTGCCAGCGTTAAGCCCCAAATTTCTTTGGCGCCGGCTCTTTTCAGCACTTGTCCACATTCACGCAGAGTTGAACCCGTGGTCCAAACATCGTCAAAAACAATGAATTTCGCCTTACTAATTTTGAATTTGGAATTTTCATCAATTTTAAAAGCACCCCGAATATTCTTCTTTCGATCTTTACCCTTTAAGCCAACTTGTGGCTTAGTGTGTTTATGGCGGACTAAAATCTTAGGTTGAACCTGCCACTTAAATCTTTCTGCCAGTATTTTCCCTAAAAGCTCAGCCTGATTAAACCCCCGCCAGCGCTGACGCCGAGGATGAAGGGGAACAGGAACAAGAATGTCTGAAGCTTGAGGTTGCCCCCTTCGGGGGATTCCTTCGGAATGGAAGTCTGGCGGAAAATGTTTAAAACTCAGGGCAATCAGCTCTTCAGCCAAATCAGTAATGAATTTATACTTCAATTTACTAATTGCCTGCTTAATGATGCCTTGATAGACAAAAATGGAAATCAAACCATCTAATGAATATTTGGTTTGACAACGTGGGTGGATTTTGCCATTAATAGCTGGTCGCTGGCAAACTGGACAGATTTGCGTTTCAACAAGTTTAATATTTTTAAGACAATCTTGACAAAAATAATTCCCCCATTGGCCACAACCCAAACAACGGCGGGGGAATAAAAAATCGAGCAGCATTGACTTAATTCTAACAAAAACACACCCTAAGGGTGTTTTTTCTCTTGTGGAGATGGCCGGGGTGAACCGGCGTCCGAAAAGAATTTCTAAAAACTTCTACAAGCTTAGTTGACTCTTGATTGTCGTTTTAACCCGATCCTGTCAACCGGAAAGTTAAAACCAAGACTAATTAAACTTTGCCCAGATGGTCTAGTCAAACCAACTGGGTTGCATCCTGGCTGGGTTGGCACCCATCGTTTCTCACCAGGAGAAAAAACCATGGATGGCTTATGCTTAGGCGCCTTTAAGCGTATACAGCAGCATAAGCAGGAGCAACGTCTTTGTTGCCAGTTAAATTTTGAAACCTTTTAACGGCTTATTTCAGGCCGGCTTGCTGTTTTTAAAGAACCCTTCCCGTCGAAACCTACATCCCCTTATTTTTTAAAACCTGTTCCACTTCTCTTTTAATCGCCTTTCTTTTTTTCGCTTCTCTCTTATCGTACCTCTTCTTACCTCTTGCCAAAGCTATTTCTAGCTTGATTTGACGGCCTTTAGTATAGCATGACATAGGCACAATAGTCAAATTTTTCTCCTTAGTCTGCTGGGCTAGTTTGAAAAGTTCATTTTTGTGTAAGAGCAGTTTTCGGTTCCGCCTTGGGTCATAGTCTCGATTATCGGCAAAAGAGTAGGGATTGATATAGGCATTAACTAACCAAGCTTCGTTATCAATAATTTTAACAAAACTCTCACTCAAGCTCATATTGCCGGCCTTGACTGACTTAACTTCCGCACCAGCTAAAGCAATCCCCACTTCAAATTTCTCTAGAAGGTGATAATCATACCTAGCTCTGCGATTGATAACCTTTTTCATCGAATCTCTATCTCTAATATCTTATTGCCTGATAACAGCAATATCTTTTTCTCTTCCTCAGAAGCAATTAAACCCGCTACTTCACCCATTCCCTGCCAAACATATTGAGAATGATATTCACCTGACTTATTAATCACCACCACCCGAGCGTTACCCTTGTCTAAAATATAAAGATTTTCCTGGTCATCATCAGTGAAAATTGCGGTTGGATTATTTAAGGGCTTGTCTAAACCGGCAATGGCAAAATGATCCCTACTCCCCTGGGTGAACTTCAAAATCGTCCCGTCTCCTTTTAAAACCCAAACCGAACCATCAATACCCATCCCTACCGCATCGCTGAAATCGAGTTCTTCACCTGTCAGCCAACGGCGATAAGCGCCGAAACCGCCCTCAATCCCCGGATATTTCCAAACCTCTCCTTGTTTATCCAAAAGATAAAGACTGCCTCCAAAAGCCCTTAAATCGATAATCTCCCCCCATTCATCACTGGTTTCCACTACCAGTTTTTCCCGTTTAGTCTCTTTATCAAATTCAAGAATGCCTCTCTCGGTTAATAAATAAATTTTGGGCAAGAAAACAGCCACTTGTTGACCATCAGCCAAAGCTTCCCCACCCGCTAAAATAGTTGACTTTGGAGAATCTATTTTCAGGCTATAAATTGTTTGTTTGTTTTTATCAAAAATAATTATTTCTCCCCCGGAAACAGCCCAATCATCACCCCGCGCCCCATCTTTGGTAATCACTAAATCATAATAGACTTTAGGTTCGATCTCATGTTCACGCATTACCAAAGATAGTGATTGGTCTAATTCTGTTTTAAAATCAAGAACTGCTTGACTAGCTTCTTCATTATTAATTTCTTCAATTAAATTCCTTGCTTCAAGTAATAATTCCCGCGCCCTGATTGGGTTAAGCTCAATCAAACCATCACCTTCGCTCTTTTTAGCTTGGGCTTGGTTTAAGATAGCCACTTGACCACCATCTTCTGACTGACGACCACGCTGCCTAACTCCCAAAACCACGCTAACGACCAACAAAATTAAAAGAATCGCCGCTACGCTTATCAAAGTTCTCCGCGACTTCTTTTCTTCCCCATCCTCTTTAGTTAAATAAATAGCCCGACGCTTTAATTTTTTTTCCACTTTAAAAAGAAGCAATTGGCCCAAGCCAACTCCTTGTTTTAACCAACCGCCAAGTCTTTTCTTAACCGCAGCTTTGATTCCTGGTCCTTCAAAAACTGGTTTTGTCTTTCCTTCTTCTGAGACTTGTTCTTCAGGGGCGACAATCACTTCGACTTCTTCTTTAACCAAGCTTTCTACTTTCAAAACCGCGGCGGCGGCCATCCCGTCTTCTTTTTGTCCGTGAACCATTGGCATTAAAGATTCCGCCGCTTCTTTGGCGGAATCAACTAATAAGGCCGCCTTAATCGCCCCTTCATCCAAAACAGAGAAAAATTTCTCACTGCCTAAGAGAAAAATATCGCCACTAGCCGCTCGCCCACTAGCCACTTCCACTTCCTCGCCCTCTCCGGACAAGAGGGTCGCCATTTTCCCCTCTCGCTGAATCAAAACATTCCCCTTACCGGCAATGGCGAAATAAATTGTTTCTCCCACTAAAGCGGCCGCTTCTATTTCCACCGTGGCTTCATTCTTTGTCTCTTTCAAAACCTGTTCCAGGGCTTTTTTCAGTTGGTTAATCGCTTTTTCTTCTAAATGGCCATAATACTCTTCATGAAGGCGGGAAATCATCTCTTTGCCAGCGGCAACGACTTCTACTTCTTCGGCTAATTCAGAAAGACTAATCACCGCTAAAAATTGACCTCTTTTAACCAGTTTTTCCTTTTCAGTTGGGGAAAAAGTGTGAATTTGAGACCAAGCTTGGCCAGTCGCCGTTCCCATAATTTTAGCAATTTCAAGAAGAAATTTTTTCATTAGTTTAGAAAGCCAGAAGAATAACTAACATCAAAAGGATAATCATCCCTAAATGAACCCAAGCAATAATCTTGATCGGTAAATTAATTGCCCCATTCAGAGTTTTGCTCATCAAACCCACCTGACGAATAACAATCACCCCAAAAGCTAAATAAAAGAGCATGCCAAAAAGAAAGAGGCCTTTTAGAAACCAGTGATAACTAAAGCTCAAAGTAGTTAAATATCCAATTAATCTTTCAAAAGGGGTCATCTCACCCTCCCGTCTATTTTTTCCTGTTCTTCTTCAGTAATTAATTCATTAAGAATTTTAATCACTTCCTCTGGCTTGGGAATGGCTTCAAAAACAAATTCTCTTTGCTCCGCCGCTGTTTGGATATGAACATCACCATAGTTGAAAAGGGAGCGGACAAAACCGCCCATTTTAACACTAATATCTTGAACGACATCAATTTTGGCGCTGGAAATATCCCGATAAAGAATACTGGGAAAATCAATATCAATCACTCTCTCGTCAGTAATAATATTGACATTAAAAAACCATCTCAGAAAATGTTCAAAAGCATAGGAAAAAGCGAAGAGATACCAAATTAGAACAGCCGCAGACCGATAGCGAAAAGAAACTAAAAGTTCAGGGAAAATTCTGAAAACAACCCTTGGTAAGATAATCATCGCCACAACCACCAAGACCCACCCTAAATTAGTAATCAGGTGGCGCCTGGCTAAAAGAATGATTTTTTCTTTTCTTTCCTGGGTATCAAAGGTAAGCTTTTTGGGACGAATGACTAAAGCCGCAAGGGGATTGGTGGTTCTTTGGGCTTTTAGCTTATCGGCGACCGTCTCGGCTTTAACCGCCCTGGATTTGGCAGGCTCCTTAGTCTCTTTTATTTCGGTTTTAGCTAGGTAAATATCTGGCATAAAATTTAGGACTTTAGGAATATAAGAATGTAGTGATTAGTCTTAATATTGACTACTTACTAACCACTAAAATCCTGCAATCCTAATTCTATCACTTATGCTCAATATTAAACAGCGGACCAACAATTTGAATATTGGCGGGGGCGCGAAGATTGAAAAAATCCTTAAACTCCGGTCCATCAAAACTTTGGGAACCAGCATCACCAGAAACAGTCACGGAAGTAGTTCTGCCTAAACCTTTGTCCCAATCAACAGAAACACCGGAAACGCTGTTAAAAGGAGTAATACTTCGACTTCTCAACTCCTGCTTCACTCTTTCTTCGTTCCAAATCTCTCCACCATAAGGGTGGGGTTTGTCGGTCTGGTAAAGATGTTCTTTGGTCGAGGCGTCAGCCCTAGCGAGAAGAATTACATTGGCAATATCGGCCGTTTCTTCTGACTTAAGCCAGGCGGAGTTAGCGTATTCCTTTCGCCAGCCTTGGGCAGCATAAAAACAAGGAGAATCTCGGTCATAAGCCTTGGCTTGCAAATCACCAAAACTAGCTACATCACCATTTGTATCCCGCATTCTTTTGGTCCAAGGCCGTTGACTCCACCCCACATCCGAAGAGAGGTAGGTGTAGCCTCCAGAAGTGGAAGCATACCAGGCGGTAATTACCTGGCCACTGTGAACGGCCACTTCTCCTTCGGTTGCTCTTACCGCCGCTTCCCAATTACCGCCTTTGTTACCCCCTTTATAAACCTGACAACTCTGGGTGGTGCAAATTTCCTTAGCTCCATTATCAGTATAAGCCAGAGCATAAGAACGGGCGGCCACGGCCTGAGCCTTCTGCGCTTCAATGGGCCAACTCTCGGGCATTTCGTAAACCCCCAATAAATATTGCTCCAAGGGCATACTGCCATATCCCTGAATATTAATATTGATATTCGGTTTCTTCTCAAGACTAATGTCAGCGTAATAAACATGAAGAATCTCTTGATAAGATTGCCCCGCCTTAGCTCGGCCATAAGCCCCGTACTGGTTCATGCCTACCCGGTGGGGAATGCCATAAGTAAAAAAAGCAAAGGCCGGACTAAAACCTGGGTCTCTTTCCCGGTCATCAACGCAAATTAAAGGACCAGCTCCCAAAGAAGTGGGCAAATTCAAACTGGCCAATTTCTGGGCCAACAATTGTGACTGCTTAGCCGTCAAAGAGGCAATGGCTGTTTCTACTTTTTCCACTTCTCCCTCCAAAAAACTCGCTTTGCCATCCACCTCTTTTTGTAATTGAGAAAGACTCACTTGACTCCGCTCTAAAACATCTTTATCCTCAATCAACTTCTTTAAATCACCCGCAATTTGAACAATCGTCACCTTATCCTGATTAACCATTTTTGTTCGAAAAGCCAGCTCTCGCGCCAATTCCTGAGCACTGGCCGAAGAAAGAAGTAAAAGCAAAGGGGAAGACCTTTGACTATCAATGTAATAGCTCCTTACCTTGGCTGCCAAGAGAGTTTCCTGAAAAGCTAAATCCACCTCCCGTTCAAGAATGCTTTCCTCCAACTGTTTCAAACCCGCGGAAACAGCATTAAGTCTCTTCTGAATATCAGCCAGCTGTGTTTTCAACTTAGCCAACTCCGCCTTGTTTCGCTCATGAGCCGGTGCCAAAGTATCAATAATCTTCTGAATTTCATTAATCTGACAATCATAATCACTTTCCGGACATTCAGCTCTCACCACCAAAACAGAA
>CAZPFP010000016.1:0-6640 GCA_964585895.1 uncultured Gammaproteobacteria bacterium
TTACCTATATCTTTATCTTTAACATTTAGTTTATCATTATTTACTGTCTCATCTGACATAATTTTTACACTCGGGTGAATTACTATCCCATCTTCTATAATGCTTCTGGAACCAATAACTGCTTTCTCCAAAATAGAAGCTTTATTTTTTATCTTTGTAGTTATTTATATGGGACTTTGAAATAAGTTGAAAATATTTTAATTTTTGGCAAGGAAATTGGAAAATTAGAAAAAAATTAACAAAAAATGAAGCTAGATAGCCTATAAAGAGAAATTTTATAAAAAAATATGTTGAAAAAGGGACTAAATATCGCTAAAATCGCCAGTTTGACTCTCGTTAGCACCACTGAAAAGAGATTGCTAGTGGTTTTGGCATCTAGAATCTCTAAAAACAAAAAGACCTTTATTATTACGCCTAACCCTGAATTTTTTGTCTTTGCCAGGTATAATCCTTGGTTTCAGGCGCTTTTAGATAAAGCTGATATGGCCATTCCGGATGGAGTGGGCTTGATTTGGGCAAGTAAATTTTTAGGCAAGCCGATTAAAGAGCGTATTTCGGGTACGGATTTAATGGAGAAACTTTGTCAAGAAGTAGCCAAGCGTGGTTGGAGTATTTATTTGATTGGGGGGAAGCCAGGCGTGGCTAAGGAAACTCTTGAGATTTTACGGAAGCGCTATTTCGGCTTGAAAGGCTGGGCTGAGACTGGTCCCAGTCTGGAGCTAAAGAATGGTAAATGGACAACCGGAAGCAAAAAAGGAATAACTGAGGCGGTTAAAGAGATAAATGCCAAAAAGCCAGATTTGCTTTTTGTTGCTTTTGGCATGGGGAAGCAAGAGAAATTTATTGGGGACAGTTGGAATAAGCTCGATGTCAAGCTGGCGATGGGAATTGGGGGTGCTTTTGATTACCTTTCCGGGGAAATCCCTCGAGCGCCAGAGTGGATGAGGAAAGCAGGTTTAGAATGGTTTTTCCGTTTATTTCACCAGCCCTGGCGCTGGCAAAGACAATTGAGATTAATAGAATTTGTTTGGCTGGTTTTTCGAGTAAAGCTTAAAATATTACCATAAATGGAAGCCTTTATTTCTGACAGTAAGCTAATAAAAATACCAATTAGGAACCGTGGGGAAAAATTAGTGGATTTAGAAAGGTATATTTCTGAGATTATCATTGAACTTTCTCCTAGAATCTACGGACATCGAAAGTTTAAAGCCTATCTAAGAGAAGGAGCGGCTAAGAGGCTGAAGAGAGCGCAAAAATTTTTACCCAAAGGACTCGTTTTGAAAGTTGTCGATGCCTATAGACCGATTGCAATTCAAGAGAAGTTATTTAAGAAGAAATTTAGGTTAGTTAAAAAACAGCACCCAAAGTGGTCCGTAGAGAAAATTTATGACCATGCGTCAAAATACACAGCTGACCCTAAAGTAATTGCTCCACACTCTACGGGAGGGAGTGTGGATGTGACGATTGTTGATAGAGGGGGTAAAGAGCTAGATATGGGCGGTACTTCAATAGCTAGCTCATATACTAGATCAGACAAAATCTTATCGACAGCGAAGAATAACCGGGCTTTATTAATTAAAGTGATGACTAAAACAGGATTCGTTAATTATCCAACAGAATGGTGGCATTGGTCATATGGAGACAGATATTGGGCGGTTGTAAAAAAGAAAAAATATGCAATTTATAGCTCTATTGAAAAATTCGAGGATATTTAAGTTTTACTCTGTCTTTCCCTGCATTCCCAACAGCCATAGAACCGCTTCTTTACGGTATCTTCGGTCGCCGCGGGAATTAATGCGAATGGCCGGCAGTTTGCCTCTTTTACCCCACCTTTTAATAGTTAGGGGAGAAACCCGAAGAATTTCGGCTACTTCACGAACAGTCAGTAAATCTGGGAGATCATCTAAACGCAGGGATTTCTTATTGTCTGTCATGACTGGTTGTCTCTATGATTAAATGTAACACAGTATAACAGAAGTGTCAACCCTGTTTTTGAGGCTAAAATTGGAGAATTAGAGAGAGTTTGAAGCCTTAGGTTATAGTTTGAATTACTTCAATTCAACACTGCCTCCCGCATCTTCTAATCTCTTCTTAGCTTTCTCCGCCTCTTCTTTGTTAATCCCAGCAAGGATTTCTTTGGGAACTGATTCAACTAGATCTTTGGCTTCTTTTAATCCCAGAGATTGATTAAGCTCTCGAACTGCCTTGATAACGCTAATTTTGTTATCGCCTGCGGCAGTGAGAGTGATGTTAAAAGTGGTTTGACCAATAGTTTTTTCTTCTTGAGGAGTTTCACCACCTGCGGGCGCAGCTGCTGGAGCCATTGCGACTGGAGCCGCACTCACCCCAAATTTATCTTCTAAAGCCTTGACTAAATCAGCTAATTCGATCACAGAGAGCTTTTCGATTTCTTCAATGATTTTAGCTAGTTTGGGTGAAGCCTTGATTGCCTTTTCCTTTTTTGGTACTTCTGTTTTTTTCTCTTCTGGTTTTTCAGTTGGCTTGTCCGTCATTTTCTTCACCCCCCTTCGCTTTTAAGACGTAAATTAATTGTCTCATATTCCAACTTAGAGCATTATTTAAGCCATAAAGAGGAGATTGGAGAGTACCGATGAGCTTGGCTTTCAATTCTTCTTTTGAGGGCAAATTGGCTAATTGTTTTATTTTTTCAATTGGGGTAACGGTTTGGTCAAGAAGACCAAATTTAATCTTGGGTAGCTCATTAGCTTTGGCAAAGTCGACTAGAACTTTAAGCGGACTGATTTGATCTTTATAAGCCCAAAGAACAACGGTCGGACCCTGAAGAGCTTCAGAGTCAATTTTAACCTTGCTTTCCTCGGCGGCTCGATTTAATAAAGTATTCTTGACTACCTCAAATTCGCCCCCGGTTTTTTTGATGTTTTGACGAAGTTCAGCCATTTGAGAAACTTTTAAGCCATGATAATCAGCCAAAACCACAGCTTTGGCTTGTTTGAGTTTCTCAACTAGGTTTTGAACGGTGTAAACTTTATCTGATTGAACCATTTAAAAAACCTCGGTTTTTACCGAGGTATATCATTAACTAACTTTCTGCCTCGGTAGGACTTACGTCTAATGACCGCCGACTGTCTTAGGTTATACCTATTTTACCCCTCTTTTAAGGATTTGTCAATTTTTCTCTTTCCTCTTCTCTCTTTCTTGCTTCTCTTTTTCTCTTCTCTCTTTCTTGTTCAGCTTCTGCGGGTGAGCCTTTAGCGGGAACAGCTTTACCCGCAGGTCTTGCTTTTTGAGCTAATTTTTGTCTTTTAAGAAAACCTTCTTTTAGATCAGCCGTTCCCGATCCCCCTGGGCTTTCTGTTTCAACTCTTTTGGTTGTTTCCTCTGGTGTTTTTTTTGGTTCCTCAACCCTGGGTCGGGCTGGTTCAGAAGGGGTTTCAGTTATTGTTTTCTGGCTTGTATCTTTTGGTTTCCATCCAATCATATTTCTGAATCTTTCAGCGACTGATTCGTCCATAGTATTTTTACTTTATTCTTTTCCTTGGTTGTTGTCAAATTATTATCTTGAAAATATTAAAAAGAGGTTAAATCTACTTTGATGCCTGGACCCATGGTGCTGGTAATAACTGCCTTTTTTATTTTATTGGGGCCAATCACATTTGTCAGGGCTTTGAGGTTGGCTTCAAGTTCTTGGGGTTTATAATTGACTTTACCGATGACCAGATGAATCAGGGGCGCTTTGGCTTCAGTTTTAAATTGAGTTTTGCCCGCCATTTTCTTGGCTAACTCTTCGGGTTTATCCGTGATTGTTCCGGCTTTGGGATTGGGCATTAAACCCCTGGGACCAAGAACTTTGGCATATTTGGAGAGCTGAGGCATTATTGCCGGAGGAGCGAGAAGAACGTCAAAATCAAATTTTCCCTCGCTAATTTTCTTTAAGAGAGTTTCATTAGCAATGGCAATTTTAGTTTGCTTGCCAGTGGGATAGGGGAATTGAACCTCGCCTTTTAAGCCCGTTTCCATTATTACCAGGTGAACCTCGATCGAGCCATCAAATTTGGAAATAGAAGTCTCTTGAGCTAGTTTGATTGCTTTTAGTGGGGTATAGACCTGGTTGCGGTCAACCTTTTTCCTTGCTTGCTGATATTTTTTTCCCCTTATTTTTGCTTTGACAGGTGCTTTTTTCTTGACAACTTTCTTAGTTTTAACTTTGGTTTCTTCAGCTAATTTTTCCTCTTTTTTCTTAATCCTTTCTGCTTCAGCTAAGACTTCGGCTCCCATATCCGCAATACGACCGTGTTCTTTGCCGGTTTTAACAATTTTTCGTTCTTTTTTTTGAGACTTTTTCTCTTTTTTTTCTGAGTCGTCAATGACTCTGATGCGTTTTTTACCCACAAAACTCCTTTCAGGAGAAATTCTAAATCCAAAATTTCAAATCCTAAATAAATTCTAAATCCAAATTTTTAAATTCCAAACTGTTTGAGATTTTGAATTTGGAACATTAGTGCTTAGGATTTAATTTTAATCCCCATACTTCTCGCCGTACCCTCAACAATACGATTGGCCGCTTCTAAATCCTCAGTATTTAAATCCGCCATTTTTTCTTTGGCAATCTTCTCAACCTGTGACTTTGTTAGCACTCCGATTTGCTCTCTGCCAGCTTCACCTGAACCTTTTTCTAATTTAAGCGTTTTTTTAATCATTTCTGAAACAGGAGGAAGCTTAGTAACAAAGCTAAAAGTGTTGTCTTCATAAACAGTAATCACCGCTGGAATAATTTGGCCTTTTTTATCTTCTGTTTGAGCGTTGTAAGCCTTGATAAAGTCCATAATTGGCAGTCCATGTTGTCCGAGTGCTGGACCAACCGGGGCAGCAGGTGTTGCTTCGCCTGCAGGTAGATTGAGTTTGATAGTAGTTTTAACTTGTTTTGGCATTTTTAAATCTTGCTAATTTGAAGGAAGTCAAGCTCCACTGGTGTTTCTCTTCCAAAAATGGAAACAAGAACCTTGACTTTGCCTTTAGCTTCGTCAATCTTTTCGACTGAGCCTAAAAAGTCAGCGAAAGGTCCATCAATAATCTTAACTGCTTCACCGACACTAAACTTAGCTTTAAATTTGGGCGCCTCCATTTTCATAAATTTCTGGATGGCATTAACTTCTTTATCCTCAACCGGAGTTGGTTTGTTGCCAATACCGACGAAGCCAGTAATCCCGTTAGTGGTTCGCACCGTTAGCCATGATTGGTCGGTGAGAACCATTTTAATGAGGAGATAACCGGGGAAGATTTTTTCCTTAATTTTTTTCTTTTGCCCTGAACGAATTTCAATTTTTTCCTGAACAGGGATAAGTAGTTCCAAAACTTTATCTTCCAAACCCATTGATTCGATTCTCTGTTTAAGTTGTTGAGCCACTTTATGCTCATGCCCAGAATAGGTGTGAACCACGTACCAATGGGCTTTTTTACTTTTTGCTTTGTTAATAATGATATGTTCGGGAGTTGATTTTTTAACTTCAATAGGAGGTTTAACTGCTTTTAACGGCGTTTTTTTAGTTTTAGGTTTGCTCTTAACTTTGGTTTCAGGCTTGGTTTTTTTAGCCATCAGTTTTTACTTTTATCTGTTAACGACTAACTCAGTTAATTTGGTAAAAAATAAATCAAAAGCACCCAGGAAAATCGCGGCCACGACCGTAGCGGCGATAACAATCAAAGTCAGTCGGGTTGCTTGTTCCCTTGAAGGCCAGGAGACTTTGGTTAGTTCCGTTCGCACTTCCTTCAAAAAAACAAAAGGCTTTGCCTTTTGGATAATGGGCACTTCCATGATGCTCAAATTTTATCACAAAAGGGAATTTTTTGCAAAAGAAAAAGCCCCACGAGGGTGTTTAGTAACAGCTCGGGGGCTTAGGGTTCAGTTTGGTGTCTATTTGCTTCTTTCTTTTTCAGTGGCGTTGGTGAGAATGTCCATTGTCCAGACAAAGGCAGTTGTAGAACCACCGGCCATTGGGGCAAAGAAAGAGGCGATGATGACAGGATCGGCATTTTGTTTTTGGCAGATGAAGAGAATGAGAAGCCCTATTATGGAGAGGGAAAGACTGATGATTAGATAGCGGTTTTTCATCTGGAGAGGGGTTTCTTTGATGGCGGCAATGATCGTGGCGATACCGGCGCCGAGATTGGACAAGGCGCCTAAAGCTAAGGCTACCACTAATGGAATGGGAATTCCAGGACGAATGAACCACATGAAGAAAAGGCCTATCAAGATCGTGGCGATACCGGCGCTATACCCGAATTTCTTGCTCATTTTCTCCTCCAAACTTATCTTATTAATCTGACTTTAAACGAAGGATTCCCATGATGCTGAGAACAACCATGGTTGATGTGCAGACTGCGATAATAACACTAGTGGCGGAACCTTTGGATATTTCAATCACATCGGCAAGGTATAAGCCAGTAAGAAAGCCTATGAGAACCGCCAAAAGGATAAGGATAATCAGAATTGCTGTTTTCATTTTCTTTCCTTCTTTTTTGTTCTTTTAATGAGATACACAATAAGAGAGTAGCTGAGGCAGAAGGCGAAAAGCATCAGTATGATCGTTCCGACCGGTTGCCAACTTTCAGGTATGAGTACGGAAAGGAAACTGGCGATGATCTCAAAGACGGCAAAGAG
>CAZPFP010000016.1:6650-14596 GCA_964585895.1 uncultured Gammaproteobacteria bacterium
ATCGCTTGTTCATTTCTTTTCTCCTTTTTACGAAATAAGAGTTGAGAAACAAGGGGAAAGAAGAATAAGAACAGCTAAGATGACCAGCAGAATGACAAGATAAACAATGGCTTTGGGTGTTTTCATTGCCTTCCTTTCTTGATAATGTCAAGGAGCCAAACTGAACTGCCTATAGTTTAACAAAGTAAAGACAAAAGTCAAACAAAACTGGAGGATCGTTGGAAGGGGCGGATTATATTAAAATTGAAAAATTATGTCAAGGGTGTTTTTACTCTTCTTCTGGTTTTTCCGGCTCTTTTTCTTCTTTGGGTTTTTCCTTTACTTTTTTCTTTGGTTGGCGGCGGGCGTAAACGGCAAAGGAAATTCCCGCGCCAATCAGGGCCAAGAGAATTAATCCACTAATAATGGCTTGGCCAGAAGTAAAAATTCCCAGAATTAAACCTGTTTCTTTTGCCTCAGGACTAGGGCTAGGGGATTCTTCTGGAGTAGGTGAAGGCTCTTCCTCGCCAACAACTGCTTCTTCTTCAAGTTCTTCAGCTGGCTCAACCCCTGGTGAGGGCGATGGCTCTGGTGAGGGAGAAGGAGAGGGCTCGAAATGATATTGCACCACGATATTGGCTCTTTGAGTGCCTGATTCTTTTGATTTTAAAGTAAAAGCATATTCAGTTTCGGCGGCTCCATAAAGAAAACCATAGGGGTAGATAAAAATACCTTTATTCTCTGTGCCTTCCAGCCATTGGCGGACTAAAGGAGTGACATCAAGTTCTCGCCAGCCCACGGCGGTCAAAGAAAATTCTACTTCGATTGCCTGGGCTTGATTAATAGTGGGCTTATTATTCCAGGTAACCGTTGTTTCATCCCAATTACTCGTAATAGGACCAATATTGACTTTGGCTTCACTACTGTAATGAACTTCATTAGCGTAGAAGTTAAGAATGCCTTTGTCGAGGATGGCCCCTTCGGGCAAATCAAGATTTTCGAATTGAAGATAACCCAGTCGAGTGGTGTATTTATTGCTGACGATTATACTGTCGATAGTACCCCGATTTTGGTCCGGATAAGCCTGATTAGCATATGTATCTTTGGTCACGTCCAGGGTTTTTGATTCCCCAGCCGCCATACAAACACTTTTAGGCAAGACGGAAAGGAAGATTATCGCGGGCAGGAGAAAAATGAAAAACTTAACCCGCTTCATTGGGTTGGATTGTACAACATTAAGTCAATTTTGTCAAAAAATTAGTTTTTGTGAATGAATTATTGATGTGTTAAAATTTTGACAATGCAAAATAGTGAGAGAACTGAACCAAATTCTTTTTTAGATTTGGTGGAAACCAGGGCAGAAAGATATCAAAAATTAAGGAAGCCAGCAGAGATTATTCTTAATTATTTGTATGGTGATTGTGGTTTGAAAAGTAAAGAGAATCAGGCAAACCTTGACTTAGCTAGAGAGTATTTAAAAAGAGGTTCGATAGTTTGGACTTTTGACCATCCGTCTTTGGATGATGGTGTTTTGGTAACTTTAACGATTTTGTCTGAATTTGGCGGCGTTGTTCAGGATATTAGCGGACCCCAATCACTCAAACATTACGATCCAAATCGTGATGTAGCTGGTGCCATAATGACAAGATTAATTCGTCCTGTGTCTAGAATTGACTATCGTCCTGTTGTTCAAGCTTATGATTTGGACTCATATAGTGAGGTGGAGAGAAACAGATTAAATTTAGGGTTCGGTAGAAGAGCGAGAGAATTACTGAAACAGCCGGGAGGAGTTTTGATAATTGCACCTGGAGGGACAAGAGATTGCGGAAAGCTAATTAGAGCAGAAAAAGGGGTCGAATTCCTAAGAAGAAGTGGGCCATTAGTGCGTTTTTTACCGATAGCGATTATTCCACAGGGACCAATTGGAGAAGAGTTTAATTTTGGTCATCAGTATCAGCTAACCGTAGGCCAATTGTTTTCCGCGGAACAACTTGAGGGAAAATTCAACCAGTTAGGTTTTTCCACTGAACTTGAATTTCGGGACAAGTTAATGGTTGAGCTGGGAAGCTATTTGCCGCCACAAATGCGGGGAGTTTATACTTCTGAAGTGGCTGAGTATGTGAGTTTAATGGAAGCAAGCTTACTTTAACTTGGAAGCCTCTTTGTGTTCGGTTTTCTTTCTGCATCTTCGACAAAACTTCTTTAAGACCAACTTATCTGGCGTATTGACCTTTGATTTACTGGTAATGTAATTCTGGGTTTTACAAACCGTACAAACTAAAGCAATTGGTTGTCTCGGTCCTTTTTTTGCCATGGCTGAATAATTCTAACATAAAATGGTTAAATTAGGAACAGGAAGCTTTTTTTATGCTAGAATTGTTTTGATGGGAGCGTTAATGGAAAAAATCTTTCAAGATAAACGGATTGCCATTGGTCTTTTAGTTGGCATAAGCATTGTTATTTACCTTAATAGTCTTAATGGCGCCCTGGTTTCTGATGATATTGGTGCTATAACCAAAAACCTCTTAATTAATCAGCCCTGGCAGTATTTAGCCACTCGTAATTTTAATGGTTTTACTCTGTCAGTTAATTATCTGATAGGGGGAACTAATCCCTTTATCTATCATCTTACTAATCTTTTTCTTCATCTTGGGGTGGTGGTTTTGGTTTACTATTTCCTTTTGAAAATTACCAGCCAAGAAATTTCATTCATTGCCAGTGTCCTTTTTGCGGTTCATCCGATTCATACCGAAGCGGTGAGCTGGATTTCTGGACGTTCGTATCTTTTGGGAGCAATTTTTCTTTTAGGTTCATTGTTGTTTTACACTGCTGCTGACAAAAAAGAGAAACAGAATTACTATTATTATTCTGCTTCTTTGATTTGTTTTTTTCTGGCTCAACTGGCTGAATTAAAATCAGTTGCCTTTTTGCTGATTATTGGTTTGTATGAACTTTGTTTTGGCAGGTTACGCCAGCGTTGGCTGAGATTGGTTCCTTTTCTGGCTTTAGCCCTTTTCTTTTTGGCTTTGCTTTTTGGTCCCTTTCAAACTCGGGTGATTATGGAAAATCCTGAATATGCCGGCGGGGTGACTCTAACCAATCCTCTTCACCAAATTCCTATTGCCTTGAGTACTTATTTAGAGTTATTTGCCTTTCCCATGAATTTAACTTTATATCATGAAGACCTTTCTTTTTCTTTAGCTAATTATTTGGTCAGATTGGCAATTATTGTTATATTGCTTGGTAGTTTGATATATTTTTATCGAAAAGAAAAACTCTTATTTTTCGGGTTTGGCTTTTTTATTTTGTCGCTAGCCCCAACCATGCTTCCTGTCCGAATTGCCTGGGTGGTGGCGGAACGATACCTCTATTTTGGTTCAATAGGACTTTGTTTAGTGGCCGCTTGGGTTTTGGTTAAAGGCTTGAAGAAATATCCTCAGACGCTTCTGGTAGTCTTGGCGATTTTGGTTGGCCTATTGTCTGTCCGAACCATTATTCGCAATCAAGATTGGCGAACCAGGGAAACACTTTGGGTGGCCACGGCTCAAGTTTCACCAACCAGCGCTAAGGCTTGGAATAACATGGGCGATATTTATTCAGGCAAGAAAGATTTTCAGTCCGCGATTATGGCTTTTCAACGGGCGATTGAGCTGAAGCCGGATTATATTGACGCCCATCATAATATTGGGGTGACTTATTTACAAATGAGGGAATTTGATCAAGCGATTGAGTGGTTTGAAAAAGCGATTGCCATTCACCCCATTCCTCAGTCTTATCATGACATGGGTGTGGCTCATTTCTACTTGGGGAATTTTGACAAAGCAGAAAAGTTATTTAAGAAAGTATTGGAATTAGATCCCAATAGCCCCATGGGTTACAATTCTTTAGGGTTGCTTTATCTCAAAGCAGGAAAGATTGATGAGGCTCGCCAAACTTGGCAAACAGGCTTACAATTGAATCCTCTTAATGAAGGAATTAAGAAAAACCTTATCTTGCTTGAGCAGAGCTTACAAGCTTCTCCTTCGGCTTCACCTCAGTAGTGATTTATGGTAAAATTATCTTAATTAAGCCATGGTAAATAAGTTTGGGGTTTGATATGAATCTGTCCATAGGAGAAGTCAAAAATTTATACTACAAAAGAGGTCTCAGTGCAAGAGAGGCTGGCGAGAAACTTGATGTAACGGCTTGGCAAGTAATAAGATTTATGAGGAAGCACAAATTATCTCGCCGATCAGCGGCTACAACGCGAAGATTGCAGTTTTCAAGACAATCACCGTCCTTTAAAATTAAAAAGAAATTAACTAGAAAAGAAGAAAAATTACGCGTTGCTGGCGTTATGCTCTATTGGGCTGAGGGTAATAAGCAAAAAAGTACTGTTGATCTTGCTAATAGTGACTATAGAATGATAAAGATATTTCTGAAATTCTTAAGAGAAATTTGTCAGGTAGATGAATCTCGCCTACGAGCTTTTGTTTATTGTTATGCTAATCAAGATATTGATGATTTAGAGAATTTCTGGAGGAGAGTTACCAGAATTCCTAAAGAACAATTTAGTAAACCTTATATTAGAAAGGACTTTTCTGATAAAAAGAAGGGAAAAATGAAACACGGGCTAGTTCATATTCGATATGCCGACCAAAAATTAGTTGGTCAAATTGACAAATGGATAAAAGAGTTTATAAAAAAAGCTTAGCCAGGGTACCGAAGTAGTCAAACGGGGCTCTCTGTAAAAGAGTTGGCGAAAGCCTTCGGGGGTGCAAATCCCTCCCCTGGCACAGATGGGAGGCGAAAGAAAATGACTTATAAGCAAGAAAGGCAAAACGAAATAAAAAGGGCAGATCGAGCGCTCATCAGAGCCGTAATTGGTGTTAGTCTCTTTGAAAAAGGACTGCTCGACTTAATAAATCTTAGAAGAGAAGTGAATGAGAGACTTGAGTCGGCTCGCTTAGGATTGCTTGCACTTAAAGATTTGGACGATCATTTGAGATTTCTAGAGAGTAAAGGTCTTGTTGGAAAAGATAACGACGGAGATGTTAGATTGACAGGCCAAGGTGAGCAATTTTTTAAAGAAATAGTATCACCACCGGCAAGCGAATAGTGCTGGCGTAGCTTAACTGACTAAAACAGCACGCCAAATTTTGCCCGTGAAGCTCAGGTAGTAGAGCGCGGCTTTGGTAAAGCCGAGGACGGCGGTGCAAGTCCGCCCACGGGCTCAAAAAGTTAAACTAAATATCAAAAACGGTTACCGGTTCGACTCCGGTCGTCAGCTCAAATCTTCTTTATTTGACTTTTTTGATGTATTAGTATATACTATATCTCTGTTTGATACCTCTGCGAAAGCAGAGGCTTTTTTATAATTTGATGCTTAAAGAAACGATTATCAGTGCCATCGCCCTAGTTTCAACTGCCTTATTGCCGGTTTCTCATGCGGCGACCCCGCTATTGTCTCCAATTCCTGAGCATTTGCTTTTTTCTCATCAGGAAGTTTTGGCTGAGCAATCGTTAGATTTGACCATTCGTGAGCCAAATCCGGAGGCTAATCAAGGATATGCTGACAATATTTTACTCGCCCTTCATTATTTAAAAAGGGATATTGAAAGCCCGGAGATTGACTGGGATTGGGTAAGACGGCCTTTTGAAGCTTCTTTTACTCTTCAACCTGGCGAAATCTTTGCTTTCCATGATAATGTCTTGTCGGAATATTCCAATCCAGTCGTGACTATGAACTCTGAATTTATGACCGATGAGGGTTATAGAAGTGTTTGGGGGTTAGGGGGTAACGGAGTTTGTCATTTGGCTTCTTTGATTAATTGGGTTGCTTCTGAAGCAGGTTTGGAAGTGATTGCTAAAGCCAATCATAACTTTGCCTTGATTCCGGGAGTGTCTAGAGAATACGGGACTTCTATCCGTTCCCAAAGCGCTAACCAAAACTTATATATTACTAATAGTCTTGATTATCCGGTAACTTTTAGGTTTGAAGCGGATTCTCAAGCGGTCAATTTGAGTTTGGTTAAGTAAAAAACCCGCCCCTTGGCGGGTTTTTTAATGAGCCGCCTCTCGGATTCGAACCGAGGACCGATCGCTTAATTTGAAAATTTACTTGAGCCGAGGGTGGGATTCGAACCCACGACCTATGGTTTCTTTTCCGTCTGAGCTGGAGGCGAGAATCGAACTCGCAACCTACGGTTTACAAAACCGTTGCTCTACCGTTGAGCTACTCCAGCTCGGGCGGAAAACGGACTCTTCAGTTGAAAACTGAAGGCGTCAAAACACTTGCTCTACCGCTGAGCTACGTCGGCAAATTTTTAAATATAGCGGCTAACGAAGTGCCGCGTCCAAAACAGTTGCTCTACCGCTGAGCTAAGGCGGCTTTTCTTCATTAATTATACAGCGGTGCTTCGCACCTCGATAATCCTCTTCGAGAATTATAGCTTTTTTTGCCCTGATTTGCGAGAAATGCTATCATTTTATCTATGCGGTCGAAAGATGAAGAATTGGTCAAAGGTGTATTAAAGGGTGATAAGAGCTGGTTAGGAAAGTTTCAGCAAAAATATCGGAAAAGACTTTTTTATTTTGTTCTCCAAAAAATTGATGACCCTCAAGATGCCGAAGAGGTTGTTCAAGATACTTTGGTAAGTGCCATTTATTCCTTGCCTTCATTCTTGGGAAAATCTTCTCTTTGGTCATGGCTTTGTGCTATTGCCAAGCATGAAATGGCTGATTTCTATCGTAAGAAAAGGATTAAGACAATTGTCTTTTCTCGCTTGCCTGGTTTGGAGAGAATTATTTCTGAAGCCTTAAGTCCGGAATTAGCTTTGGAAGAAAAAGAGATGAAGCAGAAAATCATTCATTGTTTTCTTGAGCTAACCGAGGGTTATCGGGAAATTTTACGACTAAAATACATAGAGGGGCTTTCCGTGCGTCAGATTGCTCGTCGAGGGCAGAAATCAGTCAAAGCAGTGGAGATGCACTTAAGGAGAGCTCGTTTGGCTTTTAGAAAACTTTGGCATGAAGAAGAAGCTTATCAAAAAGACTTTTCTTCTCTCACTAAGGGAGATTTATCTTTCCTCAAGGAATATCTGGGGACTATTGGTTCACCCTTATCGGACGTTGAGAGCCATCAGGATTGAAGAGGATTTCTCTCAAGCCTTTCTTTTAGTTGCTTTTCCTTTTTATCTTTGGCTAAGTTCGTTATTCGTTCTGCTGGTTTTCAAATTCATTATTCTCCGGTTTTTGTCCATCCCTGCTTTTTGGGGATTCTTGTTTCAATTTATTTTTCTCTCTATTTCCGCTTTTTTAGCTCTTTGGTGTGGCTACGTGGGTTATTGGCTTGTTTATTATTTACGGGTTAAAAGGCGGGTGAGGAGGGAGATTGGTTAAATGGGAGTAGGTTTTCCTGCCAGGATTTGGCGAGAAGCGAAAAAAGAATGTCAAGTTCTTGGTCAAGAAGGCAGGCTTTTGTATTGGACAACGATTAAGATACCGGGCGAAGGGTATGAGCAACAGGTGCCTTATCCCGTTGCCTTAATTCGTTTAAACAGAAAAAAAGTGATTGGTGGTCAGTTAGTAAATTGGCAAGGAAAGCAGTTGAAGAAAGGAATGAGAGTCGTCAGTGTTCCTCGGAGAATGAGAGTTAATGGTCAGGAAGAACCGATTAGATACGGAATTAAGTGGAAAGTCAAATGAGAGACGTAGGCATTGTTGGTTATGGAGCCTATCTGCCGTCAAGAAGAATTAAAACCGGTTTGATTGCCACCGCTTGGCAGAAAGAGGGCAAGCAGATAGAAAAAAGTTTGGGTGTAAGAGAAAAATCGGTGGCAGGAAGGGACGAAGATTCGGTGACTATGGCGGTGGAAGCCAGTTTAATTGCTTTGACAAGAGTGGAGATTGACAAGACCAAAATAGGAGCTGTTTTTATGGGCTCCGAGAGTCATCCTTATGCGGTTAATCCCAGCACCACTAAAATA
>CAZPFP010000017.1:0-13878 GCA_964585895.1 uncultured Gammaproteobacteria bacterium
TTGGCTTAGACAATAATCTCGCTAAGAAGAAAACCAGAAATCAAATAATTATTTTAACCGGCTGTATGCTTGGCTCGGCGCGAGGAGAAAGGCGACGTTACACTTTTACTCAACTTAAAAAACGCCTACCTCAGGTTGATGAATTCAAGACAATTGAAGAATTGATTGGTCCGGAAAAAATCTCTCCCAAACGGAAAAAAACAACCAGTGCTTTTGTGCCGATTATGAGGGGCTGTAACCATTTTTGTTCCTACTGTGTTGTTCCCTATGGGCGGGGAGAAGAAAGAAGCTGTCCCTTTGAAGAAATTGTTGGTGAAGCAGAAGAATTAGCAAGGCGAGGTTATCAAGAGATTACATTATTAGGTCAGAATGTTAATTCTTATCAACCGAATTTTGCCAAACTTCTTCGTCGTCTTCATCAAATTAAGGGAATAAAAAAAATTTCCTTTATCACTTCCAATCCTTGGGATTTGGTTGATGACATTATTGACGCCATGAGTTTGTCAAAAATCGACCGCTATCTCCATTTACCGGTTCAGTCAGGTGATGACAGGATTTTAAAAAAGATGAATCGTCCTTATACCACCCTCCAATATATTAAACTAGTCGAAAAAATCAGAAAAAAGATTCCAAATATTAAAATAGGCACCGATATTATTGTTGGTTTTCCAGGAGAAACAGAAAAGGCCTTTGGAAATACAATTAAACTGTGCAAAAAAGTCGGTTTTGTCAAAGCCTATATTGCTAAATATTCGCCTCGACCGGGAACCGCTGCTTTTAAAATGAAAGACAATGTTTCGCCAAAAGAAAAGAAAAGGAGGTGGCGAATCTTAGAAGAGTTGGTTAACCAATAATGGTTTATTTTTTGAGTTCTTGAAAATAGCTTTTGATTAAATTGGGCAAATTCTTTAAAAAATTCCAAGAAAGAGCCAGGTGAATCATAACCAAGAGAACAAAAAGAAGATGAGAGTTATAATGAACTGTTCTCCAAGTATGATGATTGATTCCTAAATAGGAATTGTCAATAATTCCTCTTCCGCCTTGGTAACCGCCATCTGGAAGTTGGCCCAAAACAATACCCGAAATGGTGGCAATCGGAAAAACAATCAATAAACCCAGGTCAACCAAAGCCTTTAATTTAATTTTGTTTACTTTTAACAGTTTTTTCATCTTTTCATAATCACCTAAATTGAATTATTCCAGACTTGGAAATAATAAGTTTGGTTAATTTTTGCTGTTTTACTTCGTCAATTCTTTAACTTCTTCTTTTCCTTCTTCCAATTCTGCCACCTGCTCTTTATCCATTTCCAGTAACAAAGCCTGAAATTCGCCGACGTGAGTTTTTTCTTCTTTGGCAATATCCATCAGAATTTTTTTGATGTTTCTATTGGTGGTCATCGCCGCTAATTGTTCATAAAGGCTGACTGCATCTAATTCAGCCATTATTCCCAAGCGGAGAATTTCTCTGTCCAATATTTTTTTGTTTACTTTTTTTAAATCAATCGGTGATTGAGAAAGCACTTTTTTTCACCTCCTTTCTTTTTTGATTATTTTATCATTTCTGAGCAAAGAAGTCTTTTTTTGACGTCTTCACCCGCTAATTCCCTAATCGCATCACCGGCAATCCATTTGGCGCTTTTTGAATCCATTCTTTGAATCTCTTTGGTAACAGCAACCGCTTTTCTATTCAAAGCCAAGTTTCTTTTTCCAATCTGTCTTAAAGCCCAATTAACCGCTTTTTTAACAAAATTCCGTTCGTCGTGGGCTTCTCTTTTGATGATAGGGAAGAACTGTTCGAATTTTTTATCCTTAGCCTCTTTGTCATGAACCGAAAGAGTGGCCATTAAAACAAATCCCGCTCTTTTGACAAATTCTTCTTTTCTTTTACTCCATTCGAAAGCTTTTTGATAAGCAAATCTAGTTTTGTCGAAGAGGTTACTACAAACTTGATCACAGACATCCCAAGAATCAAAATCCTTGACCCATTTTTCCATTTGTTTTTCCGTCACTTTTTCAGGAACATCAATCATACTGGCTAATATTCGCGTTTCATGAATACCAGAGTCCCAAAGTTGAAGAGCTAACTGGTGATCTTTACCAATCTCTTTAGCAGTTTTTCTTAAAACGGGGATAGAAACACCATAGGTATTTCTAGAATTAATACCAAACCGAACCATGCCTTTGACGTTTTTAGGATTGGCCTGAGATTTGAGTTTTTTCAGAATGTCTTTAGCTTTCATCTGATAGAATATAATAGCATATGAATAAACTTCTGGTAATCTGTGGACCAACTGCTACCGGAAAAACTGGCTTAGGAATCCGTTTAGCCAAAGAATTTGAAGGCGAAATTATCTCGGTTGACAGTCGTCAGGTCTATCGGGGGATGAATATTGGCACCGGAAAGGATATTGCCGGTGGGGTTTGGCGGACAGTAAGAAGAGGAAAAGAAAGAGAATCAGGGGGGTATTGGGAAGTTGAGGGTGTACCTATTCATCTTTTGGATATAGTTAATCCCAATGAGGAATTTAGTGTTGCCCATTATTATCGTTTAGCTTGGCAAGAAATTAAAAATCTTTGGCGAAGAGGAAAACTGCCGGTTTTAGCGGGGGGAACCGGTTTCTATATTAGAGCTGTGGTGGATGGAATAGAGACAAAAGATGTTCCTCGCAATTTGGAAATTAGAACTAGAATCAAGGACTGGTCTCCAGAGAAGCTTTTCGATCAGTTAGCCAAACTTGATTCAGAGAGGGCGGCTTTAATGAATCATTCTGATAGAAATAATTCTCGCCGGCTGGCAAGAGCAATTGAAGTAGCCATTTTCAGAAATGAAAATCCTTCATGGCGACCACTTCGACATCAAAAACCGAACGCCTTATTTATTGGTCTAAAGATAGCTAACGAGATGCTTGATAAAAGAATTGAGATGCGGGTAAAGGGAAGACTAAAAGAGGGGTTAGAGGATGAGATAAGAACCCTTTTAAATCAAGGCTACGCTTGGGAATCATCGGCTTTAAACGATACTCTTGCTTATAAAGAATGGCGGTCTTTTTTTGAAGGTGAAAAAACAAGAGAGGAAGTAATCGATCGTTGGCAAACTGACGAGGGTCGGTATGCCCGAAAACAAATGACCTGGTTTAGAAAAGATAAAAGAATAAATTGGTTTGACATTAGTCAGAAAAGATGGCAAGATAGAGCTGTTAGACTAGTTAAGAAGTGGTTAGTTGAAGGCAATGCCCAACAAGATTGAAATTTCTCACCGGACTATCATTTTTACTGTTTTCTTTTTAATTCTCCTTGCCTTACTTTGGCAGATTAGACAAATTATTATTGGTTTGTTTGTGGCTTTGGTGTTGATGACAGCCATCAATCCAACTATTGATAAGTTGGAAAAAATAAAAATTCCTCGACTTTTAAGCATTGTTTTGATTTATATCCTAATTTTGGTCGTGGTTATTTTGGCGATTGCAGGAATAATTCCTCCTTTAGTTGAGCAGACTTCAACTTTAATCGCCAAGGCGCCAAAGTTTATTGGAAACTTTCGCATTCCCAATATTGACCAGCGGATTATTGAAAGTCAGATTCAACAACTAGGTTCAATTCCTGCCAATTTAGTGAAGATTAGTGTGAGTATTTTTGCTAATCTGGTGGCGATAGTGGCTTTGTTAGTGATTACTTTTTACCTTCTTTTAGAGAGGAAGAATCTTAATCGTTATCTTCATATTCTTTTTGGGGGCGATGGAGAAAGAAAAGCGGGGAAGTTTATTGATGAGATGGAGAAAAAAATTGGTGGTTGGGTGAGAGCTCAATTAACTTCAATGATTATCATTGGAATAATGTCTTATCTCGGCTTGCGCTTATTAGGAATTGATTTTGCTTTACCCTTGGCTCTTCTGGCTGGGATTTTTGAAATTATTCCTAATATTGGCCCGGTGGTGGCTTCAATCCCGGCTATTTTAGCCGGCTTAGCGGTTTCGCCTTTAATGGCATTGGCAGTGACGGCACTTTATTTTTTGATTCAGCAAGTTGAGGCAAATTTTATTTATCCGCAAATTATGGCGAGAGAAGCTGGAGTGAACCCCCTAGTAACGATTATTTCTTTGACAGTTGGTTTTAAACTAGGTGGAATTTTAGGAGCCGTTTTGGCGGTACCGGTGGTTTTATTGATTCAAGTAATTGCTTCAGAATTTTTTGCTTCAGAAAGATTTAAGAAGATATAAGGTAGATTTTTCAGTCCTTTTGTGTTATAATACCCTTGTTCTTAGAAAACTGACAGCTACTGTAGGTGCAAGCCTATAGAGGAAAGTCCGGACAACAGGAAACAGGGTGGGCACCGAAAGGTGTCACTCCAGACGCCTGGTCGTCTGGGGCTAGATAGGGCCACAGAGACTACGACTCACCAAGAACCGAATAGGTTCATGGCAGAGGGTGAAAAGAGGCAACCCTCATCCGTTGCAACTTCCGAGAGACGCGTTTGTAGGTGTTTCCCCAAGCGTCAAGGTTCGAAGGCCTAGATAGATGGCTGTTAAAACAGAATCCGGCTTACGGGTTTTCTAAGAATATCAAAGAATCTACCGCGAGGTGGATTCTTTGTTTTTAGAAGGAAAATCTAGTAGAATTAGGAAGAAATGTCCTATTTTCAAGCAATATTATTGGCTGTTGTCCAAGGTTTAACCGAATTTTTGCCTGTTTCTTCTTCTGGACATCTAGTTATCTTTCAAAAATTACTTGCTTTTCCCGAGCCCCCGGTTTTGTTTGATATTCTAGTTCACGTTGGTACATTAGGAGCAATTTTGATTTATTTCAGGAGAGAATTAAAACAGGTTTTGAACGGCTTAGTCAGCAAAGAAAGAGAATCGTGGCATATTTTGATAATGGTAGTGGTGGGAACAATTCCTGCGGTAGTCGTAGGTTTGGTTATGCAAAATTATCTTGCTCAGATTTTTAATTCCCTTAGGTTAGTGGGAATATCTTTATTAATTACCGGAGGATTACTATTAGTGAGTCGGCAGTTTAAATCATTGAATCGGCGCTTTAGTCAAGTGAAGTGGTTAGATGCTTTATTTGTCGGTATTTTTCAAGCTTTAGCTATTCTGCCCGGTATTTCTCGGTCAGGAGCAACAATTGTTTCTGGTTTATGGCGAAAGTTTGACAGGGAAACTGCTTTCCAATTTTCCTTTTACCTTGCCATCCCGGCTATTTTGGGGGCTTTAGTTTTACAAATCCCGGATTTGATTTATTCACCTTGTTGTTATTTAGAACAGGGAATTTTAGGAATGTTGATTGCCGGTCTTATTGGCTATGGTGCTTTAATGATTCTGGAAAAAGTATTGTTAAGCGCGAAACTTTGGCTTTTTGGCTTTTATTGTTTAGTATTAGGAATAATAATTCTTTTTGTTTAAAGGGAGGGAGGTGAAATATCGTTATGAGAAATAAATACATTTTGATAGTTGCTGTTATTCTACTGATACTGGCGATTGCTGGCGGTGGTTTTCTTGCGTGGACAATGAGATCAGGAGCACCTGCTGTTGAGCCATCTCCGACGCCCGTTGCCAGTGCGTTAACCGAGCCAGCAGTAACGCCAGCTCTGGAGGAGATGGCACCAGTCGAAGAGGTGCAAACTAAATCAGACCTTGAGCAAATCAAAGAGGCTTTTGCCGCAAAATATAATAAACCCCTTGGAGATATTACAGTAACGATCGATGAAAACACCGGCACTTACGCTAATGGAGGAGTCAAGTTTGAAGGAGAAATCGGTGGTGCTTGGTGGTTAGCTTACAATGATGGCACTGGTTGGATCATTGTCGCTGACGGCAACGGCAGTGTTTTATGTGCTGATATCGAAGGTTACAATTTTCCCACTAGCATGGTGCCCGAATGTTGGGATGAGGCAACTAGTAAATTAATTCAACGTTCATAGTCTAACTACATAAATATGGCTATCTCAGCAAAAGAACGACTACCTTCTTTCTGTCCTGAAGGAGAGCATGATTGGATGGACTTATCTGTTCATGGATGTGGAGCCTTGCCAGATGACCACGTTTTGGCAGAGGCAATAGTCATTGGCACAAAAAGCGAAGGTGGTCCGGGAACAGTGTGTAATAAGTGTTTTAAAATATACGGTAAAGAGGAAAGAGATCCAAATCTTGTGGCTGTTTATCTTGAGCGTATGTCTTGGGAGAAATAAGGAATTATAGATTTTCTTAAAGCCTTATTGTCTTTTATGTTAAGATATTAGAGATATGTGTGATTTCTTTAAAAAGAAGAAAAAATTGTCTTTACCCTTTATTGCCTTTTTGCAAGCCGTAGGATTAGTTGTCTATTGTGGTTTAGTCGGGCTTATATTTTGGCGAGGGGATAAATGGTTCGGTCCAGCCCAAACTTTTTTAGGTCCGGCTTTTGTCCTAGTTCTTTTTGTCGTTTCAGCTCTAATATCTGCTTTCTTGGTTCTAGGTTATCCTTTTATTCTGTTTTGGGAAAAGAAGAAAACGATTGAAGCCTTAAAGCTAGTGGCTTACTCCATTGCTTGGTTAATTTTCTTTATCCTTCTCTTCATTATTATCTTGGCTGTTACCTAAAAACCTGCCTAAACCTTCTCTAGGAATCCTACATTAAAGACCGTCGGTCGTTGTTATTAAACTAGACTCAGGATGATATAATATATTTACTGCTAGAAATAGCAGTTTTTTGAAAAAACAGACTCAATGTTCTAATAGCAACTAACGCTAAAAAGAAAAAGTCTGATTAACATATTCAGTTTTGTTCGCCTCTGTGCGGGCTTCGCACTTTGAAAAGCGAAGGAGGGATAAGAGATGTGTGAGTTCCTATCTTTTTGGTATGTAGCATCCGGTATGGGATTGGAAGCAGTATTTAATGCGATTGGAGACCTCATACTTTGGGGATATGCCTTGTTTATTCTTTTCATTATATTGGTGAACTTGGGCTATGTAATCATGGTCTTTGTCGGGAAGATAATAGGTAAGGATTTGAGTTACTAATGATCTTGGCCTGTAGAATCACACAATCCCTAATGAAAAGCGGCAACAATGAACCCTAATCAGCTAATAGAAGCTGACATCGCTAGTCGCAGCGATGGCTGGTTTTCCAGACAGGGGTTCTTTATTTTTTTGGAAGAAATTATATATTTCCCTTTCTATCCTTCAACTTTTCAACATTTAAATAAACATTCTCCAACGTCAAAGAAATCAAAACTGAAAGCAAGGCGAACCTTCTCTAGGAATCCTATATAAAAATTTGTTATTATTTAATTAATGCTTGCCAAAGTTACTTCTGGGGCTACGATTGGGCTTAATTCTGTTCCGGTCATTGTTGAGGTTGATATTACTAAGAGAGGGTTGCCTTCTTTTACCATCGTTGGTCTACCTAATAAAGCCATTGAAGAAGCAAAGCATCGAGTCCGAGCCGCCATCAAGAATTCTGGGGCTGACTTTCCCAGTCATCGGATTACGGTTAATTTAGCTCCTGCCAATTTACCTAAGGAGGGTCCGGCTTATGATTTACCGATTGCTTTAGGTTTATTGATGGCTGATGGCCAGATAAGAGCTGATTTAACCGACGCCCTAGTTTTGGGCGAGCTTTCTTTAGACGGGTCCCTTCGTCATACCAACGGTATTTTACCTATGACTTTGCTCGCTAAAGAAAAAAAGAAGAAGAAAATTTATCTTCCTGAAACTGATGCTAAAGAGGCGGCGATTGTAGAAGGAGTTAAAATTTATCCGGTCAAATCTTTGTTGGCTCTTGTTAACCATTTGACAGATGTTGAAATAATTTCTCCTCAGCCTCATCTTGGTTTCCAATCTTTAGCAGATAATTTTGAAGCCGAATTTGACATGGCAGAGATAAAAGGCCAAGAGCATGTTAAGCGGGCTTTGGAAATTGTTGCTGCTGGTGGACATAATGTTTTTATGAAAGGTGTTCCCGGAGCCGGCAAAACGATGCTCGCGCGGGCTTTGCCCGGCATTTTGCCTGATTTGATTGAAGACGAAGCTTTGGAGGTAACCAAAATCTATTCCATTACCGGCAACCTGCCCCCAGGCGCTTCGGTTGTCAGCCAGCGTCCTTTTCGGGCGCCTCATCATACCACTTCCAGAATTGGTTTGATTGGTGGGGGAAGTCGGTTGATGCCCGGAGAGATTTCTCTTGCTCACCGCGGTGTTCTTTTTCTGGATGAATTTCCCGAATTTCCTCGCCATGTTTTAGAATCATTGCGCCAACCAATGGAGGATGGAATTGTTCAAATTTCTCGAGCCGCGGGGACGGTTAAATATCCAGCTCAATTTATTTTAGTGGCGGCCGCCAATCCCTGCCCCTGTGGTTATCTAGGCGATGAGAAAAGACAATGTCGTTGCTCTCCTAGTCAAATTATTCGTTACCAGAAGCGTCTTTCCGGACCCCTTTTAGACAGAATTGACCTTCATGCTGAGGTGCCGGCCGTGAAAGTGGAGAAGTTGACCGGAGAAGGTATCGTGGGTGAAGAATCAGTCAGTATCAGAAAGCGTGTTCAAAAAGCTCGAGATTTGCAAAGAAGAAGATTCAAAGACACGAAGATTAAGTCCAATGCGGAAATGCAAACCCAAGATATTAGGAAATACTGTCCCTTGGATAATGAAAGCTTGAATCTTCTTCGTCAAGCAGTTTCCCAAATGAATTTGACCGCTCGTTCTTATTATCGAGTGATTAAGTTAGCCCGAACGATTGCTGATTTAGGGGGTGAAGGAAAGATTATTGTTTCCCACCTTGCTGAGGCGCTTCAATACCGTCCCAAAGAACAAATCTTTTAGTAAAGGAACCCAACCCCCTTGAGGAGCTGGGTTTCTTGGGAATCAGTTTTTGGAGAGGAGATTTAAGCTCCAATCCTGAACATAGTTGTCCCACAAGTTTCACAAACCGCTTTTCTAGCTGGTTTGCCGTTCTTCATGGTCACTTTCTCAATGTTCTTACCCTTTTTTTTGGCGCGGCACTTAACACAATAAAACATTATATCTGCCATAATTTTCTTTCACCTCCTCTCTATTTAATTTAAATATTTTTTTATTTTCGGGCAGGGGAAATTTTCAAGCCTACCTTAAAGCTAAGTATAGCATGAATTCGAGGCTAATGACAATTAAGCTAAGAGTTAGAGTTTTAGCTAAGTCATGCCTGATTAGCTTGTGGTCAAAAGAAATGATGGAAATATCGGTCTTTTCTTGTGGACGCGCCTGTTTAGTCTCAGTTTTAAGTGTTTTGGAAATTGCCTCTTGACTAGGTTTGGCTTTTTTGCTTGTTGAAGGAGGAAGGGAGGTTTTTTGGGCAAGTTCTCTTTTGAGTTGGAGAATGATTTTATCTTGCCTGGTTTTTCGTTTCTTGGCCATAGACGGGATTAGATTAGCATAAGTTAGCACCAAATTCAAGCATCCATTTCAGGGTAGTTTTATAATTTTGGGTATAAAAGGTTTCAATAATCTAAATAACTGACTTATACTATAGGATTGACATTTAATCATTTTTATGATAAGCTGAAACACATTAATAAGGCGTGACCGAGTAGCGTCTTTTTTATTAAGTACATTGACGTTTCTGTCGGCGGAGAAAAAGTAAGAAGAAAGGAATGATTGAAATGAGAAGAAAAATAAGAGCATCTCACTTTTTGATCTTGTTCGGTGTTTTTCTTGCGCTAGTTTGCACACTGTTATCTTATGTGTCACTCTCCCCAAAGGAAGTTTCCGTTTCCGTTTCTGATTGTTATTACGGCCAGGACGGCTGGACGTTTTGCAATGAGAGCGGGGGAAATGTCAGAGTTCGACATTACGAAGTGCACATCGAGACCATTTGGATTGGAACGGAATCGAGTCTGGAATACGCAGGATATTCCTTAAGGTATCAGCCACCAAATCTGTATGTTCGTGACAAACTCCGCTAACTTATTCCGCCTGACATGCAACATGCCTCCTTAGTAGTTAATTGCCGTGACGAAAAGGAGGCGCTTTTTTTTGAAAATTAACCTTGGAGCGGATTTAAAACAACTTACCGATTGACACTAAAGCTTCTACAAATTAAAATCAAGTAAGGATGTTACTCAATTTTGACCAGATTCTGATTATTATCATTGGTGTTCTTATTGTTTGGCTAACAGCCTTAAGTGTTCTCTTTTATAATTTTTATTCTTCTTTACGCAAGTTGACTAAGGGTATTACTAAGAAAGACTTGAAAACAGTTTTAGAGAAACTCCTTAAAGATTTTGACAAACAAACCGAGCAAATCGAGAAACTCATCAAAATTGCAGATGAATTAGAGAAGGATAATTTGTATAATATTCAAAAGGTTGGTTTGGTACGTTATAATCCTTTTGCAGAGACTGGCGGCGATCAGAGTTTTTGTTTATCATTATTAGACGGTAAAGATAGTGGTTTGGTTATTTCCAGTTTGCACAGCCGAGATACAACCAGAATCTATGCCAAGCCAGTAGCAAAAGGCAAAGCCGCGGGTTATGATTTATCAGCAGAGGAAAAACAAGCGATTAAAAGAGCTAACAAGCTAAAATGATATTGAATAAACAAAAATTAATTCCTATTCTTATTGGCGGTTTAGTTTTATATTTTATTTCCACCGGGGTTTCTTATGCTGCTTTTCGCTTTTTGATTGGACCGGTGGCTCCCGGTTTAATTTCTCCCCTTCTCGTGGAAGAAGCCAGATCGAAAGTTGATTTAACGGCTCCCAAAACCGAAGCCTGTCCTCTCAATGGCAAGATGTTTACCAAAGGAGAAAAGACGATTTGGGAAAAACGGCGCCCTCTAACGGTGATGATTGAAAATCATGCTGATGCTCGACCCCAATCAGGCCTTTCTAAAGCTGATATTGTTTATGAAGCGGTGGCTGAAGGGGGGATTACTCGCTTTTTGGCGGTTTTTTACTGTGGGGCGGCGGCAGAGGATTTTACTATTGGTCCGGTTCGCTCTGCTAGGACTTATTATTTGGACTTTGCTTCTGAATATGGTGACTATCCTCTCTATGCTCATGTAGGCGGCGCTAATAAGCCAGGAAAAGCCAATGCTTTGGGGCAAATTGGCGATTATGGTTGGCTAGGAAAGGGGAATGATATGAATCAATTCTCTTTGGGTTTTCCTACTTTTTGGCGGGACTATGAACGATTAGGTCATCCGGTCGCCACTGAGCACACGATGTATACCACGGCCGACAAGCTCTATGAAGTGGCTCATCAACGAGGTCTTGATGCTAAAGATGATGAGGGGAATAAATGGGATGAAGATTGGCAATCTTGGCAATTTAAAGATGATGCCTCAGAGAAAGGCAACGTAGATAAAATTGAGTTTAATTTCTGGAGTGGTTATCAAGAATATCAAGCTACTTGGCAATATAATTCAGAGAGCAATCAATATCTTCGCTTTAATGGTGGTCAATCTCACCAAGATTTAAATAATGATGAACAATTAAAAGCAAAAGTGGTTATTGTCCAGTTTATGAAAGAAACAGGCCCGATTGACGAACTGAAACATTTGCTCTATGCCACCACTGGTACAGGTAAAGCTTTGATTTTCCAGGATGGGCAGGCAACTCAAGCAACTTGGAGCAAAGCCAAACGCCAGGATAGGACAATCTTCAATGATTCTAAGGGGAAAGAGATTAAGCTGAATAAAGGTCCGGTTTGGATTGAGATTGTTCCTGCTGGCAAGGAAGTTAATTACTAAAGCCTGCCCGGAAATACCGTGCTAAAAGACTTAATGGTTTCCAAAGTCCGGGTGAAACTCCTTCAGACGTTTCTTTATCAGCCTGATGAAATTTTTTATGTTCGCCAATTAGTGAGAAAGATTGATGAGGAAATTAATGCCGTTCGTCGAGAATTGTCCCGGATGGAGAGAGCTAATATGGTAAAAAAGGAACCACGGGGCAATCGGCTTTATTACTATTTCAATCGCGACCATCCTCTTTATGAAGAATTGCTGGCAATGGTTCATAAGACCGTTGGTTTGGGCAGGGCGATTATTAAAAATAAGTCAAAATTGGGAAGAGTGAAATTGGCGATGTTTTCCGGACGTTTCGCCCGTCGCTTGCCTATTGAAGAGGGCGGCGTTGACCTTTTGTTGGTAGGCGATATCAACATCCAGGCTTTGGCTAAATTGGTGCGGGTTGAAGAAGCCAAGTTGAATAAGGAGATTAACTACACGGTCATGACTGGGGATGAGTTTAATTTTCGCAAAAAAAGACGTGATCCCTTTTTACAAAGCATTCTCTTAGGTTCAAGGATAATGATTATTGGTGACCAAGAAGATCTGGTGAAAAAGTACGGAGAGGAATAAAACACCTGACAGGGTCGGACCCTGTCACCTATAGTCTAAAGATGGGCAAACAAAAAATTATTAGAACCGGCAATAGTTTAGCGGTAACCATCCCTTCGGATTTTGTTAAGACCGTGGGAGTCAAAGCGGGTCAAATAGTCCAGGTTAAAATAGAACCGGAAACTGGTAAAGTGAGTTATATTTTCTCGGGTAGTCGTCAGCTTCCTCTGGCTTCCAATTTCACCAAAAGGAGAAGAGTTAAGAGATGAAAAACCGTCGTTATCTGCTCTGGTTAATTATTATTTTAACCATCCTCGCTGTTTTTATTGACTTTCCTTCCGAACTTCCCTTGAAATTTGAGGTAAGGGGATTTAAAGTCAGTCAGAAAATCTCAAGACCAAAGCTAAACTTTCAAATTGGCAATCTCCGATTTTTTCGTGACTTAGAGGTTAAATTGGGGATTGATTTAGCTGGAGGCAGTCACTTGGTTTTTCAGGCGGATATGGGTGAAATAGGCACTGAAGACCGAGATTCAGCCCTGGAAGCAGCTAAAGAAAATATTGACCGACGGATTAATCTATTTGGCTTGGCGGAATCCTTAGTCCAAACTTCTAAACTTGGAGAAAATTATCGTTTGATTGTCGAGCTACCGGGAATTACTGATGTTAATCAGGCAGTTGATTTGATTGGCCAAACTGCCCAGCTTGATTTTCGGGAATTATCAGCTGAGGCGACAATAGCAGCCGCTCTTGATGATTATTTGCGAACGGATTTGACGGGTAAGGATTTGAACAAGACTCAAGTCCAGTTTGACCCCAATACCGGTGAACCTACCGTTGGTTTGGAATTTAATGACGAAGGGGCAAGGAAATTTGGCCAAATTACGAGCAGAAATGTTGGTAAGCCGGTGGCAATTTTTCTTGATGAATTTCCTATCACCCAACCGCTGGTAAGAGAGGAAATTACCACTGGCAACGCGGTTATTAGCGGCGAATTTACTACCAATGAAGCCAAATTGCTGGCTACTCAGCTTAATGCCGGGGCTTTGCCGGTTCCGATTAAAGTGGTTGAGCAAAGAAATATTGGCGCTACTCTTGGGTCTGAGTCGGTTAAAAAAAGCGTTCAAGGGGGTTTAATTGGATTGGTAATGGTTATTTTATTTATGGCTGCTTATTACGGTTGGCTGGGAGTGCTGGCAGACGCGGGTTTAATTATTTATGGACTGATTACTCTAATGCTTTACAAACTAATTCCCGTGACTTTGACTTTACCGGGAATTGCCGGTTTTGTTCTTTCGGTGGGAATGGCGGTTGACGCCAATATTCTAATTTTTGAGAGGATGAAAGAGGAAGTAAGAGACGGTAAATCAAGACAATTGGCAATGGAATTGGGTTTTGGTCGGGCTTGGGATTCAATTCGTGACGCCAATGTTTGCACTTTAATTACCTGTTTCATTCTTTTTAATCCCTTTAGTTGGTCGTTTTTGAATACTTCGGGAATGGTGCGTGGTTTTGCTTTGACTTTGGGCTTAGGAGTTTTGTTAAGCTTGTTTACGGGCGTTGTGGTTACTAGGACTATCTTAAGAACC
>CAZPFP010000018.1:0-13602 GCA_964585895.1 uncultured Gammaproteobacteria bacterium
CCAATAAGCGTGGTGGAAGAAGGGGATTTGCCGGAAAAAGTTTTAATTTCAAAAATAAAGCTTGATTTATTGGTTTCACC
The DNA here is from genome assembly GCA_964585895.1 of uncultured Gammaproteobacteria bacterium. GTDB lineage: Bacteria > Patescibacteriota > Microgenomatia > PFEM01 > JAHIFH01 > CAZPFP01. The sequence continues at coordinate 81 of CAZPFP010000018.1, forward strand.
AGTCAAGGTAGTCGATAATCAATGGATAATTTCGGAAAAAGGTGTTTCTTATCTCCTTGGTTCAGGCATTCCTGGTCGAGAAGGCAATGTGGTCATCTATGGTCATAATAAAAGCCATCTCTTTGGTCCAATTAGATGGTTGGAAATAGGGGAGGAAATTAAGCTGATTAGCCAACGGGGAGACGAGTATATATATAGTATAGTCGAGACTAAAATTGTTTCGCCTGAAACAGTTGAAGTTTTGGCTCCCACTAAAGATGCCATCCTCACTCTTTATACTTGCACCGGGTTTTTAGACCGAGAAAGATTTGTGGTCATTGCTAAATTGCAACAGGATTGAAAATAGTGTTATCATGAAAACACATGAACCTGCTCGAATGGGTAAGGCATTTTACTGTTCCTCACCCTTCTAACAATCATAAAGCCAAGATTCTTCACCCCTCAACCCTTTCGGTGATTGTGGCTGTTTTTCTGGTTTATCAATTTGCGATTAATTTTTATCTTTTGGTTCAACCTTCGATTCTTGGTTATGCTTCGAATATTACTCCGGAACAGGTAATTGAAATTACCAATCAGAAGAGGCTGGAAAACGGCCTTTCACCCCTAACTCTTAATGGCCAGCTTAGTGAAGCGGCCCAAAGAAAAGCGGGGGATATGTTTGCTTTTAATTACTGGGCTCACAATTCGCCTTCGGGCAGAAATCCCTGGTCTTTTTTTCAGGAGGTGGGCTATAAATACCTTTATGCGGGCGAGAATTTGGCCAGAGATTTTATGAATTCCGGCTCAGTGGTTGACGCTTGGATGAATTCGCCTACTCACCGTGATAATGTTCTTAATTCTCGTTATCAGGAAACCGGTTTGGCCGTAGTCAATGGCACTTTAGATGGGGTGGAAACAACCTTAGTGGTTCAATTATTTGGGACACCAACACCAACGACTGTCGCAAGCCAACCCGTAGTGACCAAATCAACCCCAACGCCAGCCCCGGAACTGGGCGAAGCCTCAACCATTGAAGAAAAGATTGTTTTAGCGCCAGTGGCGATTGCCCAAGCCAAAGAAGGAACAATCGCGGCGCCTCTAACTTCTCCCTTTGCCTTAACCAAAAACTTAGTGGTTTTGATTCTGGGAATTGTTTTAGGGGCCTTGATTTTGGATGTCATTTTGGTTTCCCAAAAGAGAATTATCCGCCTTTCCGGACGTAATTTGGCTCATTTGATTTTTATTACGATGCTTTTATTGGCCGCTATTTTAACTACTCAAGGAGCAATTTTATGAGCAAGGATTTAAAACACTATATGGCTTTGATTGCTTTTTTATCATTTGGTTTGGCTTTCTTTCTGATTTTCAACTACAACCGCCAGGTTCAAATAGGAATTACTTTGGTGATGGCCGCTGTTTATGTTGTTTGGGGAATTGTTCATCATCAGGTTAAAAAAGAATTTCATCTAAGAATTATTTTAGAGTATGTTTTAGTGGCTTTTGTGGCCAGTGTGGTAATGATTTTTCTTCTGATGAGGACTTGATATAGTTTCGCCCAAAAAGAAGATGGACTCCTTCGGTCAATCATCCTTCTTTTTCCGGAACAGGCCCAAGAATTTGGTGAGGCAGTGGGCGAAGTGGCGGCTAAATTGGGCTAAATCAAGGGTTTGGCGATAAACCAATTTTATGGTAAAATTAGCCCCGTATGAGGGCAGGAAATTTTTTTATCAGTCCCAGTAAGGGCAAGATGGCTATCGATGAGGTGGTTGATGATTTAGTGGCTTTTATGGGTGAAGAGCCGGATTTTTCTTATCGTTTGGTGATTGGTACCGACTCTAAGAGTAATAAATTGAACGGAAAGCAAAAAGTTGGTTTTGTGACCGCGGTGGTCATTCACCGAAAAGGTAAAGGAGGGCGCTATTTCTGGCAGAAGAAGAAGGTTGGTAATTTAAAAAGCTTGAGAGATAAAATTTATACCGAGACTTTACTTTCGATTCATTTAGCGGAAAAAATTGTTCCCCAAATTACCCAAAGGTTAAATGGGGAAAGATATAAATTGGAAATTCATATTGATGTTGGTGATGTTGGTCCCACTCGAGAAATGATTAAAGAGGTGGTGGGTATGGTTAATGGTAATGGTTTTGTTGCTAAGACTAAACCTGAGGCTTATGGAGCCTTTGTGGTAGCCGATAAATACACATAAATAATTAATCTGAGAGGGGGTGAGAAGTTTGAAGAAAATTTGGATTGTTATTGGAGCAATCATCATTTTTTTAGCTTTAAGTTTAATTGCTTTTTACAACAATTTAATTACCCAAACTCAGGCAGTTGATAATCAGTGGGCTCAGGTAGAAACTCAATATCAACGTCGCTTTGATTTAATTCCTAATTTAGTCAAATCAGTCGAAGGCATCATGACCCAAGAACAAGCAGTTTTTGGTGAGATTGCTGAAGCCAGAACTAGATATTCCGGAGCGGCGTCAGTTGATGAAAAAGCAGGAGCGGCAACGCAATTAGAATCTGCTTTAGGGCGTTTGTTAGTGATTATGGAGAATTATCCTGAATTAAAATCAGCCGAAAATGTTTCTCAATTAATGGATGAGTTGGCGGGAACGGAAAACCGGGTGGCGGTGGAAAGACGGCGTTATAATGATTTAGTTCGAGATTACAATACGACCATCAAGAAGTTTCCTGCTAATTTAATTGCCGGAACATTTGGTTTTAATGAGCGGTTCTTTTTTGAAGCCGCCGAAGGGGCTGAACAAGCACCTGAGGTTGAAATTAACCCAACTAAGCCTGAGTGATGAAAATTTTTAAGTTTTTACTTCTGTTTCTACTGGGATTTTTCCTAGTTGCTTTGCCTGTTTGGGCTCAAGATTTTCCTGAGCCGGTTGGCTATGTTAATGACTTCGCTCAAATTTTATCTCCCTCTTATCGTCAATCTTTAGAACAAGAATTAGTTGATTTTGATAATGAAACTACCACAGAAATTGCGGTGGCAACCATTGATTCTTTGGGAGATAACTCTCTTGAAGATTATGCCGTTCGTTTATTTGAAGATTGGAAAATTGGCAAAGAAGAGAAGGACAACGGACTTCTAATCTTGATTATCGTGGAGGAACGCCAGGTTCGAGTTGAAGTTGGTTATGGTTTGGAACCAATTATTACTGATGGTCGGGCCGGAAAAATCATTCGGGAGCAGATGAGACCAGCTTTCAGAGAAGATAATTATGATCAGGGAGTTGAAGTTGCGGTTGGGCAAATCAAAGATTATATTCGTTCAGGAGAGCCTCCGACGGGAGCAGAGGCGGCTCAGGAAAAAACAACCTCGGCTTTACCTCTGATTATCTTTGCTGGAATTATTCTGATTTATATTTCTTCTTTCTTAGCTCGAAGTAAGCGTTTTTGGCCGGGAGGAGTAATTGGCGGTCTTTTCGGAGCGATTTTTGGAATTATTATTGGCGGTATTCTTACTGTTATTCTTTCTGCATTTGGCTTGGGGTTAATTGGTTTAATTCTTGATTTTATTCTTTCTAAAAACTACAAGAAACTGAAGAAAAAAAAGAAAAAGACGGGATTTTTCTCCAGCTGGGGTGGTTTCTCGGGAGGAGGCGGTGGTGGGGGTGGAGGTTTTGGCGGTTTTGGCGGCGGTTCATCTGGTGGGGGCGGAGCGAGTGGGGGTTGGTAAAATAATAATATGAGAAAAAACAAGATTAAACCAATTGCTCCAGAAAAAATAAAAATTAAAGGCGTTAAAGCTTTAAAAAGAAATATTTTTTATGATCCAAGGGGGTTTTTAATTGAGACTTTTGCTTCTTTTAAGGAAAAAGGAAAAAGCGTTTACAGCTATAATTCAGTTACCCGGCCAGGTCAAGCAAGAGACAAAGATCAATATCATTTTCATAAACACCAAAAAGATCGTTTTACCATTATCCAGGGAATAATGTGGATTTTACTTTTGGACATGAGAAAAAGGTCATCTACTTATGGGATGCTTCAAGTAGTTGAAGCAAAAGGAGCAGATTTAAAAATAAAAACTAAAAAAACTGCTCCGGTTTATACGATCACCATTCCTGAAGGTGTTTATCATGGCATTATGGCGCCTGGACCAGGAGAAGCAGAATTAGTTAATCATCCGACCAAAAAATATGACCCTAATGATGAAGGAAGAATTTCTTTTAAAGAAATTAAAGTTGATTCTTTAGGGAAAAAGCATTTTGATTGGGATTTAGTTAAACGAAAATGAAAAAAGTTTTAGGGACCGGCTTATCAGGGCTTGTTGGCACAAAGATAGTCGAGCTTCTAAAAAAGAATTTTGAATTTCAAAACCTAGATTTAACTACAGGGATTGATATTACTAAAAAAAAGCAATTAGAAAAAGAAATTTCTTCCAGCCAAACTGATACCCTAGTTCATTTGGCTGCTTTTACTGATGTTAATCAGGCTTGGGAACAGCGAAACAATAAAAAAGGGATTTGTTATCAAGTTAATGTTATTGGCACGCGTCATCTTACTGAATTATGCCAGCAGTACAATAAATATTTGATTTATTTTTCAACGGATTTTGTTTTTGATGGTAAAAGAAAGACGCCTTACAAAGAAATAGACAAACCTCATCCAATTGAATGGTATGGGCAGACAAAATACTGGGCTGAAGAAGAAATCAAAAAAGCCATAGATAATTTCTGCATTTTAAGAATTGCTTTTCCTTATCGGGCAAAATTTCAACCGAAAGTTGATCTTATAAGGAAGATGATTAAAAGTTTTGAACAAAAAAATCTTTATCCCATGTTCACTGATCAAATCACCACTCCGACCTTTATTGATGATATTGTTTATGGATTAGAAAAAGTTATTGAAGTTAAGCCAAAAGGAATTTTTCATTTAGTGGCCTCAAGTTTTCAATCGCCTTATGATTTGGCTATAGAGATAGCAGATGTTTTTGGTTTTGATAAAAAACTAGTAAAAAAAGGTTCTTTAGCCGAATATCAAAAAAAACAATCCAGTTCATCTCGACTTTGGCATCAATATTTAGGTCTTTCTAATAAGAAAATTAAACAAGAATTGGGGATTGAGATGAGTACTTTAAGAAAAGGATTAGAGAAAATGAAAGCTCAATTAGTTGATTAAAGTAAGTCAGGTCTTCTTTTTTTAGTTTTTTCTTTGGCTTTTTTCTTTTGCCATCCGGCGATTTTTTTGTGGTTTCCAGAAAGGAGAATTTCTGGTACTTGCTGGCCTTTAAAATTGGCTGGGCGGGTGTATTGAGGGTATTCAAGTAAATTATTTGAAAAAGACTCATCTTGAACAGCCTCTTTTTTTTCTAAAACCTTAGGAATTAACCTGACGATTGTGTCAACCACCACCATTGCGGGCAATTCACCACCAGTCAAAATATAATCGCCAATGGAAATTTCTTCATCAACCAAATGTTCTCTAATTCTTTCGTCCACCCCTTCGTAATGACCGCAGATAAAGACTAAGTGTTTTTCTTTTGAAAGTTTTTGGGCTAAGGGTTGACTGAAAATCTTCCCCTGAGGCGTCAAAAGAATCACTTTGGTTTCTTTCCGGCGCAATTCTTTTAAAGCCTGGTCAATCGGTTCAACCATTAGAATCATGCCGACCCCGCCGCCAAAAGGACGGTTGTCGACGGTTTTATGTTTGTCTTTGGCCCACGCCCTCAAATTATGGATTTTTATCTCTACCAACTTTTTTTCTTGGGCTCGTTTAATCATACTTTCGTCAAACGGACCTTTAAACATTTCTGGAAAAAGAGTGAGGATATCAATTTTCATCATTGGGTTGTATTTCGGTTAGAAACAAACTTTTTGAGCCCAAAGGGCGAAAATATCAAAGTTGTTTAAACTTAATAGTTTATTTTACCAGGATTTTCTGTTAGAGTAAAAGATATGAAGGTTGTTAACATTATTGCTACTTACAACGAAAAAGAGAATATCGGTTTGATGCTGGAAGCCCTTCTTAAGATTGCCAAGGAGAATCCCAAATATCAATTTACTACCCTTGTCGTTGACGCTTCTACCGATGGGACTGATGAGGTGGTTAAGAAATATATAAAGGAGGATAAAAATATTCATCTTCTTACCGGACCGAAGAGAGGATTGGGACATGATCTAATTCGGGGCTATAAATACGCCATGAAAGAATTGAAGGCCGATGTCGTTATTCCCAATGATGCTGATTTCCAATGGGACCCCAAATACATTCCAGAAATACTTAAGAAAATAGATGAAGGATACGACGTCGTCGTCGCTTCAAGGCATATTAAAGGCGGGGGCGAAGCAGAGGAGTGGGGACTGTTTCGCAAGCTGAATCACTGGCTGGCCAATGACTTTTTTGCCGGTATAGTCGCCGGAGTCAAAGAAGTCAAAGACCACACTGGCTGTTTTAAAGCAATTAAAGTTAAAGGTCACCTAGACCAAGTCAAGCTTGACAAACTTAATGTTAAAGGCTTTGTTATTCAAAATGAGATTTTGTATCACCTTTCAAAAACCGGAGCTAAGTTTGCTGAAGTGCCGGTCAAATTCCAAGAAAGAAAAAGGGGCGTTTCCAAGGTCGGCTTTAACTTTCAATACCTAAAGGACATTATTGAATGGATAAAATCCTGTGTTTTAATTCGCCTTGACCGTTCCCAGCAGTTTTTCAAATTTGCCATCGTCGGTTTTATTGGCTTTTTGGTTAATGCCATTGGTTTAGAAGTTTTTTATCGGGCAGGGATGTCGCCGGGACCGGCGACCGCCTTGTCAACCGAGCTTGCCATCATTAGTAATTTCATCCTTAATAACATTTGGACTTTTACTGAGAAAAAAATTGTTTCTTGGAAGCGGATTCCCCGTAAATTTGTTGAATTCAATTTTACTTCTTTAGGGGCTTTAATTATTCAAACGATTACGGTTTGGGTGGGTACGGCTATTCTTGGTGACCAATGGCGCCTAATCTTGTTAGTTTTCTCTATCGGTTTTCTGGTTCTTCCTTACAACTTCTTTATGTATACCACTTTCATTTGGAGAACCAGAGAATCTAAACTCTTCGGCTGGCTTCAAAAAAGGGTAGGCTAGTCTCTTTCTCTCTCTGTATGCTATAATTTGAGTGAAACGAAAATTAAAGTAATTCTCGCTTTGCGAGAATGCGAGGCACGGAGTGCCGAAGTATACTTTTAAGTACGATGGAGGCTAAGGAACTCTCGGTTTTCTTTCCTACTTACAACGAAGAAGCCAATATTAAAGAAACGGTGTCCAAGGCGGTGGCGGTTCTCGACAAAGTGGCCAAAAAGTGGGAAATTATTGTTATTGATGACGGCTCGACTGATAAAACCGGTGAAATCGTTGAAGAATTGATTAAAAAAGACTCTCGCCTCCGGATGATTACCCATACTCCTAATCGCGGTTATGGTGCCGCCCTTAAAAGCGGTCTTTACCAGGCCAAGTATAGTTTCATTGCCTTTACTGATGCTGACGGACAATTTGATTTTTCTGAGATTACCAAGTTTCTTGATGCCCAAAAGAAAACAGAGGCTGATTTAGTTGTTGGTTATTACCTGAAACGTCAAGTTCCTTTTTATCGGATTCTTGGCTCTAAATTACTTTGGCAGCCGGCGGTCGATCTTCTTTTTGGTTTAAAGGTGAGAGATATTGATTGCGGTTTTAAATTAATTAAGAAAGAAGTGATTGATAAAATTCCTCGATTGGAAGCGGAACGAGGACCATTTATTTCCAGTGAGCTTTTAATCAAAGCCAAAAAAGCCGGTTTTAAGATTACTGAGGTGGGTATTCATCATTATCCCAGAGAAGCGGGGAAAGCGACCGGTGCCAGTTTGAAAGTCATTTTCAGTGGCTTTTTTGATTTATTTAGACTGAGGAGAAAATTGAGGACAATTTAAATGTTGACTGAGTCGTTTCAGAAAAGAAAAAAAGACTTGGTTTCTTGGATTAATAAAAACAAGATAGAGTTCTTGATTTTATTGGTGATTTTGCTAGCGGCGGCTTTCTTACGTCTCTACCGGATTGCTGATTATATGACTTTTTTAGGCGATGAGGGACGGGATGTTTTGGTGGTTAAGAGAATGGTTGTTGACCATAAATGGACTTTGCTTGGGCCAACAGCCAGTGTCGGCGGTTTTTTCTTGGGACCTATCTATTATTATTTTATGATGCCCTTTTTGTGGCTTTTTCGCCTTGACCCGGTCGGACCAGCAGTGATGGTGGCTCTTTTTGGCATCGCCACTGTTTTCTTGGTTTACAAAACGGGGAGAGATTTCTTTGATGCTAAAGCAGGTTTAATCGCGGCCGGACTTTATGCTCTTTCACCCCTGGTGATTGCTTATTCCCGTGCTTCCTGGAACCCTAATTTGATGCCCTTTTTCTGTCTTTTAACTATTTACACCCTCTGGTTGGCAGTGGCTAAAAACAAGTTGGGTCTTTTATTTCTGGTTGGTTTTTTTCTTGGGATTGGTTTCCAACTTCATTATTTAGCCACATTTTTGGTCCCCATTATCATTGTTTATCTTCTTTTTTTTACTCGAAACTTGAAGAGTTTCAAGGGTTATCTTCTTGGCATAGGGGGATTTTTACTTGGTTGGCTGCCTTTCCTTTTATTTGAGTTGCGCCATAGTTTTCCCAACTTCCGGACTTTTTATCAATTTATCTTTTTTGGCGAAGAAACAGGCTTCGTTTCTGCCAAGTTTTGGCCAACCGTGACTGATGTTATTTTTCGGCTGTTTAGCCGACTGGTAACCAACAACCAAATATTATTAGCTCAGTTATTGCTTTTGATTTCTCTTTCTACCCTTGCTTTCTTTTTAATTAAATGGCGGAAGAAAAAAGAATTTAAAACTCTTTCTCTTCTTGGACTTTGGTTGATTTTGGGGGTGGGACTTTTTGGTTTTTATCAAAAAGGAATTTATGATTACTATTTTGGCTTTATGTTTTCTTTGCCCTTTTTATTGGTTGGCTTTACTTTTTCTTCTTTTTCTAAATCTTTTCTTGGCAAAGTAGTTATTGGCATGTTCTTGCTGATTTTGGTGGTCGTTAACCTGCAAGGTATTCCTTTTCGCCACTCTCCCAATCGTTTGTTAAACCAGACAAAGCAAGTCGCCAGGATTGTTTTAAGAGAAGCTCAAAACGAGCCTTTTAATTTTGCCCTGATTACCGCCCAAAACTCTGATCATGCCTATCGTTACTTTTTGGAAATCTGGGGAAATTCGCCCATCACCATTGAAAATCCCCAAATTGACCCCGAAAGAAAAACAGTCACTGACCAGCTTTTGGTGGTTTGTGAAGTAGCTGATTGCAAGCCCTTAGGACATCCTCTTTGGGAAATCGCGGGTTTTGGCCGGGGAGAAATTGTCGGCACCTGGTCTGTCCCTGGCGGAATTACGATCGTAAAATTAGCTCACTATCTTGGAGAATGAAAAAAAGACCATTTTTATCAGTAATTATTCCTTGTTATAACGAAGAAACAAACCTGAGAAGAGGAGTTCTTGAGGAGGTGGAAAAATATTTGCGAGGTCAAGGTTATTCTTCTGAAGTAATTATTTCTGATGATGGCTCCACTGACAAGAGTATAAAAATAATAGAGAAATTTGTTAAACAGCACCCCGGTTTTAAGCTTCTTAAAAACCAACATGCCGGCAAGCCTTTTGCCATTAAGTCAGGTTTGATAAAAGCTAAGGGGGAAATTGTTCTTTTTACGGATATGGATCAATCAGCGCCAATCGCTGAGTTGGAAAAGTTGCTTCCTTGGTCTGAAAAGGGATTTGATCTGGTTATTGGTTCGCGGGGAAAAGAAAGAAAACATTTTCCCTGGTATCGCAAGCTTATCTCTTTCGGATTTCGTCTTTTTAGAAGAACACTTCTGCTTCGTAGTATTATCGACACTCAATGTGGTTTTAAGGCTATTAATCAAAAAGCAGGCATGGCGATATTCAAGAAAATGCAAATGTTTAAGGAGGAGAAAAAAACATCTGGCTGGCGAGTTGGGGCTTGGGATGTAGAAATGCTTTTTGTGGCCGGAAAATTGGGTTATAAAATCAAAGAGGTTAAGGTAAGCTGGGAGGATAGAGATGTGACTCAGGGTAAACAGAGGAATTTTATTAAAGAATCCAAAGAGATGCTTCAAGAAATTTTTAGAGTCAGGTTAAACGAGATTTTAGGTCGTTACTAGATGAAGAAATCAAAGAAAATTACTCTTCTTTTTTCGGGTTGGCTTTTGGGTATTGTAGGTTTGTTTTTTTACTCTTTTACCCAGATTGATTTAGGTTTAACCCTGACCCGGATTTCTTTTTGGCAAATTATCCAAAGAGACTTTCAATTAATTGGCTATTTTAATCGACCCCTCTCAACAGTTTTTTATTTGGGGATTTTATTGGTTCTTTTTGGCTTTTATCTATTGATTCTAAGAAGTGTTCAAAAAGGATGGTTAACTTCAAAACAGGTTTGGCAATTAATTCTGGTAACAGCCTTCATTCTTTGGCTTTCTTATAATGCTTTCTCTTATGACCTTTTTAATTATATTTTTGATGCTAAAGTGGTTACTTATTATCAACAAAATCCCTATCAACATAAAGCTTTGGATTTTCCTGGTGACCCGATGCTAGGTTTTATGCACTGGACTCATCGTCTTTATCCTTACGGTCCTTTATGGCTGGTATTCACGGTACCGCTCTCATTTTTAGGCTTGCAGAAACTAGTTCCGACGATGATTTTGTTTAAAGGCTTGGCTGTTTTAGGTTATTTGGGAAGTTGTTGGTCAATTGACAAAATTTTAGCTAAAACAAAACCCAAATCAAGATTGATTGGTTTAAGTGTTTTTGCCTTTAGTCCTTTGGTAGTAATTGAAAGTTTAGTTTCGGCTCATAACGATATTTTAATGATGGCTTTGGTTCTGTTCGGCTTCTGGTTTTTATTGTCAAGAAAGTCTTTGTTTGGCTGGTTAATGCTAGCTTTGTCGGCTGGAGTAAAATTTGCCACTCTTTTACTGGCGCCTGTTTTTTTATTGATTAATTTTTGGCAAAAACAAAAAAGAGAAATTAATTGGGAAAAGCTCTGGCTTTTTTCTTTCTTTTTAATGGTGGCGGCTATCCTGGCGGCCATTAAAAGAGACGAGCTTAAACCTTGGTATCTTTTGTATCCCCTGCCTTTTCTGGCTTTAATGCCTGAAAAGAAATGGCTTTTTTGGCCAATGACCGGTTTATCTCTGGGGGCCTTGCTTCATTACGCTCCTTTTTTGTATCAAGGTAACTGGAACCCGCCTGTGCCTGAGATTAAGTTCAAACTGACCTTGGTTTTTTTAGCCGCCGGAATAATGGTTTATCTTCTGACTTTGGTCAAAAAGAAATTTACCACCGACTAAAATTACAAGAGAATGCTGGCGATATGGTAGAATAGTTTGGTAGAGATGAAAGTCATTACCAAGTTCAAAAAGGAAATTATCATCGCTCTTCTTTTAACCGGCTTTTATTTTTTGTCCCGCCTTATTCGTTTGACTTTAATCCCTATTTTTACTGATGAAGCGATTTATATTCGCTGGTCAGAAATTGCCCGCTATGATGCTGCTTGGCGCTATATTTCTCTTTCTGATGGCAAGCAGCCCCTTTTTGTTTGGCTGACGATGATTATTTTCCCCTTTTTCAATGATCCTTTATTTGCCGGGAGGCTGGTTTCGGTGCTTGCCGGCTTTGGCACGGCCATTGGTCTTTTTCTTTTAAGCTACGAACTGTTTAAAAAGAAAGAGATTGGTTTTTTGGCAGTGGGTTTGTATTTACTTTACCCTTTTGCTATGGTTTATGACCGGATGGCTTTGATGGATGGTATGGTAGGGATGTTTGCGGTTTGGGCTTTGTATTTTCAGGTTTTATTAATCAGAAGGCTTCGTTTGGACGTGGCTTTACTTTTGGGAATGATTCTTGGCGGAGGAATTTTAACCAAAAGCACCGGTTTAATTAGTATTTATCTTTTACCTTTTTCTTTACTCCTTTTTCCCTGGCAAGACAAGAAGAGAAAGAGAAAACTGCTTTTGTGGATAGGACTAGCCTTGATTGCGGTGATTGAGTCCCAAATGATGTATCTGGTTTTACGTCTTTCACCGCTTTTTAGTATGATTGCGACAAAAAATAGTGTTTTTGTTTATTCCATTAAGGAATATTTATCCCATCCCTTTCGATTTTTATGGGGAAACTTATTAGGTTTATGGGATTGGTTTATTGGCTATTTCAGCTGGCCTGTCTTTGGCTTGCTGGCTTTTTCAGTCATCACCTTTTGGCGTTTTTTCAAAGAAAAAGCCTTGCTTTTAGTTTGGTTTAGCCTTCCTTTTGTAGCCATCGCCTTGTTTGGTCGGGTTTTATACCCTCGTTTCATTTTCTTTATGACTCTTTCTTTATTGCCTTTGGTGGCTTTAACTTTAGATAAACTTTTTGGTTTATTAAAAAAACCATGGTTACTGGTAGTGGTTTCTTTATTGTTGGCTTGCTTTTGGCTTCGAAGCGATTGGCAGCTCTTAACCACTCCTTATACCGCTGACATTCCCAATGCTGACAAAGGCCAGTATTTTAATGACTGGCCTGCAGGCGGAGGCGTTAATGAGGTGGTTGCTTTCTTAAATAAAGAATCAAAAAAAAGAAAAGTCTATGTGGCCACTGAGGGAACATTTGGTCCTTTACCTTATGCTCTGGAAGTTTATCTTTATAAAAATCACCAGGTAGAAATCCGCGGTTTTTGGCCTTTGAAAGAAGAAATTCCCAGGGAGGTAACCGAAAGCGCCAGAATCAAACCCACCTATTTTGTTTTAAATCAAACTCAAGAAATTCCTTTAAATTGGCCCTTGAAGTTGATTGCTAAGTATAGAAAAGGGGTAGGCGATGTTTACCTTAGCCTCACTCAAGTAATCAGTGCCAATGAAGACTAGAAAATTATTGCTTGTCTTAGGCCTTTTTTTAGGAGTAATTTTTTTATTTTTTTACCCAGTTTTTCTTCGTGGCAATTTGCCTTTTCCCGGAGACTTATTAGTCGGTCACTATGCTCCTTGGAATTCTTCTTCTTTTTTAGGCTACACTCCGGGAGGTGTGCCCCATAAAGCTCAAGGGATTGATGTGGTTCGCACGCTTTTTCCCTGGAAGCATTTCTCGATAGGGATGGTTAAAAAAGGCGAACTGCCCCTTTGGAACCCTTATAATTTTTCCGGCAACCCCCATCTGGCTAATTTTCAAACCGGTATTTTTTATCCTTTTAATTTGCTTTTTTTCTTACTTCCTTTTAATCTTGCTTGGACTATATTTATTATTCTCCAACCCCTTTTGGCTGGCTGTTTTACTTACTTGTTTTTAAGGGAAATTAAGGTTAGTCGCTGGGGGTCTCTTTTTGCGAGTCTTGCCTTTGCCTATTCTTTGTACTTTACCGCTTGGTTGGAATGGGGAAATATTGATCATGCCATCTTGTGGCTTCCTTTAGCTCTTTTTCTGATTGAGAAAATAATTAAAAAATTGGAGATGAAATGGATTTTGCTTTTTATTTTTTCTCTGGCGAGTTCTATTTTG
>CAZPFP010000019.1:0-13571 GCA_964585895.1 uncultured Gammaproteobacteria bacterium
AAGGCTGGCAATAATAAATAATGAAATTTTTGTTGTTTTGTTCATTTTCTTTTTAAACCCCCTTTCTTTGATCGACTAACCCACCCAGGTAGTCTGCTCTATAAACTAATTTGTCACCATGATGAATTTGCTCACTGCCAGAATATCTATTAACTTCTCCATCCCAAGTATTAGTGTATGTGTATTCTTCCTCTTTGTATTCTTTGGGACCGCGATAGGGGTAATCCTCTGGCATTTGTTGCAAGGCGTTTCCTAAAATGGCATAAATGGGGTCTGTTTCAATTCCTTCTTCCACTCCTTCTTCCACCCATCCATAATAAACCATCATCCAGACAGGTTGTCCTTCATAAGATACTACTGTTCTACTTCCATAAGGCTCTCCGCCAAAAAAGTTGTCATGCGATCTCCATTCACTTTTTTCAAAAGGGATTGTAGTTGAGCCATCAGCTTCTTTAATCCACTTCTTCTCCTCGCCACCAGCATAGCCTGCCCTATTTGAATCAATTAAAAATTGTCTCAGTGCTTCTTTGTTCATCTCCTTTATTTTAACTCAAACCAGAGGCTTATTAAAATCAAATGTTCGGCAGCTGCTCTACCCGCCTCCCCCTAGAAAAAATTCGAACGATGGTATGTTTTTCGAAAAACTGACTGGGTAAATTACTTAGAATATCCAGAATTTACAAATAAGGAAGTCAACCGATTACTAACTCTTTAAGGAAGATAACGAAATAATATTTCTCCCTTTTTGTATTCTTTTATGCCTTCATCTACTATTTTTTCGATTCTTTTGACAAACTTTTGCTTTTCATTGCTGTATTCTGGGGTTTTACTCATTATTTCTTTCTCTACTTCACAATTAAATGAAGCAATTTTGTCTTTTACAACTTTTATTTTCCCTCCTAACAGTAAAGCAAGTGCCTTATTCCGATCAATAGGTTCTCCCAATACTGGACCTAAACTAGTAATAAGTTTTTGTGGAATTAAATAGCCAAAGTTGCCGTTATATCCTTGAAGAACCATTGAAAATGGTAAAAAACGTACAGAGATCCCCTTTAATTCATACCTCCAAACAAAAAAATGGTTCTCGGCTACGATCGTACAACTTAAACATGGATTGACTTTGGTTTCACCTAAAAAGTCACGAATTGTTTCAAAACATATTTTTGCTGTTTGAGCCCGCATAATTTCGTCGTCAACAAACAGTAACCGATTAAGTTTCTTAATGTTCTTTAATTGTCTCGCTGTCAAATTTTTATCAAAGTTCACTTCTTTTTCGTTGCTCGGCCGAATGACAGGGAATAATACAATTGGGGGAACATCTACTCCAGCTTTCTGATAAACCATCTTTACAATCTCCAATACTGCTATTCCACTATTACCTCCTCCCACCAGTAAATCAAATCTTTCCTGTTTTTCTTTGATAAGAAGGTAAATCATTGCAACCAATCTTTTTAGTCGCAACTCTCCTAATTCCACCCTATCAACCACCATTTCCTTAGCTGATTGTTTTATTTTTTCCAATAATTCTTTTTCGTATTTATCCATAAACAAAGTATATCAAACTTCTAAAAAAAGCATAACCGAATTTTGGCAACCAAATATTCGATAATCATCTCACCCACTACCCTAGATGGAATATTCGCCAGATGGGACGATTTTCGAACTTATAAGTGGATTATTTTCAACCCAAAATCCGAAGAAATGCTGTTAAAATCAGAACATTTATTAAACGTGGTTAACGGGTAAATACAAATGCCAAGGATTAAAGGTGTTTTTTGGCCCTTTCAGTCAACAAGCCAGTTAATGAACCTATCCCAAACCAAAAAATTCCAATGAAAAGAGTATTAAAAATCAAATTGTCAGAAAATGTCCGACAACAAGCCTCAAAAGTCTGTTCAAAAATTATTGAGGGAATAATCATCCAATAAAAAGCATTTATTTTGCCTCCAGAGGCGAGTCCGAAGAATAATCCCAGAACTATCAAGATTGGAAAAATTACCACTCCGGAAACTAACCAGTAAGGCAAACTTTTAACCTTCATTACCCTAATTATATCAAATCAAAAAAGCCCATTAAACTGGGCTTTTCTGTTGCTAGCTCACTCTAGTGGATTATGCGAGGAACTTCTTTTGCTTAAACTTTGAGATTGAGGTAGAATTTGCTGGATGAAAGAAATAGAACTATCTTCCGAGGCAGAGTCTTTGAAACCAGGTATATACGAACACTACAAAGGAAATGAATATCAAGTCATTGGAGTAGCTCTACACAGCGAAACAGAAGAAGAATTAGTAGTTTATAAGGCTCTTTATGGTAAAGAATTAACCTGGGTTAGGCCATTAAAAATGTTTCTGGAAAGTGTTGAAATTGACGGAAAATTAAGACCCAGATTTCGTTATCTCGGTGAATAATACTATATTTGAAGCTAAAAGCTCCCCAAGCAAAACTCGAACCCCTAAGGCAAAAATCTTAAATAATTACTTTTCTACCCTCTTCTGTTTGGAGATATTTACAAGGATTCCACTGGCGGTCATAATGAGAATTAATGAAGAACCACCATAAGAGATAAAGGGCAGGGGTACACCGGTGAGGGGCACTAAAGCGACGATAGCAGAGAGATTAATTAAAGTCTGAAAACCAATCCAGGCAATAATGCCGGTAGCTAAAAGGGCCCCGAATTTGTCCGGGGCTTCTTTGGCAATTTTAAAGCCTCGCCAGATAAGGAGAAGAAAAGCCAAAATCAGGATAACAGCGCCAACAAAACCTAGTTCTTCGGCAATAATCGCAAAAATGGAGTCAGTGGCAACGGCCGGTAAATACTCATATTTTTGCCTTGATTGACCCAATCCCAAGCCTAACAACCCCCCTGAACCGAGAGCGAGAAGAATTTGGCGAATATGATAAGAAGCCCCCAGCGGATCATGGGTGGGATTAAAAAAGGTTAAGACTCTCTCTTTGCGATAAGACGAAGAGAAAATTAAACCTAAACCGCCTAAAAAACCTAAAATTCCCAATCCTGCCAGCCAAACAAGCGGCGCTCCGGAGGCAAAATAAACCACTAAACCAGTAGCCGTAATAATCACCGCTGTCCCTAAATCGGGCTCAAGAATAATTAAACCAATTAAAGTCGTTAAGAGAATTAAAAAAGGCCAAAAATTCTTCTTTTGACTCATAAAAGCGGCTAAATAAAGCACAAAAGCCAATTTGGCCAATTCCGCTGGTTGGAAGCGAAAAGCGCCAATCCCCAACCATCTTTGGGCACCTAATATTTTTGTGCCCATAGCCGGAATTAAAACTAAACCTAAACTAAGGAGAGCAATAATCAGCAAGGGCACGGCAAGAAAGCGCAATTTTCGATAATTAAAAAAACTGGCCAAAACAAATCCCAGTAAGCCAATTCCTGCCCATTGTAGCTGGAGTTTAAAATAATAAAGTTTGTCGCCAAAGTCACGATAAGCCTCGACTACCGAAGCATCAGCAATCATCGCTAAACCAAAAATAGTCAAACCTAAAACAAGAATGATGAAAAGCCAGTCAGCTTTTTGGTGAGATAATTTAAGGGAAACTTTCCTGCTTCTAATTCCTCTCATCGAAGAAAGTTAAATAATTGCCAGCCAAATACCAATAATAGCCAACATCAAACCAGCCAGCCAGGCTCGAGCAACAATTTTTGGTTCCTCCCAGCCCCGTGCTTGAAGCCAGAGATGAAGGGGAGCGATCTTGAAAACACGACGTTTAAAACCGCGAATGGCGATAATCTGAATTAAACTCGAAGCCACTTCGATAACAAAAAACCCGCCAATAAAAACCATGGCAAAGACCTTCCCAATTAAAAGGCCAACCACCGCCATCGTCGCCCCAAATGACAAAGCGCCGCTATCCCCTAGCCATATTCTGGCAGGAAAGATATTGAAATAGAGAAAAGCAATAATCGCCCCAATCCAGAGGGAAAGAAAAACCGAAAGCGTCGTATCAAGCATCGCCGCCGAAAGAATCCAAAAGGCAAAAAGACAAATCATCAACAAACCAGTCGCCAAGCCGTCAAGTCCATCGGTGATGTTATAGGCGTTAGTAAAAGCGATAATAATAAAGGCAGTAAAAGGAATATAGAGCCAACCAAGATGAAAAGTAACTTCTGTTAAGGGAAGATGAACCAAATCTATCTTTAGGTTGAAATAAAGCATGGAAGCGATAATCAAAGCCAGAATAATTTGCAAAAATAACTTGACGTTTTGCTTAAGACCAATCTGCATGCCAACTCTTCCTGGAATAGCCTTCCTAAATATTTTCACTAAATCATCATAAAGCCCAAGCAAGCCAAAAGAAATAAAGGTAAAAAAGATAATGTTAAGCTCATCTCGCAAAGGATAAACAGCGGTAATATAAACGCCCAAATATTTCACTAGTGGAAAAAGCAAGGCATACATCAAGGAAACCAGCAAGATAATGAGAATCCCCCCGCCCACCGGGGTGCCCGCTTTCCAATCATGCATCTTGTCAAATAAAGGCACCTTGCCCTTTTTGGGCGCCTCTTTCTTCCTGGTTAACTTGAGACGATAGAGAAGATTGATAAAAGGAACAAGGGCAATACTGGTGATAATAAAAGAAAAGATTAAAATGCCAAGAAACAAAGCCATGTCAGTTATTATCTTACACCTTGAACAAACCGGTTTTCAAATATTGACAATCTCGACAATGATGATAAAAGTGGCAAAAAGGCAACCGACAGTTTACTTTTTGACCTCGTAAAACTAAAAGTAGTCTTTCCAGATGGCGTAAGCGTGAACCCTTAAGATAGAGTAAATCATTTTTATTGATAATTCCTGCCAACCTCTTAGCCGCTTCAAGAATGTCCGCTACCCAAAAGACTTGCTTCTGGTTCATTCCTCCTTTAATCGCCGCTTGAGCCGTTAATTTTTGTAAGGGACCAATGGCAATTAAATAATCTATCTTCAATTTGGCTGTTAACTCGCCTATCTCTTGATGTTCTTTCTGGGCAAATTTACCCAATTCCCCCATTTCACCCAAGACGGCAATTTTTTTATATTCAGTCTTTAATTCCGAAAGAAGCTCTAAACCTACTTTGGTAGAAACAGGATTAGCCCGAAGACTGTCATTGATAAGAACTGAGCCTTTTGGTCCTCTTTCAATACTAACCCTGCCCTGAAGCGGTTTTATCTTCTTTAATCCCCTGGCAATTTCCTGCCAAGAAAGTCCTTGGTTCAAGCCAATAATGGCTGCTATCAAACAGGAATGAACAAAATGCTTGCCGACTAAGTTTGTCTCTAGTTTAACCAGAGAATTATTATGGTGAAGTCGAAAATGGGTTCCTTTCAAAGTTACTCTAACTCTATCAGCCCAAAACTCTGCTTTTTCGTTAAAACCATACCAAATCACCTTGGCTTTGGTTTTTTTAGCCATTTGGTGAACGCTTGGGTCATCGTAGTTTAAAATTGCCAAGCCATCTTTAGGCAGAATCTCAAGAAGTCTCCCTTTTTCATTAATAATATTTTTTAATGAGCCTAGGTGTTCTTTATCGGCATGAACCGGGGTAATACCGGTCATCACCGCTATCTTTGGCTTAACGAGCGAGAGATGAAAATGGTCCATTTCGCCAATCTTGTCAATGCCATACTCAAGAACGAGTTTTTGGTGGTAAGAACGAAGCCTGAGAAGAGTAATGGGAAGATTGTAAATAGTATCAAGGTTAATATCAGTTTGAAGGGTTTTGAATTTTTCTGATAGAACTTGAGTAATCGCTTGGGTGGTATTGGTTTTGCCATAGCTACCAGTAATACCGATGATCGTTATTTGGGGATGGAGTTTTAGCCAGATCTTGGCAATTCTTCTTCTGGTTTCGTGAAATAATTTTCGGTGCCAACGTGATTTAAAAGTCATAAAACTACTTTACTTCCTTTTCAAGAGCTAATTCAATAATTCGTTCCAAAAGCTGACGATAAGAAATCCCGGCCGCGGCCGCTTCTTTAGGAAAAAGAGAAACCGGTGTCAAACCTGGAATGGTATTAATTTCCAAAACATAAGGTTTATTTCGGGAAATAATCATATCGACTCGGCCAAACCCTCGACAATTAATCGCTTGAAAAACTTTAATCGCCAAGTTTTGAACTTTCTCCGTTAATCTTTTGGAAATCCTAATTATAAACCACGAAACTAAGATTATTTTTAATTGCTTCTTTGATATTAGCAAGAGAAATGTAACCTAAGATGAAAATTGGCTGTTTAATTTTTGCTTGGCGAAGAAAAATGCCTTCTTCTATTGAATTAACCCCTAGCCAGTCAGCTCCGTTCTGACAAACAATCTTACTTACTTCTTTAATACCGTAGCCATAAGCATTTGACTTAACCACGGCCATTATTTTTACCTTCCTCCCCATCCTTTGTCTGAATTGCTTGGGATTATGGGTCAGATTTTTCTTCGAGATTTCAACTATGGACATTTGGTATAATTCTACCAAACAATCTCAAATTATGAGCACTCTATATCTCCCGCCCGAAACCAGAAGTTTAATTAACCACTACCTTGCCCTTCAGCTTGGTCCTCATAAAATTCGTTGTCCTTACTTTCAAAATGTCACTAAAAAAAGGGTTTCACCTGTTTTTGCAGGCAAAGGTTTGCCTGAAGAAATTGAAAAAGAGGTAAAAAATATTCTTGGTCAAAAACTTTTATCAAGAGTTGATTCAAACCAACTCCGTTTGTATTTAATTTTAGCCAATCTGGGTATTGATTGTTCTGGATTGGTCACTAACATCCTTGACTCTTTTTTAAAAGAAAAGGACTTGGGACCGATTGAAAAAATTATCAAATATCCCACTTCAAACCCCTTGCGCTTGCTCGTTTATCAATACCGGCCTCGTTCCAATATAGCCGCCTCAACTCTGACTCACTTATTAAATACTTACTCCGTTAAAAATTTTAACCAGGTAAAAATTGGCGACTTGCTTAAAATAGGCGACCATCATGTTGCCCTTATCAATGAAGTAGAACTTAATCAAAAAAATCAGGTTATCAGAATCGGTTATATTCACAGCACGAGTGACTATCTGGAAGAGCACGGCGTCCGTCAGGGCAATATTTTTATTACCAACAGGGAAAAGCCATTAGAAAAGCAAAAATGGGACGAAGAATATCGAGACAGAAACTGGATGCTGGAAGATTATTTGGCTGCTCCTAAAAAGCAAAAGGGTTTTAGAGGGCTTAAAGTTTTAACTTAGCAATCAGCGCCTTTTTGGCAGCTCTTTGGTCGCCCCAAGGAATCTCTTTTTTACCAAAACACATACTCTTCTCATGTCCTTTACCGCAAATAGCAACGATATCATTATTTTTAGCCAATTTTTGAATGGCAAAATTAATCGCTTCTTGACGGTCAGGAATTCGGAAAAAAGTTTTTTCTTCAATTCCGCCGCCTTTCTGACAGCCTTCAGCAATCTGGTCAATAATCTCATCAACGTCTTCAGTTCTCGGGTCTTCGGCAGTCAAAACAACCAAGTCGGTTAGCCTGGCAGCAACCTTTCCCATTAGGGGACGTTTCTCAACATCCCTCAAACCAGCACTGCCAAAAACAATAATCAGTTTAGATTGACGAGATGGTAATTGGCGACGAAACGTCTTTAAAACCTGCTTTAAACTATTGGGGGTATGAGCAAAATCAATAATCACCCGAAACTTTTGTCCCTCATTTATCTCTTCCAATCTCCCTTTGACTGGTTTAAATGATAAAAGCGCTTTTTTAATTACTTCGTTTTTAATTCCGAGAGAAGAAGTAGCGGCAATTGCTGCCAAACAATTATATTGATTATATTCACCTGACAATGATGTTTTGAATTTGAATTTCCTAGGTGTAAAATCAGCGCTTTTGTCAATTCCATAACTGACGATTTTCGCCTTTTTAGCCGTTTGCTTCAAATAATTAAAGTGCTTATCGTCCCGATTTAAAATAGCCACTTCCACATTACGGAAGAGCTTAGCTTTAGCAGTAAGATAATTCTCAAAAGTTTGATGATAATCAAGATGTTCGTGGGTAATGTTAGTCAAAACCCCAATAGAAAAATTACAGCCTAAAAGGCGGTCTTGGGTAAGACCATGAGAAGTAGCTTCAATTACCACATACTCTATTCCTTCTTTAACCAACCTTTTTAATATTCTTTGAACCATCCAAGGGTTGGGGGTGGTAACGTGGAAGCCGGTGTCAATTTTCTTTTTGCCTATCCTGGCTTCTACCGTAGAGATAAAAGCCACCTTTTTATTGGCGGTATTAAGAAAATGATAAATGAGATGAACGGTAGTGGTTTTGCCGTCAGTGCCGGTGACACCGATTACTTTCAGTTTTCTTGCCGGATATTGATAAAGAAGCAAGGCTAAAATAGCTTCGGAAAAATGTTTTATTTTTCTAATAAAATCGATTATCGCTTCGAACATTTGATTATCTTAAAGAATTATAGCAGATATGTGCTATAATAACGGGCATGACGATTGAAACTGGTCAGAATCGAATTCCCAATCGTCTTCGACCCCTTTATGAGGCAAGAACCGCGGGTAAGTCAATTGAACAAGCCATCAAACTTCTTGGCAGTCTTACGCGGCCAAAAACAAAGAGAAATTATTGAGGATTCTGTTTTTGGAACGATTGTCAGGAGTGCCCTAGCTGCTTCTGATGAACAAAAGCCACTGCGTGAAAAAAGATTATTTGAATCAGTTGAAAAAAATAGTTTCCAGGCTCTTGACGAAGCCATTCACTCTTCTCCCTCTAGTTTCTAGGTAATACCCCGTAGTAATTAAACAACTCTTTAGCAATCTCAAACCAAAGAGGGGCGGCTGTTTCTGAACCCCAAGGAGAAGAACTGGGTTCTCTCAAGGTAACGAGCATCACAAATTTGGGTTCATCAGCCGGGGCAAAACCAACAAAAGAAGCAATCGTCTTTTCTTGATCATAATGGCCGGCAACCGGAATTTGGGAGGTGCCTGTTTTCCCGGCAATTCGATAGCCTGGCGGCTTGGCCCATTTGGCTTCACCTTTGTCAACCGCATTGACCATCAATTCGGTCATTACCTTGGCAGTGGCTGAAGTAATCACTTCTCTCTCAACTTTCGGCTCGGTGGTTATCTCTTTTTCTTCACTGATTATTTGTTTGACCACATAGGGACGAACCAGCTTGCCACCATTGGCAATCGTAGCCGCAATCCTCGTCATCTGAATTGAGGTTAAAGCGATCCCTTGACCAAATGAAGCGGTCGCTAAATCAATTAACCCCCAGTCTTTTCTTGGACGCAAATCCGGAGTCAATTCATCTTCAAGGTCAATGCCGGTCTTCTTTCCCAAACCAAATTTTTCTAAATAGTCCACTAGCTTGTCAATTCCCAGTTTTTCACCAACAAAAACCATCCCAACGTTATCCGAATGTTCAATCACTTCTACCATGGTGCAATCCGGAAAATATTCTTCATTCCAGGTTTTAATCACATAATCGGAGATAACTCTGGGACCAGCACATTGGTCACATTTAGTCTCTGGCTTTACCACACCTTCATTTAGAGCCGCGGCCATGACCGCAATCTTGAAAGTTGAACCCGGCTCATAGGCAAAAGCCACATTGGGATTAGGATAAAGCTCTTTTTCGTATTGTCCATATTTAATTGGGTCATAAGCGGGCAAACCAGCCATCGCCAAAATAGCCCCATCGGGCTCCATAACCACCACTGTTCCTGACTTGGCGCCATAACGCTTTATCCCGTCAGTCAATTCTCTTTCAATAATATATTGGACACTCCGGTCAATAGTGGTTAATAAATCACGACCGTGATGTTGTTCCTCATCTTTGAATTGACCAACTAAAATCGGCCGTCCGGCGGCATCAGTTTCCCGACGAACCACGCCCGCTCTTCCTTTTAACTCAAGATTGTAATAACCTTCTAAACCAAAATAGCCCTGGTCACGACCATTAACGTCCTGACCAACAAAACCGAGAAGATGGGCGGAGCTTGAACCTTCAGGATAACTGCGACGTTGTTCCTCTTCAAAGCCTATTCCTTCAAGCAACAATTCTTCTACTTGCTCTTTTATTTCTCGGCTCACTTTATGTTTCAGTGGTACCCAATTTAAATCAGTCCGGCTTAATCTTTCTTTGAACAACTGCTCTGTTGCCAATAATGAATCTTGGCTCTCTATTTTGCCTCCTGGAGTGGCTTCTTCTTCATCAGTTAAAATCGGCGCTAGCTTACCGGCGATATCAAGAGGATTTTCTTTTAAATCAGGAATTGAAGCAAATACCAAAAAGGCTTCCTCAGTGGTCGCTAAAGGAAAGCCGTCTTTTGCTAAAATCTTTCCCCTCTCGGCAGGAACTTCAAAAGAAACTTGGTATTGCCCTTCTGCCGCAGCGGCCAATTCTTCTCCGGTGATAATTTGCCAGTAATAAAGACGAAAAATTATCAAGCCACCAAAAACAAGAAAACAGCCAAGAAGAAAGTTTAGCCGTCCTTTGCCTTCCATGTTAGTAATTCATCGCCACTGGAATCTCTGGAGTCAGATGAAGAAGACTGTTATTGCGGACAAAACCTAGTTTTTCTGCTTCTTGGGAAATTCTTCTCAAAGAACCCAATTGAGTAATTCCTTGTTTAATCAGCTCATTTTTCTTCTCTAGTCTTGATGTCTCAATTTCCAATTCCCCAATTGCTTCACCAGCGGTAGCTAAACGATGAGTCAGGACTAGCTGAACCAAGGTTAGACCAATGACTAAGAAAGTAATTAAAATGGGCAGTTTTTTTTTCATTGTTTCTCTGCTAGTCTTAATTTAGCGCTCCGACTGCGAGGATTTTTTTCTATCTCCTCAGTTGTTGGTCGGATGGGTTTTTTGTTAATAATTTTCAGCCTGTCCTTTTCTGCCTGGTCCTTAAAAAATTGTTTGACAATTCTATCTTCGCCTGAATGAAAGCTGATAACCGCTAGTCTTCCGCCTGGTTTTAAAAGGTCTAACGCCTGAGGCAAAGCTTTTCTAAGACAACTAGGTTCATCATTGATAACCATTCTTAAAGCCAAAAAGACGCGGGTGGCCGGATGTAATTTACTTTCCCTTTGTTTTTTGGCTGGCAATGCCTGGTTAATAATTTCAACTAGCTGGCCCGTGGTTTTAATTGGCTCTAACTTACGGGCGCGGCAAATAGCCTTAGCAAAGCGCCGAGAAAAGTGTTCTTGACCAAATTTTGAAAAAAGCTCATCTAACTCTCCCTTGTTTAAACCATTAATTAAATCAGCGGCGGTAACCGTTAACTTAGGGTCCATCCGCATGTCTAAAGGCCCCTCGAGATTAAAAGAAAAACCTCGCTCCGCCTTTTCCAGCTGATGACTGGAAACGCCAAGGTCAAAAAGAATCCCTGAAACCTTTAAAAACCCTTCTTTTTTAGCAATCCGGTAAAGGTCTTTAAAATTTCCCGAAACAAGCCGCCAGGAATAGTGTTTACCTGGAGGGCAGGCTGAAGCCAGGTAACCTCTGGCGGCTTTGACTGCTTCGGGATCACAATCTATTGCTAAAATTCTTCCACCTAATTTTAAAATTGCTGCGGTATGACCACCGCCACCGACAGTCGCATCAATGTATTTTTTCCCCTTCTCAATTCTCAGATGCTCAATAACTTCCTTTAAAAGAACCGACTCATGAAACTCTTCCATTCTTCCTGACTTTCTCTTTTTCCTCTTGCCGCTTGTTGTCTCGACAATACACCCGAATAGATCTATCTAACTTCTTTCGCATTTGGGCACCGTTAAGACGAACCATAGTTTTCCTCCTGATAATTTTGCCAATTTAATGGATTCCAAATTTCAAAATGGTCCCCAGCGCCGATAACCACTACCTCCGTTTTAATCTTGGCGTAATCCAACGAATTCTTAGGAACAACCACCCTGCCTTGCTGGTCAATCTCTACTAAAACTGCTCCTGGAAAGAGCTGGCGTCGAATTCTTCTCGCCTCTTCCTCGGAAACCGGTTTGGCTAATTCCGTTTTAGAAATTTCTTCCCAAGTTGATCTCTGATAGGCTAAAATACAAGTCTCAAACCCTCTGGCTAAAATAATTTCGCTGGCTTCTATTTCACTTCTGATTTTACTTGGTAGCGCCAATCTGTTACCTTTAGTTAAATTGTGTTTGTATTCTCCTAAAAACATAAACCTGCCCCCTTTTTATCCATTTCTCACCAATTTATTCCATTTTGACGTATTTTGAACCACTTTGTCAACCAGAAAAAAACCCGAAACTTTACGCCTGAAGACAAAAAATATGATTAAGAAGGAAATTCGGAGACTCGGTTTACCTCTACCCCCAATGTTTCACCATTATTATCCAAATCAATTCTGGCAACAATCCTTTCACCACTCAAAACACGCCTCAGCCAAAAAATATCATCAGACCACATTTCTTCATAAGGAATTTTATCTAGGGAAAACCATTGTGGTAACATTTCTTCAGTTTCCCTCGGTTCACCCTGCCATTTTCTCGCTATAAAAACATGAGCGAGCCAACTGTCTTCAGGTGTGGGAATTTCTGGATGAACAAAGGTTATCTCTGCTACTTTTTCTAAATCATCTAGTTCTATTTCTATACCAAATTCTTCTAAACACTCCCTTTTCGCTCCTTCTCTTACAGACCCTTCTTCTACTTTACCACCAGCCCCATTCCATTTTCCTTCCCCAAAACCTCTTTTTTTCATCGCTAATAAAATTTCATCTTCTCTTAGAACAAAGCAAATCGTCACTTGTTTAAGTGGTTGGGATTTTCGTTCGTTTCCTTCTTCTCTTTCTTTAACTACCATAAAAAATAGCCCTTTCGGGCAGGAAAAGAATAATATTTACTAATATTTCCTTATTCTGTATCTGTAGTCGCGGCCACAATAAAAGTCGCTAAAGAAGAAATATCAGTGGAAATAGTCTTATCTTTAATTTCTGCTTTTTCCTCTACCCAAGCTGTCCCTGACCAAGAATAAAGTTTTGCTTCTCCTGTATCCTCTGGTAATTTTAGACTGACAACGCCGTTTTTAACTGTACTTGCTCCTGAAGAAAATGTTTCATACGGTCCGGTAATCACTTCGCCTTCAAATTCTCCAGGCAAGCCAATGGTGTCCATCGTCACATAAAAATTGCCTTTCGTGATCGTCCCTTCAACCGTAAAATTACCATCGATTGAAATCAGCTCTTCATCACCCTGTTGTAAATGAAAATCAGTCACAAATTTTCTTGTTCCCTTGCCGCCCCTTAGCCTGACGGTCAGAGTTCCCTGAGTAACACCTTCATCAAATTTATAATGGCCGCTCGACTCTGAGCCAAGAAGAATTTTTTTGGAATAGGAAGACTCGCCTTTTAATTTAACCGTATTAATACTCCCTTGCGTCGCCCCGCTCTCGGTATTATAAAGAAGCTCATATTCTAAACTGTCTGCGTCTTGAATCCGAGTAACCTCAATTGTCAGCCAATGGCCATCGCTACTGGGAGTAAGAGTAATATAGGGACGCTCTTCCAAAGTGGTTTCAATCAAAACTCCCTCCGGCTCAAGAGTTGGTGATGGCTCTTTGGC
>CAZPFP010000020.1:0-7591 GCA_964585895.1 uncultured Gammaproteobacteria bacterium
TCTTACTCCCTTCAGCGGTTTGTTTTGCTTTAAGCCTATTAACATTTAACACCGCCCGGATAGTGGCGCCTCTTTTGGTATTAGGTTTGGCAATTGGTTTCAGAAAAAAACTTTGGCAGAAAAAGAAGTGGGCAATGGGAGCGGTTTTGTTAGGAGTAGTTATTCTTTTGCCCTCAATGCCTTTTTTTCTCAGTCCTCAAGCACAATTAAGGTATCAGGAGGTTAATATTTTTTCGGACCCGGGGGTGGTGGTTAGGGCCAATCAGGAGATGGCCAATGATAACTGGGTGTGGTGGTCGCGCCTCATTCATAATCGTCGCTGGGGTTATGCTCG
This sequence comes from uncultured Gammaproteobacteria bacterium, assembly GCA_964585895.1. Taxonomy (GTDB): domain Bacteria; phylum Patescibacteriota; class Microgenomatia; order PFEM01; family JAHIFH01; genus CAZPFP01. Next base: position 335 of record CAZPFP010000020.1, read on the forward strand.
ATTATTTTTTAGCCATTATTTTGATCATTTTAATCCTGCCTTTTTGTTCATTCAAGGCGACGGCAACCCAAAATTTTCCACCCAAGATATTGGTCAGCTTTATTTATGGAGCCTGCCTTTTTTGATTGGGGGTGCCTTGCTTTTGTTTAAGAAAAAACCAGGCTATTGGTGGCTGGTGTTTTATTGGTTACTGATTGGCATTATTCCGGCCGCCACTGCCAGGGAAACGCCTCATGCCCTGCGGATTGAAACCACTTTGCCGACTTGGCAAATATTAATTGCTTTGGGGGTAACTGGATTTTGGCAGTTGACTAAAAAGAAAAAGTTGTTGACTAAAAGTTTGCTGTTGATTGGGTGCGTTTTATTGCTAGTAATTAATATTGTTTACTTTCAACATGGTTATTACCGTCATTATCCAATTGAATACGCCGGCGAATGGCAATATGGTTACAAACCAGCAATTGAGTTAGTGAAAAAAGTAGAGTCTCAATACGATGAGATTTGGTTTACCAATGCCCTGGGACGGCCCTACATTTACTTCCTTTTTTATCTGCAAAAAAATCCCAAGGATTTTTGGCAAGAAGCCATCGTCGAGCGAGAAACCTATGGCTTCGTTAAAGTAAAAAGTTTTGGCAAATATCATTTCTTTGATGAAATTGATTTTGGCCGAAAAGGAAAGATTCTTTACCTTGATAAAGCGGAAAACCTGCCTGAAAAAGCCAATGTTTTAGAAACCTTTTATTTATTAAACGGCGAGGAAATTCTTCATGCTTTTGAAATCTAAGTACCACCTTTGGCTGTTATTGTTAATCTTAGTTTTGGCGGGCTTTCTGCGCTTCTGGCAATTAGGTAAAGCACCGCCGTCTCCTGATTGGGATGAAGCTGCTTTAGGCTACAATGCCTATTCGATTATGGAAACTGGACGAGACGAATACGGCCAGTCTTTCCCTTTAATTCTTCGTTCTTTTGATGATTACAAACCAGCGATTTTCGTTTATTTGGCCATGCCGGCTATCAAAATTTTTGGTTTGAACACTTTTGCGGTTCGTTTCCCGGCCGCTCTTTTGGGAACAATCGCTGTTTTACTAACTTTCTTCTTGGTTAAAGAGCTTTTTGGTCGTTCACCCTCGGCTGTTCGAAATGCTTTGGCAGTGAGTTTCTTGCTCGCTATTTCTCCCTGGCATCTTCAATTTTCCCGAATCGCTTTTGAGTCGAACATTGGCTTGTTCTTTAATATTTTAATGGCTTTGCTTTTTCTAAAAGGACTGAAGAAACCTTGGCTTTTGGTTTTGGCAGCTTTTGTTGCTGGTTTAAATATTTATGTTTATCAGGCAGAAAAGATTTTTACACCTCTCTTAGCTTTGGCAATGGTTCTAATCTGGCGAAAAGAATTATTAAAGCTACCCTGGAAATATTTAGTGCTTACGGTGGTTGTGGGCGCTGTTTCCCTTTTGCCTTTTGTTTATATGAGTCTGACGACACCGGAAATTTTCATTAGGGCGAAAGGAACAAGTTTTGCTGCTGATATGACTCCTTTTTTATCCAAAACGGCGGAGAGATTACTCCGAGATAATCAAAGCCAAGATTATTTGGGTTTAATCTTAGATAACCGGCGGCTAACTTATATCTTTGCTTTTCTTAAAGGTTATCTTTCCCATTTTAATTTCAACTGGCTTTTTATTACCGGCGATGAAGCCCGCCACCATGCCCCAGGAATGGGTTTGCTTTATTTATGGGAGCTGCCTTTTCTCCTCTTCGGGATTTTCAGTTTGATATTTGCTAAAATCTCGCGAAAAGCAAAATACCTGATTTTTGCTTGGTTTTTGTTAGCGCCGATTCCGGCGGCTTTTTCCAGTGGCGCTCCTCATGGGGTAAGAACCTTAAGATTTTTACCGATGATTCAAGTTTTTGTTGCTTTTGGTTTAATTGGTTTTTGGCAGGGGATAAAGAAGAAAACAATTTACTTGAAAATTCCAATTCTTACTTTGGTGATTTTATTTTCTCTTTTTAACTTTGTCTATTTTTTGAACCAATACTTTGTTCAGCAAAATTACTATCATTCCCAATCCTGGCAGTACGGTTATCAAGAAGCGATTGAAGAAATTGAGAAAATCGAAGCTGATTATCAAAAGATTGTTGTTTCTAATCAGCCTTACTTGGACCAATCTTATATGTTCTTTTTGTTTTATTTGCAATTTGATCCTGTTGCTTATCAAAGAACCGGCGGAACTATTTCCGGCGGATTTGCGGAAACTCACAAAGGATTCGGAAAATACACCTTCAGACCAATCGAATGGGAAAAAGAAGAAAAAAACTCAGAAATTTTATATGTTGGCAGACCGGAAGATTTTCCTGAAGGAGTAGAATTAATTAAGGAGATTAATTTTTTAGATGGCCATCCCGCCATTAAACTGGTAGAAGGATGAAAAAATTCAAGGTTTTTTTCGTTCTCAGTAGTATTTTACTGTTAGCCGTTTTTTTGCGGTTATATCGACTAGACCAAGTCCCTCCCAGCCCCTCTCTTGATGAAGTCTCTATCGGTTGGAATGCTTATTCAATTTCAGAAACCGGCAAAGATGAATACGGAACGTGTTTGCCAATCTTGCTTCGGGCTTATGATGACTGGCGTCCGGCTCTTTATGTTTATTTAGTCATTCCTTTTGTCAACCTTTTAGGGCTTTCGGCGGTGGCTGTTCGCTTACCCTCGGTTTTGCTTTCTTTAATAACCATCATTACTATCTTTTTTCTTGTCCAAGAATTATTTGGCAAAAGATGGCTTTCTCTTACCGCTACCTTTTTATTAGCTATTTCTCCCTGGCATATTTATCTTTCCCGCTTAGGCCACGAAGTCAATGCCGGTTTAACTTTTTCTGTTTTAGCCATCTTTTTCTTCCTGAGATTTATTAACAAAAAGAAAATTATTTTTCTTATTTCTTCAGCGATTTTCTTTGCCCTTTCTTTTTACACTTATCAATCCCAAAAAATCTTTGGACCTTTAATCATTTTGGCCTTGGGTCTGATTTTCAGAAAACAACTCTGGAAACTAAAAAAGGAAATGGTTATCGCTGGATTAATCGGCTTGTTTCTTTTGATACCCATTATTAAGGCTTCTCTCAACCCGGAAGCAATGATTCGCTTTCAAGGAACAAGCATTTTTACTAGCCAGCAAGAAGTTTATCAAAGAGCCGCCAATAGAGTGGCTCATGACTATCAACAAGGCAATATTTTGGGTTTAATTTTTGATAATCGGAGAGTGGCTATGGGACTAACGGTTTTGCAAGCTTACTTTTCCCATTTTAATCCCACTTGGCTTTTCTTTAACAGCGGGGCAGAGGACCACAAAATTCCCAGTCTGGGGCTTTTCTATCTTTGGGAGTTGCCTTTGTTATTAATCGGTGGCTATCAATTAGCGATGGGTCGATTTTCTCGCCAAAACAAATTACTTATTTTCAGTTGGCTTTTTATTGCCCCTTTGGCGGCCAGTTTTAGCACCGGTGCCCCTCACGCCATGAGAACTTTCATTGTTTTGCCTATTCCCCAAATATTAGTTGCTCTGGGAGCCATGGCTCTCATCAAAAAGATGAAGCTCAAATCTTGGCAAACGTTTTTAATGATTATTTTATTAATCTTTAGTCTTGCCTTTTTACTCCATAATTATTTTGTGAATTTTCCTTTTGAACAATCAGATTCATTTCAATATCCCTTGGTGCAGGCGATTGATTATGTTTTGGAGGTTGAGGACCAATATCAAAAAATAGTTTTCTCTAACCAGGACCATGGTTATCAATCCTATATGTTCTTTCTTTTTTTCAGCCATTATGACCCAAAGGAATATCTTAGCCAAGGCGGAACAATCTCCGGTGGATACGAAGAAACTCATCGAATTGGTAAGTATGAATTCAGACCGATTGAGTGGTCTAAAGAGGTAAGAAATAGAGACTATTTATATATAGGTAATCTGAACGACTTTCCTGAAGGAACTGTCTCTCTTCAAATATTTAAATTGCTTAATGGAAAGGAGAGTATTAAGGTTGTTAAGTAAAGATTGTGTTACCAAAATGAGGAGAATCGAAATCATTTTACTGACCCTAATTATTCTTTTAGGAGTTGGACTCCGTTCGCCAGAGGTTTTAAGTAAAAATTTTCTTTTCGGTTTTGATCAGGGTAGAGATTACTTGGCTGTCAGAGAAATTGTGGTTGGGAGAAACCCAACCCTGATCGGGCCTGAAGTTGGAGCTGGTTTTGCTGGTTTGGGCGGAATTTTTCATGGGCCATACTATTACTATTCTCTTGTTTTGCCCTTTTTATTGTTTGACGGTCATCCATATGGCGGATTAGTGACAATGTTTCTTTTTGGGGTCGCCTCTTTATTTTTGTGTTTTTATATTGCTCAAAAAATGTTTGGAACAAAAGCGGCTTTAGTAGCTACCTTTTTACTCGCTATTAGCGGTCCAATCACTTCTCAATCAAGGTTTATGTGGAATTCTCATCCAACAACTTTTTTTATCTTGCTGGCTTTTTGGTTTACTTTCAAAATTCCTGAAAACCCAAAGAAATATTTTTTCTTAGCCACTTTTTTCAGTGGCTTGATTTACGGTTTTGAGTTAGCAATTTCTGTTCCTTTAATCTTTAGTCAATTTTTATATGTTTTATTAATTCTTAGGATCAAAGACATTAAAGTTTATCTAATGGGCTTGTTCGGTGTAATCTTAGCCCATTTGCCTTTTTTTGCTTTTGAATTGAGACATAATTTTATGGCGATTAGAGGTGTTCTTAATTCTCTTTCATCGGCTGGAAATAGGAGTCTCATGCATCTTGCTCATTTATTCTACAGGCATTTACAGGCTTTTTGGATAAATTTCCAGACAACCTTTTTGCTGAACAAATATTTACTCTATCTTCTTTTTTTACTTTTAGTCAAGACGATGGTTGATTGTTTTAAAAAAGAGAAAAGGTCTAAAGAAAATTATTTCATCCGTTTTTTAGTTGTTCTTCCTGCAGTCAGTTTTATTGTTTTTCTGTTTTTAGATAATGTTGTTTGGGGTCACTTCTTGGTTCATTTATGTATCGCCTATATTTTTATTTTTGCGTTTCACTTCAGAAAAGCGAAATTCTCGAGTTTGCAGGTTCTCTTGGTGGTTTTTCTAATTATGATGGTTCCAGGTGTTTTCAAGGAAATTGGTCGAGCCCGAAATGATTACTATGATTATGGTGGCGTGGCTAAAATCCGGGGAAAGCTGGAGGCGATTGACTATATTTATAGTGACGCTAAAGAAGAAGAATTTAACGTTTTAGTCTTTACGCCGCCAGTTTATGATTATGCTTATCGTTATCTTTTAGGATGGTATGGCAAGCAAAAATATAATTATGTGCCTGGAGATAAAAAGGAAGGGCTTTTTTATCTTTGGATTGAACCCGAATCTACTGGCCTTTGGCATAAGGGTTGGTTAGAGACGGTTGTTAAAACCGGCAAAATTTTAAAAGAAGAAACTTTGCCTAATGGTTTTATCATCCAAAAAAGATATGAAGAAAACCAGTAGACTTTGGCTAGTTTTGTTGATTGTCGTTTCCTTAATTCCTCTTCTTGATTTGTTTCATCCTGGTTTGCCGATTACTCATGATGGTCGTGACCATGTGGCCCGAATTGCCAATTTTTATCAATCTCTGGCTGAGGGCAATCTTATTCCTCGTTGGGGAGCTAACTTAAATTGGGGTTATGGACACCCGGTTTTAATGTTTTTATATCCTTTGCCTAGTTATTTGGCTTCTTTTTTTCATCTCTTTGGTTTTTCTTTTGTTAATAGCACGAAAATTGTTTTTGGTTTGGGCTTTCTTCTTTCAGGGATTTTTATGTATCTCTGGATTAGAGAGATGTGGGGTGAAGAGGCGGGCTTTGTCAGCGGCTTGCTTTATATGTTTGCTCCTTATCGATTTGTTGATCTTTATGTCAGGGGGGCGATTGGGGAGAATTTGGCTTTTGTTTGGCTGCCTTTAATATGTTGGTTTGTTTTGAAAATGGGTCAAGAACAGCGCTGGCTTTATTTGGCTGGGGGCAGTCTTTCTTTAGCCGCTTTAATTTTATCCCACAACGCTCTTAGCTTAATGTTTTTGCCTTTGATTTTGGTATATGCTGTTTATCTTATTTATATTTCTTCTAAGAAAAAAAGAAAAGTCTTAGTTTTTAATTATTTACTCATCTTTATTTTTGGCTTGGCCTTGGCTGCTTTTTATTGGTTGCCGGCTTTTTTTGAAGGGCGCTTTACTTTACGAGATATTGTTACCAAGGGTAATATTACTGGGTTTGAAAGTTTTTCTCGCTTACTTTGGTCGCCCTGGAGTTATGGTATCACTGGTGATTTGAGTGTCCAAGTAGGGATACTGCACTGGTTAGGGATTTTGGTTTCTCCGTTTTTAATCTGGTTTTTCTGGCGAAAGAAAGATAAATTTTGGCTTTATCTATTGTTTTTATTATTTAGCTTTTGGCTGGCTGTCTTTTTCATCTTACCTGCGTCCAAGGTTTTTTATTTAACTGTGCCCTTGCTGGAGAAGTGGCAGTTTGCCTGGCGATTTTTATCATTAGCCATTCTACCGCCAGTGATTTTCCTTGGCGCTTTAGTTTATCTGTTACCGAAAAAAATTAAATTTCTTGCCCTATGTCTTTTCTTGCTTTTGGCTTTGTTTCTTAACAAAGACTATTGGCAGGCTAATGACTTTTCTTACCGAGAGGAATCTTTCTATACTGGAGTTTATCCCAGCACAACTGACACTGGTGAAAGCAGTCCTATTTGGTCAGTCAGATTTATGGAGAGCTATCCCAAGGCGCCAATAGAAGTGATTGATGGTCAAGCAACCATCGAAGAAGGAACTCGCTCAACCACCCGGCATGATTATAAGATAAAAGCAGCAATACCAACTCGTTTAGTTGACAACACTCTTTACTTTCGTGAATGGCAGGTTTTGATTGACGGGGAGCCAACGCTAATTCAATTCCAAGATCCCAATTACCGAGGATTAATCACTTTTAATTTTCCCCAAGGAGAACATCAGGTGGTGGTTCGTTTTCAAGAATCTCTGTTTCGCTTGTTAGCTAACTTGGTTTCTTTGGGAGGACTAATAGGCTTGGTAGGTTTTGGTATTATAATACACAGAGTGAATTATCGAGGTGCGAAGCACCGCTGTATAATACTCAAAGAGAATTAGAGTGATTCTCGCTTCGCTCGAATAAGAACCTTGCCTTCGGCAAGAACCTTGTTTCTC
>CAZPFP010000020.1:7691-13479 GCA_964585895.1 uncultured Gammaproteobacteria bacterium
ATCGAGGTGCGAAGCACCGCTGTATAATTCTTCGAAGAGGATTATCGAGGCACGTGGTGCCGCTGTATAATACTCCAAAAGAATTAGAAGCGGAGCTTGATTCTCGCTTCGCTCGAATAAGAACCTTGCCTTCGGCAAGAACCTTGTTTCTCGCAAGCTCGAAATGCGAGGTGCGAAGCACCGCTGTATAATACACAGAGTGAATTATCGAGGTGCGAAGCACCGCTGTATAATTCTTCGAAGAGGATTATCGAGGCACGTAGTACCGCTGTATAATAAGAAAAGAACAATGAGAGTAGCGAAGAAAATTGCCGTTCCCTTTTTACAAGTAAGACCGTCAGGGGCAGTGGTGATGGTTAATTTGGTTGATCCCCAGGTGAATACGGTTAAAGCGTTTATTAACGCCTGCAAAGAAAGGGAATTAAAATACTTTATTGTCGCCAATAAGTATGATCGGGTCAGGAGCAAGCTACACCTGAGATTAGGAAAAGAATTGAAAGAAAAAGTTCTCCCTATTTCTTTAAAAACTTCTTATAACCTGCCAAAACTTCGAAAAAAAATTGATCAGGTTTTTAGAGATAAAGACAGAGTGATAGTCCTAGGAGTTTTTAATTCCGGTAAAACTAGCTTGATAAACTTCTTTTGTAAAACTTCATACAAAATTAGTGACTTGCCGGGAACGACCCTTGAATTTACGGAAACTCCTTACAAAAATTTAATTTTAATCGATAGTGTTGGTCAACTGATTGATATTAACAAGCCAATGATGGTTTCTATTGACTTTGAGGGTTGTCAAACAATAGAAGAGAAAATAAAGCGAGTATTTGATGAAGAGAAAAAAGGATTAACCAATACCCTTGAAAGCAGTCAAAAGGGCATTGCCAGAGTTATCAAGCTTATAATCAGACAAATCAAGAAAGGAAAAAAGATGATTATTACTGGCGCTGGTGCTTCTTCTTTGGTTGCCAGGGAAATGGCGGGACAAGGGCTGGAAACAGGATTGCCAATAATGGTTTTTACTAATGATTTAGCCGATGCTCAGCCGGTAAGTTTTGCTAAAGGACTGGCTGAGGAGGAAATTGGTCTTTCTCGCTATATTAACTTGGCGGTTAGCAAAGGAGATATTGTTGTTGGTATTTCTGCCAGTGGGGGCACCGGTTTTGTTTATGAAGCTTTAAGGCAAGCCAAAAAAAAGAAAGCGATTACAATTGCGATTACTGAGAATATTGATACTCCTTTAGGGAAGCAGGCAGATTATCTTATTAAAAGTGACGCTAAGCCTGAAGGACCATCCTCTTCGAAAATTCAAACAGCCCATCTGGCGATTATTCATGCTGTCAATCTGGTTTTAGCTGATGAAAGGGGAGTGACCGCTGATGAATCGGTTAAGTTTATGTTGCCAGAGAAAGTTGCCACAAAAAAAATGGGAATAAAATGAAAAAACCTAAAATCTCAATTGCCATCGCCACTTTTAATAGCAAGTGGCTTAGTCGGACCGAAGCTTCAATTATTTCCACCATTCCACCGTTGAGTGATATAGAGAGTTGGGAGTAACTAAAAACCATTTTTCTGTTTCCAATTGCTCTTGACTCATTTCTCTTAAATCAACAATCATCGGTGGGCTCTTTTGAATGATTGGTTTATAACTTGGGCAACTACCGGCACAGACTCCAATTGGAATACCATCTTCGCTTGTCTTTTTATCAACTTGCAAAAATAAACTTAAAGGAAAACTATAATTTTGGACACTAAATCCCTCATCATAGATTGCAAATTTTTCGTTTGGAAATTTATCTACAAGGGCACTTTTAATTGATTGAATTATTGGAGCGTGATTTTTATTACGGTATTCATAAATGTCGTAGCGAAAACTGCCAAAAATTACTAATATCAGAACGGCTGTACCAATAAGTCGGCTGATTTTGCTAAGTTGAAACAATGCCCATCCGGTAAAAATTAGAACAAACGGTTGTAAAAAGCTAAGATAGCTGTAGAATTTTGGTCCATGATGATATCGCAGCATGATAACTTGGAGAAAGAAGCTTATAGATAGAATAAAAAGTATTCTTGGTAGCTTCCGTTTGAAAAATAGCCAAGCGTAGACCAGTATTGTTAATCCTGCTAGACAATATCCTAAGAAAGGATATCCTCCTGTCACCTGTGCCCAAAACTTAGGCCAAAAAATCCCCAGATATGTAAACCAGCTGTTACTGGAACCAACCAAACCTTGTTCAAAGAGATAGTAGATTAGTATATTACGAAGATTTATCCAATTATGATTTAAATCAAAAATAATTAAGGGGATAAATGGAAGAAGTAAACCTAAAACCAAAAAGAGCAGTGCTTTTATAGAAATTTCTCTCAGGATAGCTCTAAGCCAAGTGAGCAAATTTTGATTAGTTTTATGAGTTGAAGTAAAGATAAACATTAAAGGAACAAGAGTTAAAAGACCAATACTCTGTAGGTGAATATTTAGGGCAATGCCGATAATTAATCCTAGTAAAAAGGCGCATAATGACCTTTTGTTTATTAGATACTCAATAAACAACAAAATAGAAAGGACAGCCAAAAAACTAATCATAGAAGGGTTGGTTAGATTAGCGGAAGATGCCAATTCAGCCGTAGAGAAAGTAGCTAACAAACCTAGAGTTATTCCTAGGACATTCCCCCCAAGTATTTTTCCAATGCGGATAAAGATTAAAACGGATATTATTGAGGTAATAGTTAGAATAATCCAAGGAGTGATAATAGAGCGAGGATACACGGCAGTTGCTAGGGCGATGAACCAGTAAAACCACGGCCCCCAGGTGAATGGTCCGGCAGAATAAAAAGCCCCAATAATTGGTAATCGGCCCAAGCTTAGCGCTGTTCGTCCTATGATTGCTTCTCGAGCTTGATCAGGGGCTAAACCCCAGCGTTGATCGTAGTTATAAAAGCGAATGACTGTTGCTAAAATGAAGATAAAAAAAACAGCTATTCGAAACCAGTTTTTCTTTAATGTAGTTAAGTATTTCTTCAACATCCTGTTTATATCTCAGCTTTAGTATAGACTTTACTTCTTCTTTTTGTAAAGCTGATTCTTGGCTCTTGGTTTGTTATAATCTTTAGTAATGAAACAGAAAATCTCAGTTGCCATCGCCACTTTTAATGAGGAGGAAAATATTGGTCCTTGTTTAGATACGGTTAAGGATTGGGTGGATGAGATGATTGTTGTTGACGGTAGTTCTCAGGATAAAACCAGAGAGATTGCCAAGGAATATGGTGCCAAAGTTATTAAAACCACTAACAAACCCATCTTCCATATTAATAAACAGATGGCGATTGATGAAGCAAGCGGAGAATGGATTTTTCAACTGGATGCCGATGAACGGGTAACACCAAAACTTAGAGATGAAATTCTGAAAATCATTAAATCAAAAACAGAGTTTAATTCATCGGCGGCAAGGCGCATTCCGAAGGAATCGCCGCCGCTCCCGACGAAAGTCGGGAGTAGCGCCGCCACGAATGAAGAATCCCCCAGTCTCCGTGCAGGGGGAGGATTCAATGGTTTTTGGATTCCCAGAAAAAATTTCTTTCTGGGAAGATATCTTAAAAAGGGAGGCCAGTATCCTGATTATACTTTAAGGCTTTACAAAAAAGGCAAAGGACGGCTGCCTTGTAAATCGGTTCATGAGCAGGCAGAGGTTGAAGGCAAAGTTGGCTATCTGAAAAATGATCTTCTTCACCTCGCCGACCCCACTTTTAGTCGTTACTTAGTTAGATTTGGTCGCTATACCAGTCTTATCGCTGATGAACTGGAGGAGAAAAAAGTAAAACTAAATTTTCCTAACCTGCTGAATTATCTTTTTATTAAGCCATTATGGTGGTTTCTGCTTACTTTTTTCCGCCACAAAGGCTTTGTTGATGGGTTTCAAGGCTTTGTTTTTTCTTTGTTTTCAGGGATGAGGTTTCCGGTAGGATACATTAAGTATTGGGAGAGAAAACATGCTTCTCAAAAGAGCTAGAATCTTCGTTCTCGTTTTTCTTTTTCTCCTGCTTACTAGTCAAGAGGTTTTGGCGGCGTCTCCTTACGTTTTACCCTATCCCGGTTTAATGCCGGGGAATAAGTTATATAAAGTCAAGCAAGTTTTTGATCAACTTTATCGTTTTTGGGTTTTTGGTGATTTTGCCGGTCATCAGTATGAATTAAAACTGGCTGACAGAAAACTGGTTGAAGCTAAAATTTTATTTGAATACCAACAATATCTTTTGGGTGTCAAAGCTCTAACCGATTCCAACCAGCATTTTCAACGAGCCGTTGATTATTTGAAGGCGGCGGAAAAAGAAGGCAAGGATATTTCTCAAAAAAGGACTAACCTTGAAAATGCGGCCCAAAAACACCAAGAGATTTTAGAAGGCCTTAGTCAAATTTTACCAAAAGAATTTCTTTGGCAGCCAGAGAAAAAGGAAGCCACAAAATTGAAGATTGAATCGGCTATTAAGGAGGCAATTGGGATTCGTGAGATTTAAATTAATTTTTTATCTTTATCTTTTTTTATTTGTTATCTTGACCGTTTTTTCTTATGGTTTTGTTGACCCTAATTTTCCTTTTAAAACCTTACCTTTTCTTCATCAATTAGTTTATTACCAAAGACCCTTAGCCACAGCAATTTATCTAATGCTTGTTCTTGGTTTATTTTTTCTTTATGGTTGGGTTTTGCGGGGGATTAGTAAAAGAAAACTTAATGCCCAACAAATATGGCAATTAGTCTTTTTAGCAGTAGTGATTCTTTTTTTCTCTTTTCCCGCTTTTTCTCACGATGTTTTCAATTACATGGCAACAGCCAAAGTTACCTTTTTTTATAAAGAGAATCCCTATTTAGTGATGCCCATCGAATTTATAGGCGAACCGATGCTTGATTTTATGCACGCCGCTAATAAAATTGCTCTTTACGGTCCGTTTTGGATATTGTTAACCGCTCTGCCTCATGCAATAACCAGCCATCTTTTTCTCAGCATTTTTTCTTTTAAAGCTTTGATGATGGCTTTTTATTTAGGTTTGATTTGGTTAATCTGGCGAGTTTCCAAGAAAAGTAAATACTCACTGGCTTTTTTTGCTTTGAACCCTCTGGTTTTAATGGAAACCTTAGTTTCCGCTCACAATGATGTCGTGATGGCCTTTTTTGCTCTTTTAGGGCTTTATTGGCTGCTCCAAAAGAAAAAGGTTTTTTCTTTTGCTTCTCTTTTGGCTTCAATTGGGATTAAATATGCAACGATTGTTTTATTACCTATCTTTGCTTTTTCTTCCCGTTTAAAAAAGGAAAAAATAATTCTTTTTTCCGCCTGGGCCTTGCTTTTTGTTTTTCTGCTTTCTCCTTTAAGAGAAGAAATCTATTCTTGGTATTTAATTTGGGCTTTAGCTTTTGTGGCCTTGCTGCCTAAAAGGCGATTCCTTTTCTGGTTAACTCTGGCTTTTTCTTTTGGCACCCTTTGTCGTTACCTGCCTTTCTTGTATACTAGGAGTTGGGAAGGAATAACCCCAATGATTAAAAGAGGGGTGACTTTCGCTCCACCAGCAATAATGATAATCACTTTTTTTCTCAAACAGACACTGCCGAGGAAGTTTAAACTATGAAAGTTGCGATTGATATTTCCCCCTTAAAATCAGCTCATCAATTTCGGGGGATTGGTGTTTATACCAAGCGGTTGGTTGAGGCCTTGAAAAAGTCAAAAGTGGCTGATTTAGAGGTTGTTTTAGTAGAAAAAGGCGAGATTCCTAAAGATTGCCATCTGATTCATTATCCCTACT
>CAZPFP010000021.1:0-13388 GCA_964585895.1 uncultured Gammaproteobacteria bacterium
AACTTCCGTTACCCCAGAAGGAATACCAATCACCACTCTTGGTTTAGGGATTTTGGGAAAAAGCGGTCCTGACTGATGGATTTCCCGAATATATTGCCTGACCATGGCTTCGGTAGCATCGAAATCGGCAATCACCCCGTCTTTCAAGGGTCGAATCGCTTCAATCATCTCCGGGGTTTTACCGATCATTTTCTTGGCTTTACTACCAATGGCTAAAATTTCCTTGGTTTTCTTTTGGCGAGCAACAACCGAAGGCTCACGAATTATTACTCCTTTGTCCTTAACCCAAATCACGGTGTTGGAAGTGCCCAAATCAATCCCCACATCATGAGAAATAAGACTAAAAAGTTGGTCAATAATCATTAGAAAAACCTCCCCTGTAGAACAGCTAGTCGCAGTATAACATGATTAAAAATCTCTTCCAACCTCTTGTTGTCAGAACCGTCTTTTGTTAAACTCAAGCTGTGAAAGTTTCCCAAATCTGCGAGAGAATTATTGAATACGGTTTTTATCTTCTCTTTTTCCTGGTACCTCTGATTATCTCTCCCTGGAACTATGAACTCTTTGAATTTAATAAAATGATGTTGGTCTATCTTTTTACCACCGTTATTGTTGCGGCGTGGCTAATCAAGATGGTGGTCCAAAGAAAAATCCTTTTCCGTCGCACTGTTATGGATATTCCCTTAATTCTTTTTCTTGGCTCGCAAATCATGGCTACTATCTATAGTATTGACCGCCACACTTCTCTTTGGGGCTATTACAGCCGCTTTAATGGCGGCTTGTTTTCTACCATCAGTTACCTTCTTCTCTATTGGGCTTATGTTTCCAATATAGACATAGAAAAAACTAAGCGGACTCTCCGCTATACGCTATCCGCGACTCTCCTGGTTGCTCTTTATGGTATCGCTGAACATTTTGGTATTGATGCCCAGTATTGGGTTCAAGATGTTCAAAATCGTGTTTTCTCCACTTTAGGTCAACCCAACTGGCTGGCTGCCTGGCTCATGGCTTTGATGCCTTTAACCTGGATTTTAATTTTGCCGGGAAAGGAAAAACTTTTTAAGAAGAAACTTCTGTCTTTTATCGGCTATGGATTACTGACTATCTTTTTCCTCTGCCTGCTCTACACCAAATCCCGCTCAGGCTTAATTGGTTTTGGTTTGGCTTATGCTCTTTTTTGGGGGCTAATCGGTTTGATTAAACTTAAGCAGTTTAAAAAACTAGCCAAGCGTTTTGTCATTTTCAATCTAATTCTCATTGTTCTCACCGCTGTTGTCGGCACTCCCTGGACACCCCAAGCCGGACAATTCATCAAGAAATTTCAACCCCAAGCTCCTAAAAAAGAAGCGACTGTTTCTGTTGATACCCAACCAACCCCTCTTATCAGTGAATCAAGCGACATTCGCAAAATTGTTTGGCAGGGCGCCATCAAAGTCTGGAAGCACAACCCAATCTTTGGTACCGGAGTGGAAACTTTTGCCTATTCCTATTATTGGCATCGCCCCCGTGTTCATAATGATGTTTCCGAATGGGACTTGCTCTATAACAAAGCCCATAATGAATATCTAACTACTTTGGCCAATACCGGTCTGGTCGGCCTTTTGACTTATTTGGGACTGATAACTGCTTTCATCGCTTGGGCGCTTAAACAAATAATCACTGAGAAAACAGCTTTTATCATCGCTCTTCTTGCCGGCTACATCAGCATCCTTATCACCAATTTCTTTGGCTTTTCCGTTGTCCCGGTTAACTTGCTTTTCTTTTTAATCCCCGCTATGAGCCTGGTTTTGGCCTCCAAAACCCAAGCCAAGGAAAAACAAATGCCAAAGTCAGATCGGAACCAAGCCTTGGGTTCTTGGCAAAAAATGGCCATTACTCTCATCCTGCTTTTGACTGCCTATTCCCTTGTCTATCTCGCTAAATTCTGGTACGCGGACACCCGCTTTGCCGTGGCGGAAAAACTCAATGAATCTGCCTGGTATGAAAGGAGTTATAACGAACTCCAAACCGCCATTAGCCTCCACCCCGGTGAACCCTATTATCACAGCGAAATGTCCCTGGCTTTAGCCGGTTTGGCTAACTTAGCTGACGAATCAGATGACGCCTCTCTTTCCGCCCAATTTGCGGAGATGGCCATCAGCGAATCAAGCCAAGCTCTGAAAATAAGCCCCTATCATCTTAATTTCTGGAAAAAACGGGCCAAAATGTTTATTAGTCTCGCCTCAATTGACGATAAATATCAACAAAATGCCCTTGATACCCTTCTTCAAGCCGCGGAACTAGCTCCCACTGACGCTAAGGTCCATTACAACCTTGGTTTGCTTTATTCCTATCTTGACCAAAGGGAAGCGGCCATTAAAACCATGGAGCATACCGTTGAATTAAAGCCTAATTACACTAACGCCCGCTACGCCTTGGCTCTGTTTTATGAAAAAAAAGGAGAAATTAAAGAAGCCAGAGAGCAATTAGAATATATTTTAGAAAACATCAATCCGGCTGATACTCAGGCGAAAGACAAACTGGAGAAGCTTTGAAAGAAACTCTTTTAGCCAAAAAACTAAAAAACAATAAAGTCAAATGTTCTACTTGCCAACGGCGCTGTACGATTTCCCCTGGTCAATGGGGCTTTTGCCAAACAAGAATCAACAAAAACGGTAAACTTTATTCAGTTATCTATGGGGTGGTTTCTTCAATCAATGTCGACCCAATTGAAAAAAAGCCGATTTTCCATTACAAACCAGGCTCGCCTTGCCTTTCCTTAGGCACTTATGGTTGTAATTTCCGTTGTGCCTTTTGCCAGAACTGGGAAATCAGCCATGCCAATGGGGCTTCTCTTAATCTCGACAACCAAAAACTTCTTTCCCCCAAAGAAGCGGTTAAAATGGCGAAAAAATCAGGTGCCGAAGGCATTGCCTGGACCTACAACGAACCGGCCATCTGGCTCGAATATTCCTTGGATGGAGCCAAACTCGCCAAAAAACAAGGTCTCTATACCTGCTGGGTAACTAATGGTTATGCTACTAAGGAAACGATTGATAAGATTGCCCCTTACTTAGATATCTATCGGGTCGATTTTAAAAGCTTTGATGACCGCCTTTACAAAAAACTGATTGGTGTTCCCCAAGCAAAAGGCGTTTTTGAAACCACCAAATATCTTCACGACCAATATCCAAAAGTCCATATCGAATGCGTTACCAACGTTGTTCCCACCTGGAATGATTCGGATAAAAATTTGAAAAAAATCGCCAGTTGGATTGTTAAAAATTTAGGCAAGAAAACCCCCTGGCATGTGACGAGATTTTTCCCTTATGCTGACCTGACCAACGTTCCTCCCACACCCCCAGAAACCTTGTTCAAAGCCAGGAAAATTGGGATGAAAGAAGGCTTAGAATTTGTTTACATCGGCAACCTTCCCGTAGATGAAGAAGACGATACCTTCTGCCCCAGATGCCATAACTTAGCCATCAGAAGAACCGGCTACCGAACCGAAATCCTGGGCGTGGACAAAGAAGGCCATTGTTCAGATTGTGGGGAGGATTTGAATATAAAGATTTAAAACGGATTACTTAACTACTGAATAAACCTATGGTTGATGAAGATGCTACCGAGTTAGAGTCTCAAAGAAAAGCTCCAGAGAAAACCAAAAAATCTCTTTCTCTCCCTAAAGAGATTACTAGGGAGTGGCTAAATAAAGCAATTGAGACTGGTGTTTTTGAGGTGAGTGGAAAAGAAATTTTTATCCAAAGATTTGATCCTGAAAAAAGTGCTACTTGGCTTATCGACAATTGTGGTTTTTCTACACCCGGCCCTGACGGAGAAGGCTATTTCTATCATGGGACATCTATCGAGGACGCAACTTCCATAGTGAAAAATGGTCTTTTTAGTACCCCCGAACACCCCACCGTATCAACCATCTTGGAGAATCAAGCAAAAACTACCGCTCGCGATCACGAAAGCAAGCTTAAAGTTGGTGCGGTGGTGGTTTTTAAAACAAATTGGAAAGGAGTCGAGATTCAGGGAACTGGGTTTGGTGAACCGATTGGGTACCCCACCTCTATTTATACTGGCGCCCGCGAAAAACTACCAATCCCTCAACACCTAAAAGATGTGCCAGAGCTTCGTTGGCTATCGCCGGATAAGGCTATCGGCATGTTTATAGTTAGCCAAAAACATTAACCTAGAAAAAAGGCATATTTAAAAGAGGAAAAAAGAGAGAAAAAATTACTTGAGATAAATTCCCATCAATTCATCAAAGGTTCGGTCTGTGACTACAACTATCACCTCTTCATCTTCAATATTGACCCTAACCAAATGAGGGGTAATCACTTGAGCTAAAATTTGGCCAGTCCGATCACCATAACCGGCATGACGAGAAGAAAAAGAAAAAGTAAATTCCCAACAATTAGGACAAGTTAATTCCTGAGAAGACTCAAACTTCAAGTCAAAGCCATCATATTGATAGGTAGGGGCCTTTTCCGCTGCTTCTTGAGCCATCTCCTTACTTCTTTCAAACTTGGCCTGATCAAAAGGGGTTTCTTCTTCAGGAGCGACGTATTCCTCCCCTTCTTCACATTCCCAAGTAGGCATCGCTCCCACCGGCTCTCCCTGTTTGACCCATTTCCCATTCTGGCACACCCAAGCACCTTCTTGCTTTGTTCCGAAAAACCAAAAAACCAAAAGAGCGGCGACCACAAAAGCTAAAACCCCACCAATAATCATCCATTTTCTTTTCATTTCTTAATCCCTTCTATTTTTGAATTAGCGAAGGCAGTAGAACTTTCTTCAGCAAGATGTTCTTTAAAAACTTTTACCAATCCTCTGGCTTGATCAGCATCACCCGGTTCCATTTCCAAGGCACTGCCAAGAAGAACCTCAAAAACCCTCTTCGTTGCCTCAATCATCTCTTTTCTCTGCTCAAAATCTTCTCCCAAAACCTCCTTAGCGTATTCCCAAGCTCCCAAAGCAGAAACATCAACCTCAACTTCACCCTCTTCGGCGGTTTTTTCAATTATCTCATTGCCCATTGTCACCAAATCAAAAAATTTCAGCCACTGCTTAATTAATCTCCCAGCACTGGTTCCCAAAACAGCCGGAAAATCCTTATTAGCCCTAATTTCTTCATAAGTGGGCATTCTCCATTCTTCTCCAATCATCCCAATTAACATAGCTGTGTTGACAATAGGCAGGGAAGGTTTGGGAAAATTACTTTTATTTTCAATTCCAGGTTTTAAAACTGATTCGTGGGTTGCCATTTTAAAATAATTTAAATCGCTGGCTCTTCATGGCCAAAGATCTCACCGTATCTCTGATCCCAATTTCCGCCACTCCAGCCACTTGTTGATCCCCCTATTTCAGGGGAATCACGGCCAATTTTTTTCGCACCACCAGCTTCCATTTCTTCAACCACTTTTTTTAAACCTTTCTTTGAAGCAGACCAAACCTCAGCTAACACTTTCCCTGGAACAACCTCCTCTTCCGTAAAACCAACCCCTCTGGTTTCCTCCCCACTGCCAATAGCAAATCCACGCAGGTCACCATCTTCCCTCAATTCAGTTTTAAACTCTCCTTCTTCAGTGTAACCAAAATCTAATTCAATTCGTTTTTCAACCATTTTTTTAAATAACAAAAAAGCCCCTCAGGGCAGCCACCCCACTCTAATCTTTTAGGGATAATTTGTCAAGTAAAAAGAGAACTTTTTTCATAAATTGACTTTAACCAAAAATGACGAATTTGAGGACCAGAAAGAAAGTAAATTATAAACAAATTTCATAGGAAATTGGTTTAATGCAATTCCCCACATAAGTACCGATACCAAAAGGCAATTTTTGGGTTGAAGACTGAATATTAGAAACGGGTAGTTTTACTTCTTTCTGTATAGTGTCGTCCTCTCCTTCTAAATTATTAGAGGAGGTGTAATAATAAATAAAATTGATGTAAAGATTGTTTCCTTCCTTACGAGTTGGCTCAATCGTAAGTTTATCTACCCTCCTTATCTGAACAGGATCTTTCAGTGACACCGCGTTTTCTCGATCCATATTTTGTTCCTCTGAATCAAAATCTGAATTTTTTTCAAAACCAAATAGTTGTAAAATTTCACCTTCTGGTACCCATAACTTAAAAATTGGTTTTCCTCCTATTTCTTTTCTTCCATAAGCAAGGATAAAACTTGGAGGATTGTCCCTTTTCAATCTATCATTCTCCTTTATCTCATATTCAATTGTAAGCTTGCTGAAATTCACTATCAACCCGTCTTTATACCAAATAACAGGGTCTAAGTCTTGGGTGGGACACCAAAAACCATCTCCTTGCCTTATGTAAAACTTAGTCTCCCACTTACTCTCATTTTCAGAAAAAATCTCCTTGTAACAACTTCTCTTAATCTCCTGAGTGTTTTTCTCAGAAACATCAGTTGTGCCATAAATTTGCTCAATTTCCTGAGACAATTCTATTTTAACCGATTCGCGTCCCTTTTTCAGGGCAACTATCCAAGCACTACCGTGTGTAATAATTGCCAATATAAAAATTATTCCCCATGATTTCCAGTATCGAATAGGGTGTAGAATAAGTTCTTTAAATAAAAAACGGGCAGTAGTATCCTCCATAATTTAGGTCCAATATGCTTTCACCTCTAATAAAATTTTTTTATATTCTCTAAAATTTCTTTTAACATCATCCGAGAGAACCCATGCTTTATTACGCCCACCTGATAACCTTTTCAAGATACTATTTCTAAATAAGCCACTCAGAATACCGCCAACAAATCGTCCATATTCCTCAGGGTTCTCTTTCATCTTTTTGGGAGCAAATTTCTTATATTCTCTAGCAAATTCGTGGGAAAAAAATTTGAAGTCTTTCTTACCTGCTTCAGGCATTCTAAGAATTAGCCAAAAAGCAACTTGTTGAGTCGGGGGGAGATATGAAATTTTTTCTTTAATTTTATCCATATGAGTGGATTATATCACGACCTCGGAGACTTTGTCGACATCAACGACCTCTTTGAAGCTAAATTGTTAGGGAGAAATTTTGGCTTTGGAGGCTATTTTGGTAAATAGCCAAGGCAGAGAGCAATAAAAGCCAAAATAATAGCAACAATTGCTAAAGGATTAATCACTTCTTTTTACTCCTAAAAATAAAATATGCCACAATTATAACCAAACTAGTAATAATGGCGGCAAAAAAATAGGTATTAGCAAAATTCCACTCAATCATAACTTAGTTCCCTCAAGTAAGGCTAACGACCAACGCAGGGTAGCCAAGGTCATTAACAAGCCAACGCCAACATATAAAGCCAATTCTAAAAAAGATTTCGGTCTGGTAAAAAATGGTGAAATAATTCCGGCAGTAAACCAAGCGGCGGCAATTTTATTAGCAAATTCGGAAAGGCCCTTAAGTTGACTTGAACTTAATTTCTTCACCTTTTTAATAATAACATTCATCTAAAATTCTCGTCAATAGTCAATGAAATTTTGGCTTTTGAGGCTTTAGTAATTTACTCTTTCGTGAGAAGCAAGCTTCCCGTTTTCATCAAAAACCAACTTAAAAACTCCACCCATGGGAATATAATTATCACCGCGCCAGGAGCTTCTTTCCACTTTTCCCTTAATAAGGAACGTTATGTAAGTCATTAATGGATCGCCATGAGAAACAACCACCACTTTCTGATGAGAGTGTTTTTTGAGAATCCCCTTGATAAATTTCTTCATTCTCATATTCACCTCTTCAATCGTTTCTCCTCCATTCTTAAGATGCTCTTTTTCACCAAAAATAAAATCATACTTCTTAAAAAATTCCTCACACTTTATTCCTTGAAGGGGTGTTTTGGTTTCCAATAACAGAGGGGTAACGTGAACTTCAAGATTTAGTTTAGAGGCAATCAACTCTGCCGTCTGTTTGGTCCTCAAAAGCAGACTGGAATAGACAACAACAATCTTTTTAAGCTTAAAATAATCAGCGAGTAACTTCGCCTCTCTTTTCCCTTTAGTATTTAAGGGAAACCCTGGCAGTCTGAAGGGAACTACTTTTTCAGGGTTCTCAAATTCACAGTGCCGAACAAGATAAATTATCGTCACGGCTAAATTCTACCAAATCCAAACCTAAATGACCAAAACAAATTTGTTCTAGGAATCCCTTACAATATCATATCTCGTTCCCAATCCAGGATTAACATACTCTAAAACATGAACTGTTAATTGAGGATTATTTGTTTTCATCACCGTTACTTCAGCCCCATCTTCACTTCGTTCACCCTTTACTCCCTCTTCATGATACCTTCTTGTTATTTGTTTTTCAGGAAGGTTAACTAAATCCACTCCTAAATAGGTTCCAACACCAACAATAATCACTTCTCAAGCCTCAGCACTCAATTCTTCCCACTCATAAGGATCATTGAGTATTTGTTCAAGCCCATATCTTTCTCCAACCCCAATAAAATCCATTTCAACTAACTCAATCACCTCATCAACTTTTTCTTTAATCCGAGCCGCTAGGGCTTCTATTTGTGGTTCTAATGCTTCTATTTCAGAATTTAACTCCTCGTCCCCCATACTAATTTATTTTATCACAAAGAAACAATTCAGCTTTTAAAGATTTGCTATAATCAAACTATGCTTGTTTTTGCTTGTATCTCACCCCACCCGCCCATTATCCTGCCTTCAGTTGGTTCGAAAGCTGACCGGGCGGAAGTGAAAAAAACAATTCAATCTCTAGAAAAACTAGGCAAACAACTAACCAAAATAAAGCCGGATTGTCTTGTCATTACCTCTCCCCACCCAGACTGGGGATTCAACGTCCCTCTCCACTTTCTTACCAAAGACCTTCGTGGTATTGAAGTCAAGGCCCATTTAACTGACTTGGAATCGCCCCAAGTTCATTTCAACCGAGGCAAAGAATTAATCAAAAATTCAAAAAAGATCAAAAAACTGGCTTGGATTGCCTCCGGTGATATGAGCCATCGACTCAAAGAAGACGGCCCTTACGGTCTTCATCCTTCCGGCCCAAAATTTGATAAAGAATTTATTAACCTGCTAAAGAAAAAAGATGTTGGCGGTATTCTGAATATGGATTCAAAGTTTGTTGAAGAAGCCGGTGAATGCGGTTTAAGAAGCTTTTGTCAACTCTTAGGTGCTTTAGAAGGCGCCAAAATCAACTGGCAACCAGAAATCCTTTCTTATGAAGCTCCTTTTGGTGTTGGTTATTTAGTCGTTAACTTCAAGATAAAGAAATAAAGATGGACCCTTACGTCAAACTGGCTAAAGAGACTATCGAAACTTATATCAAAACCAATAAAATTCCCTTTTTACCAAAGGATTTACCCCCGGAGATGCTCAAGAAAAGGGCGGGTGTTTTTGTTTCTATCCATAAAAAAGACGGCTCTCTTCGCAGTTGTATCGGCACTTTCCTATCCACCAAACCCAATTTGGCTCTAGAAATTGTTACCAATGCCATTTCCTCAGCTACTCAAGACCCTCGCTTTTCCCCAATTACTAAAGAAGAATTGCCCTTGCTAACTTATTCAGTTGATATTCTTTCTCAACCTAAGAAAGCGACCAAAAAACAATTGAATCCTAAAAAATACGGGTTGATTGTCTCGAGTTCTGATGGTCGGCGAGGATTGCTTCTCCCGGACATCCCCGAAGTGGAAACAGCTAAACAACAAATAGAAATCTGCTGTCAGAAAGCCGGCATTGAACCCAAAGAAAAAGTTGATTATCAAATCTTCACCGTCGAGCGCCATGAAGAATAAAAAGAAAAGAAAAGCCCTAGTTCTTTTATCAGGCGGTCTTGATTCTCTTCTCGCCGCCAAACTCTTAATGGAACAAAGTATTGAAGTCACTGGCTTGGTTTTTAAAAGCTATTTTTTTGATGACTCAACAGCAAAAAAGGCCGCCAAACAATTAGGTCTTCCCCTAAAAACAATTGACTTTTCTGACGAGCATCTTGAATTAATCAAGAATCCGCCCCGAGGCTATGGCAAAGCGGCTAATCCTTGTATTGATTGTCATTTATTAATGCTCAAGCGCGCTTATGAAATCTTAAAGAGAGAAAAATTTGACTTTGTGGCCACCGGTGAAGTCATAGGTGAACGCCCCTTTTCTCAAAACAAACAAGCCATGGTCTTAATCGCCAGAGAATCAGGTCTAAATGACCTTTTGCTTCGACCGCTTTCCGCCAAAATTCTCTCACCAACTTTACCGGAAGAAAACGGCTGGGTTAATCGAGATAAGCTAATGAACATTAAAGGTCGTTCCCGACAAAAACAAATTGCTTTGGCAAAAAAATATCAACTTGATTATCCGCAACCCGGCGGCGGTTGTCTTCTTTGCGAACCGGAATTTGCTAAAAAACTTTTTGACTTGCTCAAAAAAAAGCCAGACTGCCAAGGAAAAGACGTCATTCTTCTGAAACTCGGTCGTCACTTTTGGGACAACCACAACAAAATTGTTCTTGGCAAAAATGAAGAAGAAAATAATCAACTAGAAAAACTTGCCCAAAAAGGAGATGTCCTGATTAAACCCCAAAATTTTCCCGGTCCAACAGTATTTATTCGGGGGAAGAAAATTACTCAAAACAGCATTAAAAACGCTAAAATGCTCATTATTAAACATTCGAAAAAAACTTCTGTTACTGGAACTTTTTCTACTTCCAGAGTATAATGCTCGAAGAGGATTATCGAGGCACGAAGTGCCGCTGTATAATGCTCGAAGAGGATTAAAGTTATTTCTCGCTAGCGCTCGAAATGACGAGCCGAAAGCGAAGTATAATTAGATAACATGGCCACTAGAAAAGTCATCACTGTCCCTAATCAAAATTTACATCTCCGGTCTAAGCCAGTTAAAAAGATTGATAAAAAAATCGAAAAACTGATCGAGGACATGATCAATACGGTTAAAGCGGCTAAAGAACCAGAGGGAGTAGGCCTCTCAGCTATTCAAATCAATGAGCCAGTCAGAATTTTTGTGATTAAGCGCGGCAGAAAATTCAAACCTTTTATTAATCCCAAAATTATTTGGCAATCTAAGAAAATGCTTTCTCGGGCATTGGAAAAAGATAAAATTTTTCTCGAAGGTTGTCTTTCGATTCCTGGCTTCTATGGTTTTGTTGACCGTCCTTATGAGGTCAAAATGAAATGGCAAGATTTGAAAGGCAAAACCCGCCAAGAGAAATTCACAGACAAAGAGACTGCTTTTGTCCAGCACGAACTTGATCATCTCAACGGTATTCTTTTTACCGACCGGATTCTCAAGCAACAGGGCAAGATTTACAAAATAGAAAAAGACAAAGAAGGCAAAGAAATTTTTGTCGAGGTAGAAATCGAGTGAAAATCAAAATCATTTTCTTCGGCTCAGACCAATATTCTCAAATTGTTTTAGATCTTCTCAAAAAAGACCAACGTTGGCAAATTGTTAAGTCTTTAGAAGAAAAGCCGGACCTTGGTATTCTGGCTTCTTATGGCGAGATTCTTAAAAAAGAGGTTTTGGAAAAACCAAAACACGGCATTCTTAATATTCACCCTTCTCTACTCCCTAAATATCGCGGCCCAACTCCGGTTCCAACTGCTATTCTCAATGGCGAACAAGAAACCGGGGTCACTATTTTCAAGATGGACGAAAAAATAGACCATGGACCGATTCTTTCCCAATTCAAAGAAGAAATCAAACCAGACGATACCGCCGAATCACTTCTCAAGCGTCTTTTTCTCGCCGGCACCAAAGTCTTAACCACTCTTCTCCCCTCTTATCTAGAAGGGAAAATAGAATTAAAAGAACAAGATGATTCCCAGGCTACTTCTACCAAAAAATTCGCTCGAGAAGACGGCAGAATAAACTGGCAGGAAAAACCAGCCAAAATAGAAAGAAAAATAAGGGCTTTCTACCCTTGGCCAGGCACTTGGACAAAAATCACCACCAAGGGAAAAAAGAAAAGACTAAAAATAATCAAAGCTCACCTGGAAAAAAATAAACTCATTCTTGACCAAGTCCAACTTGAAGGCAAAAAACCAGTTACCTGGAAACAGTTTCAAGAAGGTTATTCTGAAATAAAACTAACTTAGTTAGATTTTTTAGGAGCAGGTTTTGGTTTTTGTTCTTTTTTAACTTTCTTCAAACACTTAGCACATAATTTCCAAACGCCCTTCTCGCCATTCAAAACACCCCGATAAGTCTGGAGATTGGGTTTTAGGATTTTGCGGCTCTTAGGCGCCCGATATTTCCAACGACCACCGGCAACACCTCTTTTGTGTCGCTGTTGAGAGGTAATCACAATCCCTTTTCCGCATTGGTCACATTTAAATGCCATATTGTTTAGTCTAATTTTTCTACCTTTAACTAATAGTCACTGCGTAGTATAATCTCCTTAAGATAATACGAACGTTACTGCGAAGTATAATTCAACAAGAAAAATTATACAAGTCGTTAGACGCAGTATAATAACAGAATAGGCACGATGTTACAATACCTTTTTAGCAACCCCCAATTTTTTACTCTGTGGATAGCGGCTCTTTTAGTAGCCGTGACCATTCATGAGTTTGCCCACGCCTGGACAGCCGACCGTTTGGGTGACCCCACGGCTCGTTTAGCGGGCAGAGTGACCCTCAATCCTATTGCCCATCTTGACCCTATGGGCACTTTAATGCTTCTCATTTTTCGTTTTGGCTGGGGCAAACCGGTACCCATGGACCCTTTTAATCTTCGCAATCCCCGCCGAGACGCCGCCATTATCTCTTTTGCCGGACCAGCCTCTAATCTAATCCTGGCAACCATCCTTTCTATTTTCATCCAACTTTCTTCTTTCTTTCTTGGACCTACTTCAACTCTTATTGAAACTATCCTTCTTCCCTTCATTTTTCTTAATGTCATGCTCGCCATTTTCAATCTTATTCCCGTCCACCCCCTTGACGGCGGTAAAGTCCTCGTCGGTTTTCTACCCCGTGAACACGCTTATAAAGTAGATGCCATCCTCAACCAATACGGTTTTATCATTTTAATCTTTCTTATTTTTCCTTTCTTCGGTACTTCACCCATAATTGCCATTATTTCCCCGATTATAAACTTGATTCTCTCTTTTCTTCTCCCTGGAACGCCTCTAGTTTAACCCATCAAAAAACCCCGCTAAAAAACGGGGTTCAAATTCAATTCAATGAACAAACACGAAAACTAACTTGGGAGGCGGGAACGCATGGGCAACAGAATAAAAAGAATGAGTGCAAACTCATTTCTGTTGCCTTCGCTTCAAAGCCCGCCTCCCAGGTAGATCTTTCTACCCGAGATTCCACCTAACCTCCCCAAGGAGTCCTCATTTGGACCAGTAATTTGGGAGGTTTGAGGGAGAAAACTCCTTCCTTTTCACTCTGGCGCGGACCAGCCCGGAAGTAGGGCGTGACTCAACCAAAA
>CAZPFP010000022.1:0-12044 GCA_964585895.1 uncultured Gammaproteobacteria bacterium
CAAGTAGTCATAAAACCGGAAAACATAAAAGCGACCGCACTTAAGCAAGAGGCGGCTTGACTCAATTTCAGCTCTCGACAAAAAAGATAGGTAAATAAACCGGCTAAAAAAGGTTGAAGTAAAATTAAAAAAGACCAAGCGTCTATCTCCGGTAAGACAAAAAAAAGAAAATTAAAGGGATGAAAAACAGCTGACTGATAGTTAGCCAAAAGCGGATTACCAGAAAAATTATAAGGGTTCCACAAAGGTATTTGTTTATTTTTCCAAAAGTCCATCACCAGATGCTTCCAGGGATACATCTGGGTAACCACATCAGGCATGGCATCATTCTTAATCGGCAGGCCATAGGAGTATTGCCAAGGTGGAAAAGAGTTCACCAAATAGTCAGCCGGAAAAGGAATCAAGCCCTTAAACCAATAAGGAAAAGCAAAAATAATCACCAAGAGGGTAATGACTAAAATCGGCCAGTACCTAAGAATTCTATTAACCATCTTTCTGTTGTTTTTCCCAAAGTTGAACATAAACAATCATCGTGTGAAAGGCTTGATAAATTGACATAATCCAACCCTCGGTCCCGTCACGAAAACCTTGTTTTTTAATTAAACGGTTAAATAAAGTAGTTGCTCCCATCCGTAAAATTCTCCACCAAACGACTGGCGGATGAGCAGCCTCATATAAAAGTTTAGCTTCAATCTCTGACCAGCCGATAGTTTTTTCAAGCATTGGTTCAATCGAATCAGGTTGAATATGGATCATTGGTTCCTTCAGGTGACCTAACTCTCCCTTAAAAATTGCCTCTTCATGAACTTCGCCCCGCCAATACTTCAATTTATCTCGCTGGAAAAGTCGCTCAACATAATCAGGATACCAACCACCCCAATGAAGCTCTTTGCCCAAAAGAAAGTTTCTCCTCGGAATAGCATAAGCCGCATTTCCTGTCTTTCGCATCACTGTTTGTATCTCTTTTCTCAATTTCGGTGTTACCCTTTCATCAGCGTCTAAATAAAACACCCAACTACCCTTGGCGGCTTTCAATCCTTCATTACGCCACTTAGAATAGTTTTTTTTCTTGCCAGCCAGAAGTTCAATAACTTTTGCTCCATATCTCTTGGCAATTTCAAGGGTCTTATCAATCGAACCGGAATCCACTAAAATAATTTCATCCGCCCACTTAACTGATTCAAGGCAGCTTTTAATCATCTCTTCCTCGTCCTTGGCAATGATAACCACACTAAGCTTCATAGCTTCCCTTTCCAAATCGATTAATTAAAAAATCACGAAAACCAATTTTTTGCCAAGGGCGGCCAATGATGAGGCGGCTTAAGCCCCATCGAAAAAGAGCCAATTTCGCTCTCAGGGGGGCATAACGTAAGCCAAACAAAAGACGATTTCTAGCAATGTAATAGTCTTGGAGGCCTCCTCCGACTTCACTGGATTCAGCGTTAAAATGCCACATCTTGGCTTGGGGAACAAATAATAATTGCCAACCGGCTTTTTTTACCCGTAATGAAAAATCGGCGTCTTCATAATAAAGAAAATATTTCTCGTCTAAAAAGCCAATCTTTTCAAAAACTTCTTTCTTGATAAGCATGCCACAACCGGATGTAAAAACTGTTTCCTCAACTTGGTTGAATTGACCTTTATCAACTTCATCAACTCCCCGGTGTTTGGTGATGACATTAGCCCAGTCAATCTCTCCCCCGGCATACCAAATAACTTTGCCTCGTTCTGATTTCTGATAACGGTCATGGTGATATTCATAGTTCGGGGCAAAATAGATCATTGGACTAAGAAGGCCGGCTTTCTTCTTTTTTTCAGCTACTTTGACAAGTGATATCAAAACCCCTGGATCTAAAGTGGTATCATTGTTGATTAAGAAAACATAGTCTGCCCCATTTTTTAAAGCCCTTTTGATACCAAAATTATTTCCTCCAGTAAAACCAAGGTTTTCTCCGGTTTCTAGAAAAATGAAACCTCCCCCAGCATAAAGGCTGGGGGGTTCCCCCGAAATTTCGGGGGAAGATTTCGGCTTCGCCGAAAGGTTTCGTTCGCCTGCTTTCCTACTCCGCCTTCGGCGGAGCTGTGTCCCGATTTCATCGGGACTTGAAGCAGTTGAAGTAAAACCAGAAAATCTTTTTTCAAGGTCTTTTAAATTTTCCCGGGGATTATTGTTAACGACAATCGTTTCAATTTTAAAACCGTTGGCTCGTAATTTTTTAATTGAATCAAGGCATTGACCGGTGAATTCTTTGCCTTTGTAATGAAGAATAATAATAGAAACCTTTTTCATCTTATCAACTAATTAAGAAGGATCTTTATTCGGGCATTGTCCAAAATTGCCTCAGTACCCATGGTTGATTTCATCATCACCCGGTAAACCTTTCTCCCGGGAGCAAGAATAATATTACCCGATTCAGCCCGATAACCGCCAGAACCTTCGGCATAAACTTCGCTGTACCAAGCATCGTGTTTGTCGGAAACATTATAAAGTTTGGCATAAACTCGACCATTACCAGTTACTATCCGCATTGTGGCTTCGAAAATAATTTCTTTGACATTGGGATAATTCTCCATGTCAATCACACTTTCTATCCCGGGCAACTCTACCCAAGTTGAACTACTGGTCGAGCCTGAACCTAGGGGAATATAAAATTCTTTGACCGCCGGTTCAGTAGTGGTGACTACCGGAGGAGTCGTGGTTGGAGTTGAGCCGGTAGTTATCGATTCGGCAATTGCTTCTAAGCAGGCAGAGGGGCAAGCATCATTTTCAACCGGCTGAACAACAGGGGGAGTCACTTCTGGTTGAGTTTCACTGGGAGTGGGGCTAATGGCCTCTTTTTCTTCATCGGCGAAGAGTTTAATATCCAAAATCAAAATATTGATTAAAAGAAACAGAACTAAAAGAAAGAGAACTTCTTTTCCCCAAGAGAATCTTGTTCGAAGAAACTCAATGTTCATAAAATTCCCTTCATCCGGCGCTTAATCTTCAAAGCTCCCTTCTTAAGAAAATTTTTCTCCTCCTCAATTTGACTGGTTAAAAGCCAATAACCTAGTTCCTTTTCTGTTTTGGTTAATTCTTTGGCTACCTTTGGTAAAAATCCCTCTTCTTTAACTTCTTTAAAACCTTGCTTTTCCCAAAGTTTGGCAAAAGTGACAAAAGCGGAAAAAGCTTGGAGAAGACTTAAAACTAAACCATGAAGACCGTCCTTATAACCTCTGCGGGCAAAGAAGGTGGAGAGAAAATCCTCAACCGGAAAACGAATGGCATCGTACCAATAAATTTTTATCTTTTTCCTTAAATAAACTCGGCGGTCATTTTCTGTATAGAGATTATTCAGCCTCTCAACATATTGAGAAACCGTCTGGTAACTCTCATGGATTAAAGGATTCTTAAGATAACCGGCCTTGCCTGTTAGTTTTGGCTGCTCATGAACACTTTTGCAAGGAAGAAAGGCTTTCCCTTGTTGAAAAAGGCGAAGCTGATAGTCGGGATGCCAAAGAGAATGTTTAATCCACTTGCCAAAAATAATATTTTTTCGGGGAATCCAGAAGCCAGTAAACCCTTTCTTTTTGATGGCGGCAAGAATTTCTTTTTTTAATTTCTCGTCAACCCGCTCATCGGCATCAAGATACAAAATCCAGTCTTTGGTGGCGGCTTCAAAAGCCCTTTGTTTATTAAGATGGAACATTAAAGGATTTTCTCTGATGATGATTTTCGAAGTATATTTCTTGGCAATCTCAACCGTTTTATCGGTACTGGTCCCATCAACAATGACAATTTCATCCGCCCACTTAACCGACTCTAGACAGGCTTTAATATTTTCTTCCTCGTTAAAAGTGGCCAAACAAACAGAAATTTTCTTCACTTTTTAATCACTCCTAAAACTAAACTTAAAGATTCAATAATTTTCTCTCTAGCCAATAACAACATCACCACTGAGTAAATTATACCACCCAAAAGGACTACCAAGGCGATACTGATTAAACTCTTAATCAGCAAAGGGATGACTAAATAAAGCACTCCTCCCATTATCAAAGCGCCTAAAAGGGACTTGCCTACATTATCCCAAAGAGAAAAATCAGTAATTTTCTTTACCAACCAAATAGGCAAAACAACCGTGATCGCCACCACAACCGCCGCCGGGGCAACGCCGTTAAAACCCCAGAAATAAATGAAAATTGGGGTGAAAATCCAGGTCAGAGTCGTCCACA
The DNA here is from genome assembly GCA_964585895.1 of uncultured Gammaproteobacteria bacterium. Classification (GTDB taxonomy): domain Bacteria; phylum Patescibacteriota; class Microgenomatia; order PFEM01; family JAHIFH01; genus CAZPFP01. The sequence continues at coordinate 4,213 of CAZPFP010000022.1, forward strand.
TAATCATTAGTTTTAGAGTGGTTTTAATTCTGCCGGTAGCATTCAAGGTGTTAGTCAAAGTCGTTGAAACACAGCTAAAAGCGGCTTGGAGAGAAAAAAAGTAAAGAGCCAATAAGGCAGGCTGCCATTTCAGATAACGAGGCAGAAATTCCACCAGGGGTGAAGCTAATAAAGCCAAGCCAACCAAAGCAGGAAAAGTGAGAAAACAAACGGCAAAAAGGGCTCTTTCAATCCCGGCGCGTAAAGCAGGCAGGTTATCCTGAATCCGAGAATAGGCAGGAAAAGTAACTTTGGTAACGCTGTCCATAATAAAGCGCAAAGGCATGTTGGCCCATTTCTGCGCCCAACCAAGATAACCAACATAAGTAAAAGGCAAGATTTTACCTAGAAAGACAGTTAAAAGATCATCTTTGGCTAAGGCTAAAAGACTATTGGCTTGAAAAGGGACCCCAAAAGAAAGAAGTTTTCTGGCGCTGACTCGATTTAAAGCCAAGCCAGGCATCCAAGGAGAAATAAAATAAATTAAAATCAAACCGGAAATACCTCGAGCAAGAACAGCCCAAGTAAAACTGGCAACCCCGGCTCCTTGCCAAGCAAGAAAAACCGCCGTTAAATTAAAAAGGATTGTTTCGCCGATTTGGGGAATAACCAAACGATTGAAATCAAGTTTACGCTCTAAAAGGACCGAGGGAATCGTTTTTAAAGAAGAAAGAAAAAAAGAAATCACTAAAGCCCGAAAAAGCCAGAGACCGGCTGGACTCAAATTGTAAAAAACGGCAAACCGGGCTGAGCCTAAAAGGGCAATGATAACCAAAGAAATAACTAAAACTTGCTGAATGGTAAAAGTGGTTTTGAGGTCTGCCTCAGTTAATTTTTCTTTTTTTTGAATTAAAGCCGCGGCTAAGCCAATGTCAGAAAAATAGTTGAGAAAATTAACCACGGCGGTAACCACAAAGAAAATACCAAAAATCTCAGGAGCCAGAAAAATGGTTAGGACAAACATTGAGGCAAAATTAATAATTTGAAGAAAAGCAGTTCTTGAAGTTAAAGCCACCACGCCGGTGACTGAGCGCTTCTTAATCAAAGCTAAATCAAGTTCTTCCATCCTCCCTATTTTAGCATAAATTGTTAAATATGGAGCCTATGTAATATACTGACATTATGCGATATGTTCTTATTGACGAAAGTGGGCGTTTAGCTGACCCTAATGATAAAATCCTCATCTTTTCAGCTTTAGTAACTAAAACTCTTATCGATCTAGATAAAATTATTCCCAAAGTTAGAAGGAAAATACCACCGAAAGGCAAATATAAAAAAGAAAAGTCTCTCGCTGAAATTAAATTTCAAACTACTGGAGAAAGAACAAGATTAAAAGTTCTGGAGGCAATAAAAGAAAAGAAACTAAGAATATTTTTATTGATTGTAAATAAAGAAGGAAGAAAAATTGCTGATAATCCCAAGAATTACTCTCTTTTAGTGGGCACTTTGTTGAAATTTGTTATCAAGAAATACTCTAAAATTAACCATATCATTATCGACAGACATTTTACGTGGATCAAACAAAGAGAGGACTTCAACAACCTACTTCAAAAGAAATTGAATAAAGAATTATTTATTGAACATCTTGATAGTCAACAAAATACTATTGTCAGCTTGCCCGATTTTATAGCTGGGGGTGTAAGAAAAAGCTATACAAAAAAAGAAATAAAATATAAGCAGATTATAGAAAAACTTATTGAGAAAGAAATAAAAACCACGTGGAGGATTATTCGGAGTAAACAAAAAAGGTAAAAGCTTTAAGGAGTCCCGAAAAACGGGCGTCCTGCCTTTACCGAGTACAAGGATAACATAGTCTCTAAACCTTGTCAAGTGTAAAACCATGATAAAATGTCAGCGATGAAAAAAGTTAGTTTTAAAAGCGATAGTTTTAAGCTTGCAGGAGTTCTTCATTTACCTACAAAGCCCACTAAAAAGGTAATCATTATGGCTCACGGATTACGGGTCGATAAAGACGAGGGGGGTATTTTCATCCGCGCCGCTAATAAATTAACTAAACTTGGTGTTGCCACTTTTCGCTTTGACTTCAGGGGCTGTGGTGAAAGCACTGGAAAATTTGCTAATAGAACTATAAGCACCGATGTCCAAGATTTAGCTAAAGCTTTTAAATTTATGAAAAATCAAGGTTATCAAGAATTCGGTTTATTGGGAGCGAGTTGGGGTGGCGGAATTGGAGTCATGTTACTCAAAGACAACCCTGAGATTGTTAAATCTTTAGTTTTATGGAATCCTGCTTTGGATTATAAAAGTGGCATCAATAAACTCATCGTTCCCTGGATAAAAGGAAAAATTAAAGATTCCATTCATCAACGCTCTTTAAAAATAAAAGCCGAAAAGTTCGACTTTAGTAAAGATTTGATTATTCAAATGACAAGATACAAACCCTATAAAATACTAAACACAATTTCCTGCCCAACCCTAATTCTCCATGGCGACAAAGATGAAAAAGTTCCTCTTGAAGATTCAATTAAATATCATAAACTAATTAAAGGACCCAAGAAGCTTAAAGTAATTAAAGACTCACCTCACGGGTTTCACACTCCAAATGCAGAAAAAGAAGCAATCAAACTCACTTATAACTTCTTCAAAGAAAATTTCTAAGATTTTTTTATTATCACTACAAACCCTAATATTCCCACCCACGAGACTAAAGAGATCAAGTTGGCTAACGCCCTTATCGGTGTATTAGCAAAGCGAACAATAACTTTGTGTTCCCCTGGCGGGGGAGTGAATTTAATTTTACCGTTGTCCAAAGTAACTTTTATTTCTTCTCCATCTACCCAAACTTTCCAGCCAGGAAAGTAGGCGGTATTGATTAAAATCTCCGCTTTCTCCCCTGCTTTTAATTCAAATGAATACTGATGAGGTTTCAATTTAAGGTTTTTTATCTCCGCCTCCCCCATTAAAACAGCCACTTTTCCCCAAGCAACTTCGTTCTTGTTTTGCGGTCTAGGAAAGTCCTTTGGTAAATACTCATCAGAGATTTTTGATGTTTCCCATTTAATGTTCTCCTCATTTATATAATCTGCGGCAGAAACATCAAAATAGGTTTGGGGTTGAAAATATTTAAGACTGAAAAACAGGAGAATAAGAATAATCACTCCCCCGCCTATATAAGTAATTTTATGATTCTTATTGAATCCTCCCCCAGCCTCCATGCTGGGGGATTCTTCATTCGTGGCGACACTACTCCCGACTTTCGTCGGGAGCGGCGGCAATAAATTAAACCATAACCTGACCGCCCCTGCCATAAAAGAAGCCGCAAAAACAGTAAAAACTAAGAATCGCCAGGGATATTGAACAAAAGCCATTAAAGGTATTGCTTGCCAAATCGGCGTTGACATTTGATGAGTAAAAAAGATTGACAAAACAAAAAGACCAAAAGCCGCTAAAATCGCGGCAGCGTTTTTCTTTTCTTTTTTCTTTAAAAACCAACCCATTGCCAATAAAGATAAAACCACTAAAACAAGATGAAGTTTTCCAATCATAAAACTCATCCCATCCAGTCTTCCTGGACTTGAACCGGCGAACCCCCAAGGGCTGGCCCAAAGTTGATCCAGAAAAATAAAATGGTCGCGCCAATCAGCTCCTCCACCGATTTGACCAAAAACTTTAGTTAATCTCATTTCCGTAATCGCCGGCAACCAATAAAAAGCCGTTAGACCTAAGGCAAGAGCCATAAATGATAAGAAGTGCTTAGAATCCCGTTTCTTGTTTTTCGAAAGGATAATTAAAACCACGACTATTAATAGTATCAGAGGTGTCAGCATCATCGCCGTAAGATTATGAGAGAAAATAACCAAGGCATAACCAATTCCGCTAATAATTACCCAAAGCCGCTTTTTTTCTTGACTCAGCTTATAAATTCCCAAAAAAACCAAAGGCAGGAAAGCCATTGCCCAAAACTCTCCGACAGCGCCACGAACATAAATATTAACGGCGTGATAAGGCGCATAAAGATAAAAAAGTCCTGAAATCACTCCGCCGACTTCTCCCCAGAATTCCCGAGCCAAAAGATACATCAAAACCCCTGATAAAAGAATGCCGATAATAAACATCAGCTTCGTTGCCAGTAAAGCGTCAAAGCCAATCAGACTAAAGAAAGCCCCTACATAATAGGCCAGGGGGGCATAAAAATTAAAAATCGGGTAGCCAAAACCATAGCCTAGATCACCCACCCAACGAACCGGGAACTGACCCTCGCCTAATGCTTGGGCCATCTGCTGGACCCTGACTACTTGAGGGGCATCATGAATGGGGAAAAACCCAGATTGAAGAAGAGGCACAATCGCCCCAAAAGATAGAAGCAAAACCAGCAATAATCCCCAATATTTTTTCATCTATCTTTCCTTCGTTTAACCAACAAGCCGCCAATTACCATTATACTTGCCAGAGAAACAAAATCAGCCAAAAGTCGAACCGGTGTTTCGCCAAAACTAACTACTACTTGATACTCGCCAGGGGTGACTTTAAACCTCATCACTCCTTTTTCATTTTCAAAAGTTAGAGGCGTTTTTTGGTTATCTACTTTCAGTTGCCAACCCGGATAATAAATAGTGTTAATCTGAACCTCGGCTTCCTCTCCGGCTTCAAGTAAAAAACTAATTTTTTTAGAGTTATAGATTAAGTCTTTAATTTCCCCCTTCCCGGAAATGATTTCCACTTTATTTTCTGGCCGATTCAAGGGCGGTTCTTTAACCCAAACCGGCAAATATTCATTGGCCACCGTGGTCGTCCCATCGTTAGTAGTATAAAAAGACTCGTCTTGATATGAGAAAACTCCGGGTCTGGCATACTGATAATTCAAGCCAATAATAAAAACTATTAAAACAATCATCAGCAATATCTGGGAATGTCCTTTAAGTAATTGAATCAGGGCGCCTGCTAAAAAGGCACTGGCAAAAGTAGTTAAGCTAAGCAATCGCCAGGGAAATTGAATCAAATTATATAAAGGAAGGAAATGCCAAACCTTAGTAGAAACCTCGAGCATCAAGAAAAAAGAGATTAAAAACACGAAAAGGAAATAATAAATATTCCAGTTCTTTTTGATTTTTTTAAGTTTCTGCGAGGAAAAAAGACGTGGCATGAAAACAAAAAACATCACCAACAAAACAACTAAATTAGCCAGACCAATTTGAAAAGAAATCTCATCCTGGTAGGAATGGGGTAAAGAATAACCATAGCCCCAACTGGGAATCAGAAGTTGAGGCAAGCTCGGAAAATGAGTAAAAAAATCGCTGACAATTTCCCCTTGTAAATAAACAAACTGTTTTTCGTAAAGAGCGGGAAACCAGAAAAAACAGGCCAGACCAAGACCTAAAAGCAAAATGCTTAACTGTGGCCAAGGGATCTTTTTTCTCTGAGAAAACCACCAATGAAAAATTAAATAACCTCCCCAAATTGCGGTGAACAACATGGCCATCGTGTTATGAGCCGTTATCAAACCCGCAAAGGCTAAGCCGCCAATGATGACATAAATCTTATCTTTTTTCTTACTTAATTTATCCGTCATCCAAAAAATCAAAGGAGGAAAAACAAAAGCCAGTGCCTCACCCACTGAACCTCTCACATAAACATCCAGAAAACGATAAGGCGTATAAATATAAAACAAGGCACTGACTAAACCGCCCCAGTCCCCCCATTTCTCCCTTGCCCATAAGTACATCAAAATACCCGAGAGAAAAAAACTGATAATAAAAACCAATTTTATTGAAGAAACAAAACTGCCAGTAAAGAAATAAAAAAACTCGCCGATGTACATAAACAGAGGATAAAGAAAGTTAAGAACGAGATAGCCATAACCGTGATTGAGGCGCGCTGCCCAACGCACGGGAATCTGACCGGAAACAAAACTCCGGTGAAAATCAGTGAACCTGATTACCATCCACTCGCCGTCATGAGAAGGAAAATATCCAGGTTGAAGAAGAGACCAAACTGCAGGCAAAGTCAAGCCAATAATAATAAGCAAGAAAAAAAGTCTTTTTTTCACTTACGCCTCCTAAGATACCAAAAAAAGCCCAAAGATAAAAGACTAGCAAAGCTCAGTCCGGAAATGGCCACTCCCCATCTGAATGATTCGGGTTTATAGGAAAAAACAACTTCGTGTTCCCCTTTGGGAATCGGCACTGCCCGGAAAGAATAATTGGCCCGATATATTTTCCCTTGTTTATTGTCCAAGTACACTCGCCAGTCAGGATAAAAATTATCTGAGAGAAATAAAAGTTGATTAGCATCGGAAATTGTTTTCACCTTAATCTCGTTGGGCTGGTAATCTAATATCTCCACTTCTCCTGTTGATTGGCCGTCTAAAATAAAATCAGAGGGTAATTCCTCTTCTAAAATTATTTTCTTGTCCAGTTTAAACTCCGAATCAAAAATTAAATCAACAATCTTTTGACCATCTTTCTCCATCTGATAATCCCCTGTTAAAAAAATCCGAGGGAGAGCGGTTTTATTTTCATAAATTTGCCAACAACCTTCCTGCCAAATTAACTGATAAATTTCCTTTGGAAAGGTAGTATAGTCAGGCTGCCACTCTTCGCCAAGCCCTTCATTTTTTTGAAGGACATATTTCACTCCCAAAAGATTGAGAACTTGCTGGCGGTAGGGATTTTCCCGTAACGCCTCTGGACCGTATCCTTTGGTCAAAACAACATCCGATCGAGGAATCGGGTCTTCTATCTTACCATTATCCGAAACTGAAACAAGCTCGCCATAACGGCTAATAAATAAAGGGTCATAACCATCAATCGAATATGTTTGCGTCAAAGTAGAAAAATTACTATCAATATAGCCTGTCCCATAACCCCAAAAGCGATCTACTCCCCCTTCTTTTTTTAAATAATCCATGACGGCTGTTTGAGGATAAACAAATTCAGGCGGTGAAAAAGGAGTGATTTTATAAAAGTAAAAAAAGAGGTCAAAGATGGTAATCGCAAAAATTCCCCAGAAAAGCAATTTTTTTGGCAACCAAAAGGAAACTACCAAAAGAAAAACACCAACTAAAAAGAAAACCGTGGGTAATAATAAATTTCTCTGGCTCACTACCCGATTGGCAAACCATAAATGATCAGAAGAAAAAATGGTCGGAGTTAAAAAAGTAAAAAGCCAAAGAAAAAAATAAACACCACCGAAGAGAATAATTGGGATTAACAAGGACTTTTTTTGTTTTGTCTTTAGCCAAATATCAACCCCGAAACCAGCAAGAATCGCCATCGAAAAAGCAAAAAGATACAAAATCCGAGTAGGCACGGTCGTACCAAGAACGGGAATTTTCATGGCGTAAAAAAAGCGGGCCGGGGGAAGATTTAGAGTTAGCACAAGAATAATAGTTGCCAAGCCAGTAAAAAAAGCAATGATTTTCTCCTTTCGTTGATAAAAAATTGCCAAAAGAGCAAAAAACAAAGGCAGAACACCTATATAAACTACTCTTTCAATATAAGTTCCTGGCAGCCAGTAATTACGGCTAGCCGGGTTGCCAAAAAAATCCGGCACAAAAGCAGTTAACGGATAAAACCAAGGCATTAACAACTCAGAAATTTTCTCAGACGAGTAAATCCCACGGGCAGACTGAAGGAAAATTTCCCAGGTCGGCAAAAATTGAATTAAACAAAGCAAAAAGGCAACTAGTCCCCCAGCCAAGACAGCCACTATTTTGGAAAATTTATCTTTTTGTTTGTTGTCCGAAAAGATCCGAAAGAAAAGATAGGCAAAGACGACAATAAAAAGATAAATCGTTGCCTGAATATAACCAGCCAAAATGGAACTCGCCAGAG
>CAZPFP010000023.1:0-11821 GCA_964585895.1 uncultured Gammaproteobacteria bacterium
TAAATGTTCTCCTGTCCGATTTTTATGTTTCATCTGGAAAATTTTCCAGAAAACAAAAAAGAACCATTTAGAGTTTTGCGAGTGGGTTTTGATTTAGACGATACTTTTTTTGATATTTCAGCGCCGTCATTAAAAATTCTTAATGAAACATATGATTTGAATCTTATTTATGATGATATTACTGAGTTTTGGTATATGCAGGCTTTTCTTAAACAAATTGGCGTGCCAAAAGAAGAAGTAAGTTCTTTTTTTGATGAACTTTATCGTTCTCCTGATGATCCGCATCGTGTTTATCGGGATTCTTTGCCAATTTTTGGAGCTATTGGAGTTTTAAGTAAGATTTATAGCGCGGGACACATTCCTTTGGTATTAACCACCCGCCCTCCAGGTCTTGAGAAAATTATTGAAGAGCAATTTAAAATGGCCGGGATTGATTGGGTTAAAGACGATTGGGTTGAAGGAGGAAATATTCTCATTCGGGATGATTATTATTGGCAGAGAATGAGTGGCGAAGAATTTAAGTTAAGGGCGATTAAAGGTGATTTTCCTGATGGAAAATATAGAAATTTTCCTGGACTTGACGTTCATTTTGATGATATGGGCGAGCTTTTCCAACACCCTATGGCTGCAGAAATTAGAGATAAAATTTATATTCTTGCTCATCGTTATAATCAAGATGTTTCTCAAGAAAATCTTGTTCATAACTGGTGGGTTTTTTATAAAATCGTTCGCTGTATCGCCAGGGATGAGGATTTAAGTTGGTTAACGTCGCACAATGTTGACAGACCTGTTTCGTCTAGTGTAAACTGATATTTAATGGCAGTTCAAAAGGATGAATTACCCCGAACAGAGCTAGATCGTTTAATTGAAGAGTTCTTAGAGCATTTAGAAATTGAACGCCAGTCCTCTCCCCTAACCATCCGTAACTATCGTCATTATCTAGGACGTTTTTCTAATTGGTTTAAGGATAATAATTTCAAGGCTAAGCCAAGTTCAATCGATTTGGAAAAAGTTAAAAAATATAGGGTATATTTAGCCCGATGTACTGCTCCAAATGGTCATCTTCTCTCGCCTAGCACTCAGGCTTATCATGTGATAGCTTTACGAGCTTTTTTAAGATGGTTGGTTAAAAATGATTATGATACCTTGGCCCCGGAAAAAATCGACATCCCTAAGAGTAAATCGAGGTTAGTGAAGTTTCTTTCGGCGGGACAAATTGAGCGGTTTCTTTCTCAACCTCTTCCCTCTAAGAAGACCGGCTTGCGTGACAAAGCCATTTTAGAGATATTCTTCTCCACTGGCTTGCGGGTAAGTGAGTTGGTTAGGTTAAATCGCGACCAAATTGATTTAAAGCGGCGTGAGTTTGGAATTATTGGTAAGGGAAAGAAAGCCAGGGTTGTTTTCCTATCAGAAAGAGCGATTAAATGGCTCAATAAATATCTCAATGGTCGAGAAGATTCTTGGAAACCACTCTTTATTAACTACAGAGGGAAGAAAGACGAGGGCGGAACTGGCGAGAAAAGAAGATTAACGGTCCGTTCCGTCCAAAGAGTCGTTGACAAGTATTCTAGGAAAGCAAAGTTACCGGTGAAGGTAACTCCTCATGTGATTCGCCACTCTTTTGCTACCGACCTTTTGATTGCCGGTGCTGATTTAAGATCGGTTCAAGAAATGCTTGGTCATGAAAACGTTCAGACCACTCAAATTTACACCCACGTCACTAATCGTCAACTTCGGTCTGTTCATGAGGCCTTTCATGGCAAGGGGAAGTAGAGGGGGAAGTTTGGTCTGCTTCACTTTCCCTTATTTTTTCAACCAATTGCCTGCGCATTTCCCTCCATTTACCGTGGTTGATTCCGTGTTTTTGATAAAGATTTATTAAAGCTATACTAATTGTTGTTGGACTTAATTTAAGAGCAGGAGCAATTTCCTCGACACGCACTTCGGAATTGTGCAGGAGAGCCGAAATAATTACTCTTTCTTTTTCTTTTTGCTTTCTTTTGAGATCTTTAGCATCCTCTAAGATTTCATTCAGCCTTGGTAAAACTGAAACGAATGACATTTCATTTTTAGATCTGGAAAAGACAAAAATAGCTTCTTGGAGTTTTTTAAAAGTGAAATCTGGGCATTGTTCTGCTAAAAATGCAAGAGTTTGAGTAAAGATAACCGCTGCTTCTGTTCGGTCGGGGGCATCTAGTTTTCGAAGACAATATGAAACGTGGTTTTTAACTGTTGATGCGCTAATCTCCAATTCTCTGGCAATTTCTTTGTCAGTTAGACCTTGAGAAATTAATACTAAGACTTCCGTTTCGCGCAGAGAAAGAAAAAATTTCTTTGGATTTTGCTCTATTTCTCTTGGCTGTTTTTCTAGATAAGTCATTTTAAATAAAAAAAAGCCCTTTTTTTTGGGCATTAGTTGCTTATTTTAATCTAAATTTACTAGATTTTCAATTATTCAGCTATTTTAATCGCTTTTTGGGCAAATTGTTTGTGTCTTGGGATAACTTTCTCTTTTTCTAAATTCTTTAATGATTTGAATTCCATTTTTTTTCCTTCCAGGCATTTTATTTTCTGCTTGCCATCATATTTTTCGTAAAAGAAGTGATTTTTAACCTTGATTCCGTTTTCCGTATAAGAATCAGTGGTAAAAAGAATAGGATTTTTTAATTGGTACCCTGTTTCTTCTTCAAGCTCGCGCGCGATTGCTTGTTTCAGAGTTTCCTTTTTCTTGACTTCTCCACTGGGTAAGCCCCAGTTGGGGCATGATTGTTGTTTTGTTATCCCTTAGCTGAAAAAGGACGCTATTGTTTTTTGTTAAAGCCACGGCCACTGCTTTTTTCATCATTAGTCTTTTTTTATTTCTGCAAACAAGTGACCGCCGCCACCGAGTCATCTTTTTTGGAGAATCTCATCAAAATTACTCCCTGAGTGTCTCTTCCCAGTCGGGGAATATTTTTCAGGGGTAGTTTAATCACTTGGGCTCTTTTACTGGTGATAATCACCATTTTGTCTTTTTGGGTGACTAGTTGACTGGCAACAATTTTGCCGGTTTTTTCGGTGACGTTGGCGGCTTTGACGCCAATCCCTCCTCGTTTCTGAACGGGATGAGCTCTTATATTTGTTCTTTTTCCAAGCCCCTTTTCCATAATAGTGAGAACATCACGGAAATATTTTAAGCGGCGGTCTTTAGGCCTTTTTGTTCTGGCCGGATAAACTTCCATGCTCACCACATAGTCTTTATCTTTTAAAAGGATGCCCCTAACGCCAATGGTATCCCTTCCCATGGGTCGGGTGTTGGTTTCATTAAAACGAATTGATTTGCCGTTATGAGTGACTAAAAGAACTTGGTCATTGCCGGTGGTGGGTTTAACCCAGCAAAGTTCATCTCCCCGGTTAAGTTTAATGGCAATTAAACCTGAGGTCCTTATCTTTTTGAAATTTCTTAAAGAAGTTTTTTTAACCACTCCTTTTTTAGTGGCCATAAGAAGGTATTTGGATTTACTTTTAGCCGTGGTGGGCAGATTAAGAACTGACTGGACTGCCTCACCTTGCTCAATGCTAATTAAATTGACAACCGCTTGGCCTTTGGCTTGCCGGGTGCCTTCCGGAATATCCCAGGCCCGGGTGGCAAAAACCCGGCCTTTATTGGTAAAGAAAAGGACTTTGTCATGGGTTTCGCCGGTCATAAATTGGGCGATTTCGTCCGCTTCTTTGGTGGCCATCCCGGTGACGCCCTTGCCTCCTCGACGCTGGGAGTGGTAAGTACCTGTTGGCAAGCGCTTGATATAGCCGGTTTTGGTGACGGTGATTAAACATTTTTCTTTGGGAATCAGGTCTTCATCAGCAAAACTATTTACTTGTTGGCGGTAGATTTTCGTTCTTCTTGGGTCCCCATATTTCTTTTGGATTTCTCTTAATTCCTTTTTAATAATTAAGAGAATTTTTTCGGGATGAGTGAGGATGTTCGCCAAATATTCAATTAGTTTACCAATCTCTTTATATTCATCTTCAATTTTCTTTCTTTCCAGAGCAGCTAAGCGGCGGAGTTGCATTTCTAAAATGGCGTTGGCCTGGATTTCGGTTAATTTGAATTTTTTCATTAAGTTTATCCGGGCGGAATCAACCGTTTTTGATTTTTTAATCGTCTCGATCACCGCGTCAAGGTTATCCAGGGCAATTTTTAGTCCCTCGAGAATGTGGGCTCGCCTTTTGGCTGCTTCCAGTTCAAAAACACTTTTTCGGGTAACCACTTTTTGGCGGTGTTTGACAAATTCCGTCAGGATTTGTTTTAAAGTTAGTGTTTGGGGCACGCCGTCAACCAGGGTAACCATGTTGACCGGATAAGTGGTTTGCATGGGGGTATGTTTGAAAAGAGAATTGAGAATGATTTTGGGTTTGGCATTCTTTTTTAACTCAAGAACGATTCTCATTCCCTTTCGGTCAGATTCATCTCTTAAGCTGCCTACTCCTTTTATCTTTTTTTCCTTAATTAATTGGGCGATTTTGGCGACTAATTGGGCTTTATTGACTTGGTAAGGAATTTGGGTGATAATGATTTGAAATCTTTTACCTTTTGCCTCTTCGATTTCCGCCTCGGCCCTCATTAAGATTTTGCCTTTACCGGTGGTATAGGCTAGGAGAATTTGGTCTTTATCATAAATAAAAGCACCAGTGGGAAAATCAGGACCCTGGATGTATTTCATCAGGTTTTCGATGGTTGCTTCTGATTCAAAGCTGGCTTTAAGAGCAGGAATTTGGTTGGGCCCTTTTCTTTCTAGATTGTTTTCCAGTTGAATTTTCTTGATGTCAAATTCTTTTTTCTTCTTTTTTGTTTTTGGCAAAACGATTTTACCTTTGTCAATTAAGAAAATGACTCCCTCAATTACCTCTTTAAGGTTATGAGGAGGAATTTTCGTGGCCATACCCACGGCAATGCCATCGGCACCCATTAAAAGAAGGTTGGGAATTTTGGCGGGAAGAAAGACGGGCTCTTTTAAAGAAGCATCAAAATTGTCAATGTAATCAACCGTTTTTTTCTCAATGTCAGCTAGCATCTCGGCGGCAATTTTGCTCATGCGTGCCTCGGTGTACCTCATGGCAGCCGGAGAATCACCATCAATCGAGCCAAAGTTACCCTGACCATCAATCAAAGGATAGCGCATGGAAAAATCTTGGGCTAAGCGAACCAGGGCATCATAAATGGCCTGATCCCCGTGAGGGTGATAGAGACCCATGGTCTGGCCAATGATTTTGGCTGATTTAGAGTATTTGGCGGTGTGAGATAAACCCATGCCTTGCATGGCAAAAAGAATCCGGCGGTGGACTGGTTTCAAGCCGTCGCGGACGTCAGGCAGTGCTCGAGAAACGATGACGCTCATGGCATAGTCCAAATAGGACTTCTGCATTTCTTCAGTGATTTCAGTGGGTTTGACTTGACCGATTTTACTTGTCATTTTGAGTTCTAACGAGAAACAAGATATTCCGCTGTAGGCGGAGGTTCTTATCTACGCGGGGAATTTTTTTTGATAGTTTGTCGCTGCTTTTTTAATCAGCGACCGAGCCGTTTTTTTCTCCCCCCAACCTTCAATTTTGATTTTCTTATCCGGCTGTAGTTCGGAGTAATTTTCCCAGAAATTTTCAATTTCTTTCTTTGTATGGGAGCGGAGGTCTTTAAGCTCTTTGACCTGAGCAAAACGGGGGTCATCCACGGGAACGGCGATGATCTTATCGTCCTGTTCTCCGGTATCATTAATCCGAATGACGCCAATGGGGCGGCATTTAATCACACACCCCGGAAAAGTAGAAAAGCTGGATAAAACTAAAATGTCTAAAGGATCCTTATCCTTATCATTCCAGGTTTGGGGAATGATGCCGTACTCAAAAGGAAAGAAAACGGCTTCATAAAGAACCCTATCCAAACAAAAGTAACCCTGACGATGATCATATTCGTATTTATTGGAACTGCCTTTAGGTACTTCTACCAGGCAATTAATTTCTTTGAGTGCTTTATCACCAATACTAACTAGATGAAATAAGTTTTTGTTATTCATGTTTTCTCCTTTAAGCGCTTTAAATAATTAAAGTATATTGGTTTAAATAATTAAACTAGATATCTAAATTAGCTGTTTTAGCATGTGTTTGAATAAACCTTTTTCTTGGTGGCACTTCGGAGCCCATGAGAGTAGTGAAAACCTGATCCGCTTTTTGGATATCCTCGATGGTGACTTTTTTAAGAATTCTTTTCTCTGGATTCATGGTTGTTTCCCATAATTGATTTGGATTCATTTCTCCAAGCCCTTTATATCTCTGAAGACTGATATTTTTCTTGCCTTTACCTTTTTCAGCAATAATTTCCTCTTTCCCCTCTTCATTATAAGCGTAAAAACTCTCTTTGCCAATCTGGATTTTGTATAAAGGAGGCATAGCAATGTAAAGATGACCATTTTCTATTACTTGCTCTAGATGACGGTAAAAGAAGGTGAGGAGAAGAGTAGCAATGTGTTGGCCATCAACATCAGCATCACACATAATGATAACCCTATGATAACGCAGTCTTTTGGGGTTAAGGGTTTCGCCGATACCCATACCGAGAGCAACAATTAAATCCTTGAGCTCTTCAAATTTGATGATTTTGTCTAATTGAGCTCTTTCCGTGTTAAGGATTTTTCCTCCTAAAGGGAGGATTGCTTGGAAACGACGATCTCTTCCCTGCTTGGCCGAACCTCCGGCAGAGTCTCCTTCAACAATGAAAAGTTCTGATTTGCTTGGCTCTTTTTCTTGGCAGTCAGCTAGTTTGCCTGGCAAGCCCAATCCAGTTAATTCTCCTTTTCTGATGACTGCTTCTTTAGCGGCTCTGGCGGCTAAACGGGCACGGGCTGCCAGGGCAATTTTTTCAATAATTCTTCGAGCTTCACCAGGATGTTCTTCAAAAAAAGTATCTAGCCCCTCTTTAGCCGTTGTTGCCACTAGACCCTGGGCTTCTGGGTTATTAAGCCTGGTTTTGGTTTGCGATTCAAATTGAATTTTGTTAATTGGGATTTTTACCGCCACTACTGCTGTTAAGCCTTCGATGGTATCCGTGCCGATAAAGCCATTGCCTTCCTTAATGGCGCCACTTTTCTTGGCGTAATCGTTAATCGCTCTTGTCAGCGCCATTTTGAAACCAGTTAGATGAGTGCCGCCGTCTTTAGTATTAATGACGTTGACGAATGACTGAATGTTTTCTGAATAGCCGTCGTTGTATTGAATGGCGATTTCCATTTCCATCCCATTGGCCTGACCATCGATATGAATAACATTGTGAATTGTTTTTTTATTGCGATTGAGGTGTTTAACTAGAGAGCGAATTCCCCCCTCGAAATAAAAATTCTTGGTGATATTTTTTCGTTCATCTTTGAGATGAAATCTAATCCCCGGAATCAGATAGGCTCTTTCTCGGACTGTTTGCTCAATGAATTTATAATTAAATTCAATTTTTTTGAAAACCTTTTTATCAGGGAGAAAAGTAGTAATTGTGCCCGTATCCTTGGCTTTGCCGATTTGTTTCAATCTAGTTATTGGCTTGCCGCGTTTGTATTCTTGAACATAAGCCTTACCTTGACGATGAACTTCTACCCTAAGCCATTGAGATAAAGCGTTAACCACCGAAACTCCTACGCCGTGAAGTCCACCTGAAGCTTTATAAACACCCTCATCAAACTTTGCCCCGGCATGGAGCTTGGTCATGGCTACCTCAAGACCAGAAAGGCCTGATTTGTGTTTATCAACCGGAATACCCCGACCGTCATCCTGAACTTCAGCGCTGCCGTTTTCTTTTAAAGTGACCCAGACGCTCTTGGCGAAGCCCGCTAAAGATTCATCAATAGAATTGTCAATTACCTCAGTAATCAGATGGTGAAAACCCTTTTCGTCAGTTGAGCCAATATACATTCCCGGACGCTTTCTAACTGGCTCTAAACCCTCAAGGACTCTTATTTGAGCCGCTGTGTAAGTGGAAAGAATATCTTTTTTTTCTTTAGTTTTCTCTGTCTTTTTATCCATTTCTAACAGACACAAAATTGGCAGGGAGGAAATTGAAGCTCTTTACCCTACCGACTAATAAACTGACTCTATTTTACCAATTTTTGGAAGCTGATGCAAGCTTATCTTAAGTGGGGATAAGAGAGAAAAAGATTTTCAATTGCCAGGTGAAAATTAACATTAGCGACTAACATTTTTCTTATTTGTTCGGTGTTTTTGAGAGCCTTTTCGATTTGCTGAAGACTTAGTTTTTCTAGGAAACCAGGTCCCTTTTCATCCACCCCGGTTTTTGCCAGTAAAAATTGGCGCCAGAGAAAAAGTAAATTCTCAGTCAACTTAAGAGCCTGATCTTTATTTTTAACTAGAGTTAAGCTTAGTTTCACTCTTTCCCCTACTCTTTGAAATAACAGATGGTTTAAAGTTTCTGTTAGTTGTTCAATGTCTTTTGGTGAAAGGACGATTTGGCTTGTGGCTGGAAGACGAGTAATTTTTGCTCGCGAAATTATCGTGGGCAAGAAAATCTCTGAATGACTAGCAAGAAGGATGATTAAAGAATGGGCTGGTGGTTCTTCTAAGGTTTTCAGGAGTGAATTTTGGGCAGGAAAGGTTAGCTTATCTGCCTCCAAAATCAAACCAATTTTTATTTCTGCCTGATAAGGGCGGCGACTGAGAAATTTTTTTAAACCCCTAATTTGGTTGATACCGATTGAATTATCTGACCTAATCACCAAAACATCCACTGGGGGTTTGTCTAAATTAATTGGCTGGCGATAAAAAGGGTGGATAAGTTTTTGGGCAATCCTAATTCTTTCCTCATCCAAGCCACCAATAATTAATTGAGATGTTATCATAGCTGGTGGTTTGACATTTTAGCAGAAAACAAGATAAGATAGAAGAGATGGCTGAACCTGCCCAAAAGAAATCAGCTCCTCAAGTTACTCAAACTGGAACGACTATTCCTACCCTGCTTGGCGTTCTGGCTAATCAGAGGATTCTTTCTCCAGAACAAATAGAAAAAGTCAGGGTTGAAGAGGCAAATACTGGTCGAGAAGTAAAGGAAATTATTCTCGAACATAACTATGCCTCAATTGAACAATTAGCCAAAGCTGAGTCTCTAGTTTATTACATCCCTTTCGTCGATCTTGGCCAAACGGCCGCTTCTCCGGAAAGTTTAGGAAAGCTACCCCGAGCTGTAGCTGAACGCTACATGGTTCTTCCTTTTGCTTACAACACCAATATTAATCTTCTCTCCCTGGCGATGGCTGACCCGAAGGATCTTCAGGCAATTGAGTTTGTTGAAAAGAAATCAGGAGCAAAAATCCAACCTTTTATATCCACGCCTGAGCAAATTAAAAAAGCGATTGCCATTAATTATGAGGAAAGTCTTTCTACCGAGGTTAAAGCAGCTCTTAAAGAAACAGCGCCAGTTAAAGGCGTTCCGGTGGATATTACCAAATTAGGTGAGATTATTCGGGAAGCACCGATTGCCAAGATTGTTTCTACTCTTTTGGAATTTGCGGTCAAAGGCAGGGCTTCGGATATTCACATTGAGCCTGAAGAAGAAAAAACGAGAGTCAGGTATCGGATTGACGGCATTATGCATGAGAGATTGGTTTTGCCTAAAAAAGTTCACGAGGGTCTTATTTCTCGAATTAAGATTCTTTCCGGTATGAAGATTGACGAGAAACGTCTTCCTCAAGACGGGCGCTTTTCTTTTAAAGCCGATGGTCAGGAGGTTGACTTGCGAGTTTCTTGTCTGCCCACTGTTCACGGCGAGAAAATTGTCATGAGATTATTGAAAAAAAGCGGCGGCGTTCTTGATTTACCGGAACTGGGTCTAAGAGGTACGGCTTTAAAGAATTTCCATGAAGCCGTTCTTCGTCCCCATGGCATTATTATTGTTTGTGGGCCGACCGGTTCAGGTAAAACAACCACCCTTTACTCTGGCTTATCCAAGATTAGTACTCCTAAGGTGAATATTATTACTTTAGAAGACCCGGTTGAGTATGAAATACCGGGGGTTAATCAGGTCCAAGTCAATCCTGCCGCAGGCTTGACTTTTGCCACGGGATTAAGAAGTCTTGTTCGTCAAGACCCGGATATTATTATGGTGGGTGAAATACGGGACAAAGAAACCACCGGTTTAGCCGTTCAGGCGGCCTTGACCGGACATTTGGTTTTCTCAACTCTCCACACTAATGATGCCGCCGGGGCTATTCCCCGTTTGGTTGACTTAGGGGCAGAGCCGTTTTTATTGGCTTCCTCAATTAGTTGTGTTATCGCTCAGCGGATAGTGAGGAAGATTTGCCCTGATTGTAAAGAAGAATACCCTGCCCTTCCGGAGATAGTGGCGGATTTTAAGAAGATTTTGGGCAATCTTTATAAACATGGAGAAAAACCTAAACTCTTTCGAGGTAAGAAATGTCCTAAGTGTAATAATACTGGCTATCTAGGTAGAATCGGGATTTTTGAGGTGATGCCGATTTCTGAGAAACTTGGTCGTTTGACCATGGAAAGAGCTTCGGCAGTCGATATTGAGAAGCAAGCGGTTGAGGAAGGAATGATTACTATGAAACAAGATGGTTACTTGAAAGTTTTAGAAGGAATCACTACTATAGAAGAAGTCATAAGAGTAGCTGAGGAGTAGGGAAAATGGAAATTAAAAGACTATTAGAAATTACTGTCAATAAAGGTGCTTCTGACCTTCATTTGATTACCAAGGCGCCGCCAATGTTGAGGATTCAGGGGAACTTGACGCCGATTGTCGGGCTAGAGCCATTATCTAAAGAACAAGCGGAGGGGTTGATTTTTGATTTAGTTAACGAGGAACAGAAAGAAATTTTGTTAGTCAATAAGGAAATTGATTTTTCTTTTGCCTTTGGCGAGCTGGCTCGTTTTCGAGCTAATGCTTATTATCAAAAAGGGGCCCTAGCTGTTGCTCTTCGTTTAATCCCAATGAAGATTCCCTCTATTGAAGAGTTGAATCTTCCCGAAATCTGTCATGCTTTTACCAAATTAAAACAAGGTTTTATTTTAGTAGTTGGTCCCACTAGTCATGGTAAATCCACTACTTTGTCTTCTATTATCGAGGAAATTAATCAGAATCGAGCCGAACATATTGTTATTATTGAAGACCCGATAGAATATGTTTTTTCTCATCATAAATCAATTATTTCCCAGCG
Organism: uncultured Gammaproteobacteria bacterium; assembly: GCA_964585895.1. Classification (GTDB taxonomy): domain Bacteria; phylum Patescibacteriota; class Microgenomatia; order PFEM01; family JAHIFH01; genus CAZPFP01. The sequence goes on from CAZPFP010000023.1 coordinate 11,202, forward strand.
AGAGTTAAAGAGTGATACTCATTCTTGGTCTATTGCCCTTCGTTCTTGTTTAAGAGAAGACCCAAATGTGGTAATGATTGGTGAAATGAGGGATTTAGAAACAATATCAATGGCGTTAACCATTGCCGAAACCGGACATTTGGTTTTTTCCACTCTTCATACTAACTCGGCGGCCCAATCAATTGACCGGATTATTGATGTTTTCCCAGAGCATCAGCAAGGACAGATAAGAATGCAGCTCTCAGCTACTCTTGAAGCGATTGTTTCCCAAAGACTCCTTCCTTGTCTGGGCGGCGGCAGAATTCCTACCACAGAGATTTTAGTGGCCACCCCAGCAGTAAGAACAGTCATTAGAGAGGGAAAGACCCATATGATTGATAATATCATTCAGACCTCGGCCGAGATGGGCATGAGAATGCTGGAAATGGACTTAGCCAGATTAGTCAAAGAAGGTAAAATTAGTCTTGAGGTAGCCCAAAACTATGCTTTTCGGCCGGAAGAGCTAATGAAACTAACCAGGAAGGGCCGATAAGAATCTCTCGAAATTTCGAGAGTACCTTGTTTCTCGTTAGAACTCAAAATAAGGAGTACCTTGTTTCTCGTTAGAACTCAAAATAAGG
>CAZPFP010000024.1:0-11241 GCA_964585895.1 uncultured Gammaproteobacteria bacterium
GAAAAAATATCGAACCGAAGATGATTTTTATCAAGAACTAGGCATGGATTGGATTCCGCCTGAATTAAGAGAAGAGACAGGCGAAATTGAAACAGCCCAAAAGCACCAGCTACCAAAATTAGTTGAGTTAAAGGAAATTAAGGGCGATCTCCATATTCATTCAAATTATCCCATCGAACCCAGCCATGATTTAGGAACCGCTTCAATTAAAGAAATTGTTACCAAAGCAAAAGCAATAGGCTACCAATACGTAGGCATAAGCGAACATAACCCCAGCATTAGCCAGCATTCAAATAAACAAATTATCAATATTTTGAAGAAGAAAAAAGAGTTTGTTGAACAATTTAAGTCCTCGAACAAAAAACTTGTTCGTTCAATTCATTTACTCAATGGCCTGGAAATAGATATTAGACCTGATGGTAGTTTAGCTATGCCTGAGAAAGGTTTTGAATATTTAGATTACGCGGTGGTTTCTATTCACAGTAGCTTCCGTCAAACACGGGATACGGCGACTAAAAGAGTTCTAAAAGGTTTGGAACACCCGAAAGCAGTTATTTTGGGTCATCCCACCGGCAGATTAATTAATCAAAGGGAAGGAATGGAATTTGATTGGGACCAAATTTTTAACTTTTGTAAAAAAAAGAAAAAATGGCTGGAAATCAATGCTTGGCCAGCCCGGTTGGATTTAACCGACCGATTAGTTCATGAGGCTGTGAAAAATGGGGTGAAAATGGTAATTAATTCCGATGCCCATCAATTAGAAGAAATGAATTTAATGAAATATGGCGTTTCTGTGGCTCGCCGTGGCTGGGCTGAAAAAAAGGATATTGTTAATACTTTAAGTTGTGGTAGGATAAAAAAAGAACTGAAAGGAGGTGATAAATAATGCCTATTTTAATCATATTTGTGCTTATTATTATTGGGGTGATATTTTATGTTTTTCTTACCTATAACAAGTTTGTCACCACTAAGACTCGAATTAAGGCTTCAATCCAGGAAATTGGTAACCAGCTGAAGAGGCAGTCAAATTTAATTCCGAACTTAGTTGAATCAGTTAAGGGCTATATGAAACATGAGAAGAAGATTTTTGGTGAGCTTACTGAAGCAAGAAAAGCGGTTACCTCAGCCTTGCAATCGGATAATACCCAGAAAATAGTTGATGCCAGTGCCAAACTCCAGAATGCTCTTGCGCCTCTTAGAGTAGTTTTGGAAAGCACCCCGGAACTTCAGGCAGCCAAACCGACAGAGAAGTTGATGGATGAGCTGCGTGATACGGCTGACAAACTGATGTATTCACGCCGGACGTTGATTGACCTGACCGCTGATTATAATGTGATGGTGGTAACCATTCCCAGCAAATTTATTGCCTCAGTTTTTGGGTTTAAGCAAGAACCGGGACTAAAAACCCCGGTGGAAGGCGAACACCTTGAGGTGAGTGCTCAAGAAACTAAAGCGCCAAAAGTGGAGCTTTGATGATTAACGTTTACGAACAAGTTGATCGGAATAAACGCCGCAGCACCATAATTATGGTTTTATTTGTGGTGTTGATTACTTTATTTGCTTGGTTTTTAGCCATGGTTTTAGGCTACGGACTGGACGTGGTCGCGATTGCTTTGGTTGTGGCGGGATTAATGAGTTTTGGTGGTTATTGGTGGTCAGATAAAATTATTTTAACCATTTCCAGAGCCAGACCGGCTGATAAAAAACAAGATTTCCTTTTTTTCACCGTCACGGAAAATTTAGCGATGGCGGCTCAAATTCCTATGCCTCGACTTTATGTGATTGAGGATTCGGCTCCCAATGCTTTTGCCACCGGCCGGGATCCTAAACACGCGGTAGTTTGCGCAACCACCGGCTTATTAAAAAAACTAAGTCGGACCGAACTGGAGGGAGTGGTTGCCCACGAGCTTTCCCATATCAGAAATTATGATATCAGACTAATGAGTCTGGTGACGATTTTAGTGGGGATGATTACTCTTTTAGCTGATTGGTTTTTAAGAGGCAGACTCTATGGGTCAAGGGGCAAAAGTAAACAAGCAGGCAGTCTGGGAGCAATTTTGTTTATAGTCGGTATTGTTTTGATTTTACTGTCACCCTTGATTGCCCGTTTAATACGCTTGGCTCTTTCTAGGCAAAGGGAGTTTCTGGCTGATGCTTCAGCCGTAAAACTGACTCGTCAACCCGATGGATTAGCCCGGGCTCTGGAAAAAATTGCCGCTGATAAAGAACCCTTGGAAGCGGCTAACAAAGCCACGGCTCATCTTTATATTGCTAACCCCCTAAAGAATCGCCATGATAAAATAGGTTGGTTTGCTAATTTATTTAATACCCACCCGCCGGTTAAAGAGAGAATTCAGGCTTTAAAAGCCATGGTTTAGAATGATGAAGAAAAAAGCCGTTAAACATGTCGCTTTATTAGCTAACTTAAAGCTAAGCGAAAAAGAGGTTAAAAGATTTCAGAAACAACTCTCGGACGTTTTAGCTTATGTTGATCAATTGAAAGAATTAAATACCAAGGGAGTGGAGCCAACCAGTCAGGTAACGGGATTAGAGAATGTTTTAAGAAAGGATGAGTCAAGACCTTCTCTTTCTCAAGAGGAAGTTCTTTCCGGAGCCAAACAAAAAGAAAAAGGGATGTTTAAAGTCAAAGCGATATTTGAGGAAATTACTTAAAAATGTCTCTTAATCAACTCACTATCAAAGAAGCTAAAGAAGGTTTGAGGGAGAGGAAATTTTCTTCGGTAGAACTAACCAGGGCTTGTTTACAACGAATTAAGAAAGACAATAAAAAAATAAACGCTTTTATCACTGTTAGTGAAAAGCAGGCCCTGGTCCAAGCTGGGGCATCAGACAAAATGATGAGCAAGCAGCCATCGGTCTTTAAGGAAAAGCCTTTTCTGGGCATCCCCATTGGCATCAAAGATATTTTTAGTACTAAGGGAATTAGAACCACGGCCGGTGCAAAAGTCTTAGATGATTATTTGCCTGTCTACGATGCCACGGCGGTGAAAAGGTTGAAGGAAGCCGGCGCAATTATTATTGGCAAAACTAATATGGATGCTTGGGCTCATGGTTCTTCAGGCGAAAACTCAGATTATGGGCCAACCAAAAACCCTTGGCATTTAGAATATGTTCCTGGAGGCTCAAGCAGCGGTTCAGGTGCGGCCGTAGCCGCAGGGATGTGTTTAGCCGCCACTGGAACAGATACCGGCGGTTCTATTAGACTGCCGGCTTCTTTTTGCAATGTCGTTGGTTTGAAGCCTACTTACGGGCGAGTTTCCCGCTACGGAGTAATTGCTATGGCCTCTTCGCTTGATTCAATTGGACATCTAAGCCAAGATGTGACCGATTCTGCTTTAGTTTTAAAGATTATGGCCGGAAAAGACCCAAAAGACGCCACCACTCCTGCAATCAAAGTACCTGACTATCTAAAAAATTTGAAAAAAGGCGTCAAGGGTTTGAAAATAGGCATTCCTAAGGAATATTTTCAAATGGGAATTGAGAGGGAAGTTAAACAGACGGTAGAAAAAGCGATGAAAGAATTTGAAAAACTGGGCGCTAAGCTAATTGAGATAAACCTGCCTCATACTCGATATGCTTTGGCGGTTTATTACATTGTTCAACCTTCTGAGGTTTCTTCTAATCTGGCTCGTTACGATGGTATCAGGTTTGGTTTTCCTAGAGAGAAATTTGCTGATGAAGCGAAGAGAAGAATTATGTTGGGTACCTTTACTCTTTCCACTGGTTATTATGAAGCCTATTATCTTAAAGCAATGCAAGTGAGAACTTTAATCAAAGAAGATTTTGATAAAGCTTTTGCCAAAATTGATGTTATTTTAGCGCCGGTCTCACCCACGCCTCCGTTTAAATTAGGTGAAAAAATTGATGACCCGCTCAGGATGTACCTTTCTGATATTTACACGGTGACCGCCAACTTGGCCGGTATTCCGGGATTATCAATTCCGGCTGGGTTTGTTAACGAACTGCCGGTTGGGATTCAAATTTTGGGGCCGCAATTCAGTGAAGAATTGCTTTTTCGAGTAGGCTATACCTATGAACAAGCAACTGAGTGGTGTAAAAAAAGACCAAAACTAGCATGAAAAAAACAACTTTTCTAACTGTTTTAAAGAATGGTAATTTTCTAAAACTTTGGAGTTCTCAGGCACTTTCCCAATTAACTGCCAACATGCTTAATTTCATTTTAATTGTTAAGGTTTATGAAGCAACCGGCTCAACGGTGGCGGTTGGTTTGCTTTTAGCTCTTTATGTTGCCCCCTCTCTTTTCTTAGGGCTTTTTGCCGGCGCTTTTATTGACCTTTGGAGTAAAAGGAAAGTCCTTTTAATAACTAATTTCTCCCAGGCTTTAATAGTTCTTCTTTATTTAGGTATTGGTTCAAAGATTTGGCCTATCTATTCGATTGTTCTCCTTTATTCAATCTGTGACGAGTTTTTTAATCCGGCTCAAGCCGCCAGCTTGCCTGCCCTGGTAAAGAGAGAGCATTTACCGGCGGCTAATAGTTTTTTCTTTTTTACTCTCCACGCTTCTTTTTTGGTCGGCTATTCAATCGGAGGACCGGTAGTCAAAATACTTGGAGTTCGCAGTCCTTTTCTTTTAGCTTCGTTTTTTCTTTGGATAGCGGCCTTAGCTACCTATCTTTTGCCTAAAGATAAACCTAGAAAAACAATCAATTTGGAAAGGGGCTTTGATGAAATTATTGCTGATATTAAAGAGGGTTATAGATTTATTAAAAACGAGCCGCGGGTTCTTATCCCAATCGGACTTTATGTCCTTTCCCAAATTTTTGTGGCTACGATAGTGATCCTTTTCCCTTCGTTTTCTGAAAATGTTTTGGGAATTGATATTCGGGACGCAGGTTTGGTTTTGATTTTGCCAGCCGGAATTGGGGCAATTCTTGGCAGTATTGTGGTTGAAAGGTTAGTGAAAAGATTAGGTAAAAAGGTATTAATTTCCGCTGGATTTTTCAGTGCCGCTTTTGGCTTATTAGCCTTAGCTTTAGTGGTTCCCAGAGTCAGTTTTGCGGCTGGTTTGGCTTTCTTAACCATGGTCTTTTTAGGAATGGCCATGATCTTAGTTAATATTCCGGCTCAAACTTTACTTCAGGAAAACACGCCCTTTGATGTTCGCGGCCGGGTTTTTGGTGTTTTAGGAGCTTTGGTAACAGTCGCCGCCGCTATTCCTGTTTTTATCACCGCTGCCCTGGTTGACTTGGTTGGAGTTACCTGGATTGTTTTTGGTATTGGTGTCCTCATGTTTATGGTTGGTCTTTTAAGCCTAAGAAGGAAATATGTTTTACAACTCTATAACCGGTCAGGTTAGGGTAATTTTTTAACAAAAAATGACGAGCCGACAGGCGAAGTCTAACCGAACGAAGTGAGGATAAATGATAAAAAATTGGCAGAGTATCATCGGTCTTGAGATTCACGTCGAGCTGAAAACCCGTTCCAAAATGTTTTGCGGTTGCTCGGCTGATTATTTGCGAGTGGCAACGAGCAAAGAAGGTTCTTCGCGGAGCGAAGATTCTTACTTTGCGTCCAAACCTAATACTCATGTTTGCCCAGTCTGTTTGGGCTTGCCCGGAGCCTTGCCAGTAGCCAATAAACAGGCGATTGAGTGGACAATTTTGGCGGGTTTGGCCTTGGGTTGTCAAACACCCTTGTTTTCTAAATTTGACCGGAAAAATTATTTTTATCCTGATTTACCCAAAGGTTATCAAATCAGCCAGTATGATTTGCCGTTCTGTGTTAAAGGAGAACTTGATGAGGTGGGGGTTACCCGGGTTCACCTTGAAGAGGATACGGCCAAGCTAATCCATCTTAAGAAATCAACTTTAATAGATTTTAACCGCTCCGGAGTGCCTTTAATGGAAATTGTGACCGAACCGGACATCCGCAGCGCCAAACAAGCAAAAGAATTTTTAAAAAAGCTCCAGCAAATTATTCGCTATCTTGGCATATCTGATTGTGATATGGAAAAAGGTTCAATGAGGTTAGAAGTTAATGTAAGCGTAAAACGTAAACAAGAGACCGGACTGCCAAATTACAAAGTAGAAATTAAAAATTTGAACTCTTTTAGGTTTGTGGAGAAGGCGATTAATTATGAGATTAAAAGACAGTGGCAATTAATTAAGGAGGGAAAGGAACCTCTCCAGGAAACGCGAGGGTGGAACGAGATTAAACAGGCAACTTATTCTCAACGTCTAAAAGAAAAAGCTCAAGATTATCGCTATTTTCCGGAACCCGATTTGCCCCCAATTCGTTGGACTAAAAAACAACTTTCTTTGATTAAGAGCCAACTTTTGGAGTTACCGGAGGACAAGATTAAACGCTTTCAAAAAGAATATCGATTAACCGATTATCAGGCAGGGATTTTGACGGAAACAAAAGGAAAAGCTGATTATTTTGAAGAAGCCGTTAGGATAGGCAGGAAACACCAAGTTTTAGCAAAAGAGTTGGCGAACGTGATTATCAATAAACGGGTGAATGTTGACAAATTTCTTCCGGCTGAATTGATTCAAATACTGGTGAAGAAAAAAGCGCCTTCCGGAATCACGGCTCAGAAGCTAAAGGAAGCGGTCAATAAAGTTCTTAAAGAAAATCTTCAGGTGGTAACTGACTTCAAAAAAGGGAAAACCCAAGTAATTGAGTTTTTAGTCGGTCAAGTAATGAGAGAAACTAAGGGCAGAGCCAACCCTAACCAAACCCGAAAAATTCTTCTTGAAAAATTAAAGCCAAAGAAGTAGGATTGAGACAATGGTTAAGAGGATAGAAAAGAAACTTCAGCAAGCTGCTTATGAAGAGGCTCTTTTAATTGCGGAGATGCTTTTAGACGGCAGAAAGACAAAAGAGGCTTTTGCAAAAGAACAGGCCAAAGAAAGATTAGAAAATTTTAAAGACCCGCTCACTACCCTTTTTAACCGAAACTTTTTTGATCAAGTGGTTAGGTTAATGATAACTTTAGCAAGAAGGCATCAAGAACCATTAACCTTTCTAATGCTTGATTTAGATAATTTTAAGGGAATTAATGATCAATTTGGTCATCTAGTAGGCGACCGAGTCTTAGCAGGATTAGGGAAGATAGTTAAAGAAAGTATTCGGGTCAGCGACATTGCTTCACGCTATGGTGGTGAGGAAATCGCCATTCTCCTGCCCGTCACTCAGGAGAAGGCGGCCGAAGAAGTGGCCAGAAGATTATTAAGAAACATTGCCGATAAGGAATTTAAAGTAAAAGGAAAAAAGATTAGAATGACCGCTAGTATCGGCTTTGCCAGTCTTGAAGAAAAGATGAAGCTTCAGGATTTAATCAATCATGCCGATAAAGCCTTGTATCAAGCAAAGAAATTAGGAAAAAATCGATTTGAAAAATATGGCTAAATTCACCCATCTTCACGTTCACACAGAGTATTCCTTACTCGACGGTTTAGCGAAAATTGACGAGCTTCTTTTTAAAGCCCTGGAATTAGGGATGGATTCGATCGCGATTACTGACCATGGGGTGATGTATGGAGTAATCAAGTTTTATCTTAAAGCCAAGGAGTTCGGTATTAAGCCGATTGTCGGCATGGAGGCTTATGTGGCTAATCGTTCCCGTTTTGATAAGCAAGCGAGATTAGGTTCTGACCAATTTCATTTACTTCTGCTGGCGAAAAATGAAAAAGGTTACAAGAATTTGATTGAGTTAACCACTAAAGCTCATCTAGAAGGTTTTTACTACAAACCAAGGATTGATATGGAATTGCTCCAACAACACTCTGAAGGATTGATCGCTAGTACGGCCTGTTTACAAGGACAAATTCCCCAGCTAATGATGAAAGGCGACGAAAAAGGAGCCAGGGAAAAAGCCAAAGCATTTTTAGAGATCTTTGGCAAAGATTTTTATCTAGAATTAATGGATAACAAAGCACCAGAGCAGAAAAAAGTCAATCAAAGTTTAATTAAATTATCTCGGAAGTTAGGCATTCCTCTAATAGCTACTAATGACGTCCATTACGTTAATAAAGAGGATGCTGAAGCCCAGGATGCCCTCTTAGCTGTTCAAACCCAAAAAATGATTACCGATAAAAATCGGCTAACGATGCTCACTTCGCCCACTTTCTACCTGCGTTCCCAGGAAGAAATGACCAAGCTTTTCAAAGACGTTCCTGACGCCATAGAGAACACCCGGAAAATTTCTCGGGTTTGCAACCTAGAAATACCTATTGGTAAATGGATTTTGCCCAATTATCCTCTACCGGCAGGAGAGACGGCTGAGGAACACTTGAGGAATATGGTTAAAGAAAGAATTGGTGGCCGTTTTGCCAAACCAACCAATGAAATTAAAGAAAGAATTGAATATGAGCTAGAGGTCATTTGTAAAAAAGGTTTTGCAACCTATTTTCTAATTTTTCAGGACGTGGTTAATTGGGCAAAACAACAAGGTATAAGAGTCGGTCCAGGCAGAGGTTCAGTGCCCGGGTCAATTGTTTCTTACATTTTAAGAATTACCGCGATCAATCCCCTAAAGCATAATATTCCCTTTGAACGATTCCTGAATCCGGACAGGCCAACGCCGCCTGATATTGATATTGATTTTGCCGATGACCGGCGAGATGAAGTTTTAGCTTATGTTACTGAGAAGTACGGTAAAGATAGAGTGGCTCAAATTATTACTTTTAATGTTATGAAAGCTAAGGAATCGGTTCGGGATATTGGTCGAGTTCTAGGCATGCCTTACACAGAACCTGATCAGGTAGCCAAATTAATTCCCCTTGGGATGAATATCTCTGAGGCTTTGAAGACTGTCCCTGAATTAGCCAGTTTGTATCGTCAGGAAAAATATAAAAAACTGCTTGATTTAGCCCAGAAAGTAGAGGGTGTCTCCCGTCATGCTTCTACCCATGCCGCTGGTGTGGTTATTAGCGACAAGGAGTTGATTGAGTACGTCCCGCTTCAAAAAGAAACTAAAGGAGAAAATATTATTACCCAATATGATATGTATGATTTGGATTTAAATGCAGCCGTCAATGAAGGCGAAGCTTTAGGCTTATTGAAGATGGACTTTTTAGGTTTGCGCAATTTGACCATTTTAGAGAAGACCCTGGAATATCTAAAACAAACTCGTGGTCAGGAAATTGATTTATCGAATATTGAGCTTGATGATAAAGAAGCCTTAAAAATAATTGCTTCGGGTGAAACCACCGGTATTTTTCAGTTGGAAAGCGCCGGGATGCGCCGCTTGGCAAGAAAGTTAAAACCTTCAAAATTTTCTGATATTGCGGCTATGGTGGCTCTTTTTAGACCGGGTCCAATGCAATGGATTGACGAGTTTATTGCCGCTAAGAATGATCCTCGGAAAATTCGCTATCCCCACCCGGATCTTAAGCCAATTTTAGAAGAAACCTATGGGATTGCCGTTTATCAAGAGCAGTGTATGCAAATTGCCAATATCATGGCGGGATACACCATGGCTCAAGCAGACAGACTGCGCTTGGCCATTGGCAAAAAGAAAAAAGCCTTGATGACCAGGGAAAGGAACAAATTTATTCAAGGTGCTATTAAGAGCGGTTATAAAAAAGAAACCGCCGAGCAGGTTTTTTCTTTAATCGAGAAGTTTGCCGGCTATGGTTTTAACAAAGCCCATTCAATTTCATACGGGATGATTGCTTATCAAACTGCTTATCTAAAAGTTCATTACCCGGTGGAATTTATGGCCGCTTTATTGACAGCTGAATCGGGGAGAGGGTCTGGATCAGATAAGGATGAAAAAATTGCCCAAGCGGTAAAAGAGTGCCGGCGGGTGGGCATCAAAATCTTGCGGCCCGATATTAATAAGTCAAAAATCGGTTTTACTATTGAAGATGATAAGAAGTCAGTTGAAAGCAAAGCGATTAGATTTGGTTTGTCGGCAATCAAAAATGTAGGTGAAGCGGCGGTGAGTATCATTCTTCCCGCCCGAGACGTAGGCGGACCCTTTACTTCTCTAATTGATTTTTGTCAACGGGTTGATGCCCAGAAAGTCAATCGTAAGGTTTTAGAGAGTTTAATTAAAGCCGGTGCGATGGATGGCTTTGGCAAAAGAGCAGCGATGCTCTCTGGCTTAGATAAAATTAGAGCCCAAGGGGCTAAGATTCAGAAAGAAAAGATTAATGGTCAAACGACTTTGTTTGATGGCCAAGAAGCTAAAGGAGGAAATAGTTTGAACTCAACTGACCAATTACCGGACATGGAGGAGTTTAATCGCCAAGAACTGTTGTCTTTAGAAAGAGAATTACTTGGTTTTTACTTGACTGAGCACCCCTTAACGCCAGTCTTAGCCTCATTGCGAGAACAAAGAAGCCATCAACTTAGCCATATTAATCAAGGAGTTGGGGTTGGTCAAAGAGTAAGAATTGGCGGGATTATCACTGATTTAAGAGTGGTTCTAACCAGAGCCACTTCCAGAGAGATGGCTTTTGTCAGGATAGAAGATGAAACAGGCAATTTGGAAATAGTTGTTTTTCCTAAGATTTACTCTCAAACAAAAAGTATTTGGGTAAAAGACAAAATTGTTTCTATCAGGGGGAGAACCGATGTTCGGGATGGCAGACAAACCCTGATTGTAGAAAACGCCATTTTATTAGAAGAGGAAAAAAAGAAAAAGGGAAAGAAAAGCCCATTTGATTTTGAAATCGAAATTCCTTCCAGAATTTCCTCAAAGAAGTTGGTTGAATTAAACAAGCTTTTTAAACAAAACCAGGGCAAGAGTAAAATAGCTCTTTCTTTTGTTGATAATCTGGGGCGGATAAAAAGAATAATGTTGCCTTATGGCGTTGATTATACAAAAGAATTAAAAAAGAAAATTAAAGACATTATTGAAAAAGACTAATTTTGGTTCTTGACAACTGTTTTTCACGGATGATACGATTTAGACCCAGAGGAAGTTCTGGGTTTTTTTATGAATAAGAAAGAAGCTTTGGTTCATCTAATTCAAGGTTGCTCAATTGCCGCCATAAAAGACGTAGATGATGGTGATTACTATATCGGCTGCTCTCAATGTAAGCGGCCAGTTAAAATTGAATCAGGTATTACCATTTTTAGTCGGACTATCTTCAGAAAAAATCAGCGGAGAGTGAAAGAAAAAGGAACACCTAATTGTTAGTCTTTTAGAATAAATTATGAAACCCAAGTTTATCTTTGTTTCAGGCGGGGTTATTTCCGGTTTAGGGAAAGGGATTACGACAGCTTCAGTCGCTCTTCTGCTCAAAT
>CAZPFP010000025.1:0-9690 GCA_964585895.1 uncultured Gammaproteobacteria bacterium
AAATTCGTGTTCAACTATAAGTTTAAAGTACATAATACCTATCTAATCTTTTTCAATCAATTTGATTAATCTTTTTACTCACCCTTTTTTAGCTAATTATAAACCAATTTTTCACCCATACCATAGTTATTTCTTAAAAACTACCCCATCAAATTATAGGCTCTCCCCCGCTGTTTCAAAACTCATAATAATTTGAAAACTCAAATCCTATAAACTTCTACTATCTGATAAATAGGTTCAAAATAGAATTCTGCCCAACTTTGCTCTATTTTCTGGATGCGAATTTCACTTGACTTTGCCCTTTGGATGATACAAACAGAAAAGAAACCGACCTTCACTGAAAACATTAACCTTAGCGCTTTGGGAGATTTCATTTCTTAGTAATACTTTTTTTGTACTTTTCGATGTTGACGATGGCAATTCCCGTTCCCTTTACGACGCAAAGCATTGGTTCCTCGGCAACATGAGCGGGTACGCCTACTTCCTGAGTCATTAACTTGTCAAAATGGCGCAATAGGCTTGTTCCTCCACTCATGACGATACCCTTATCAATAATATCTGAAGCCAATTCAGGTGGAGTCTCTTCTAAAACCGCCTTAACCGCACCAATGATTTGATTGAGAACCGGCCGAATCGCTTCGGTAACTTCAGTTGAAGTCAGTTCAACTACCTTTGGCAAACCCATGATTGAATCTCGACCCTTGACTTCCATTTTTTCTGTTCTAGGCAAGGCGGTAGCGGAAGCAATCTTAATTTTAACTCCCTCGGCTGTTTGATCACCAATAATCAAATTGTGTTTTTTACGCATATAAGAAGCAATTGCTTCATCGATTTTGTTTCCAGCTACCCTAGCTGATTTATGAACAACTACCCCGCCGAGAGAGATTACGGCTGCTTCGGTTGCCCCCCCGCCAATATCAACAATCATGCTGCCTGAGGGCGCCCCAATGGGAATTTCTGCCCCGATAGCGGCGGCAAGCGGTTCATCAATTAAATAAGCATTCCTGGCTCCGGCAGACAGAGTCGCGTCCAAAACAGCTCTTCGCTCTACCTGAGTACAACCAGCCGGTACACAAATCATCACTTCCGGCTTGAAGAATAACGACTGTCCACCGACTTTTTGAATAAAATAACGAAGCATGGCTTCCGTCACCTGATAATCGGCAATCACCCCGTCGCGCATTGGTCTTGAAGCCCGAATATTGCCCGGCGTTCGCCCTAACATTTGTTTGGCTTCGCTGCCAACTGCCACCACTCGATTATTATCAACAGAAATAGCGACCACCGTTGGTTCTTGAAGAACAATCCCCTCACCTTCTAGCCAAACAATAGAATTCGCGGTTCCTAAATCAATACCAATTTTTTTTCCTAAAGCCATTGTTATCTTTTGATATTTTTTGATATATTAATCAAAGCAAATTATAAGTAGCCTTGATTAACTATATCATACCCTTTTTTGATGATAACATGACCCAACAAGTTGAGCAATAACCAAGTTTGTGTTAAAATTACTTCCAGCATGATTAGAAAACGCTCAATCATCTTTTTATCAATATTTTTAATGGTCATTGCCGGGGCATTTTTGGTTATTAAACTTGCTCAAGGCTATCGTCCCGACCTTTCAACCAAGTCTCTCCGCCCCAGTGGTATCTTAGTGGCCACCTCTGTTCCTGACGGTGCCCAAGTTTATCTTGACGGACGCCTCGCCTCAGCCACCAACACGACCATTAATCTTTCACCCGGAGAATATGAAGTGGAAATCAAGAAGGAGGGTTATACTCCTTGGCAAAAAACCCTCACCATTAAAAAAGAACTGGTCACTAAAACCGAAGCCTATCTCTTCCCTACTTTCCCTAATCTCCAATCTTTAACCTTTACCGGTGCCCAAAACCCTATTCTTTCGCCTGATGGTCAAAAAGTCGTTTTTGCCGTAGCCGGAAACTCAGTTGATAAAAATGGTCTTTGGGTCCTTGATTTGGGTGACCGCCCCTTAGGATTACCGCGGGACCCAAGAAAAATTGTCGCCAGTGCCCCAAGGGGACGAGACTTTTCCCAGGCCGAATTAACCTGGTCGCCTGACTCCAAGCAAATCTTAGCGAAACTGAAAATAAAAACCGGTGAAGAAAATATCCTCTTAGAGGCTAACCAGCTCAATTCGCCTACTCTCCTCATTGATATCACTGACCGGCTCGAAATAATTCAAGCTGGCTGGGAAAAAGATGCCCAACTAAAACTTGAAGCTAAACTGGCTGAATTACCGCCTGAACTACTGGAGATTTTGCCTGAGGCAACCAAAGAGATTAAATTTTCTGTAGACGAAACCAAAATTCTCTACACTGCCACTGCCTCGGCTCAAATTCCCGAGGAACTAATCCCACCCCTGCCTTCAACTAATACCCAGCCAGAAAACCGAAAGATAGAACCAGGAAAAATTTATGTCTTTGATTTAAAAGAAGATAAAAATTTCTATTTGATGGATGAAGATGAATCAAAAAAAATAGCTTGGTTTCCTACATCAAAGCATCTCTTTCTAGTACAAGAAGGCAAAATTACGATTTTAGAATACGACAACACCAATTGGATTGATGTTTACGCTGGCCCGTTTGAAGAAACCTATGCCTACCCCTTTCCGGCGGGCAACCGGATTTTAATTCTCACCTCTTTGAGCGCCGATACCCCCCGTAACCTCTACGCGATTAGTCTCCGCTGAACCATTGTGATAAAATAAAGCGGGAGTCCTCATAGCTCAACGGATAGAGCAAGGGTTTCCTAAACCCTAGATGGAGGTTCGATTCCCCCTGGGGACACCGGGGTGTAGCTTAGTTGGCTCAGAGCGCTAGCATCGGGAGCTAGAGGTCGTGAGTTCGAGTCTCACCACCCCGACAAACTGAACTTAATCTATTTCTATCGATTTAAATGGGGTTCCAGTTTCCTTGCCTTTGAAGGATGGCGTAGTTTGTTCAAAATTTCTTTTTGAATTTGACGAACTCTTTCTCGAGTGATTCCCAATTCATCTCCCACTTCTTCTAAAGTGAGATTATTACCACTTCCAATCCCGTAACGAAGTTCAATTATCTTCCTTTGTCTTGGAGTGAGGGTGCCTAATAAGTCATCAACTAATCTTGACAATTGTTCATATTCAGCTTTATCAATTGGCAAAAACATTTCATTATCCGGAATAAAATCAACGAGAAGTGACTCTCCTTCCTCACCCACAGGTTTATCTAAAGATAAAATGGGAAATTCGTAAGGCAAAACTTCTTCGACTTTTTTTGGTGTTAATTCAACTCCGGCAGCGATTTCCTCAAGATTTGGTGCGCGACCAAATTCGGCCTCAAATTCAGTTTGAAATTTTCTTATTTTTGCCAGTTGTTCATAAATATGAGAAGGAAGCCGGATGTTACGACCTTCATCTCTGGCCGCCATTATAATATCTCGACGAACCCAATAAGTGGCAAAAGTAGTGAATCGATACGGCCTGCCACTCCTCTCGTTGATGAGATGAACATCAAACCGTTTCACTGCCTTAAGCAAACCCAAATTCCCTGCCTGAATCAAATCCGGAAGAGGCAAACCATGGCCTAAATATTTTCTAGCCAAACTTACGACTAAACGCTGATTGGCGTTAACAAGGCTGATTCTTGCTTCCCTGCCCGCTTCAACCTGTTGTTGAAGAACCGTTTTTTCATCGGCTGATAAATGACCATTGCCAAGCGTCAATTTATTCTCAGCCTCAAAACCCACCTGCTTCCTGGTTAGTAATTCAACCTCTTCTTCTTGTTTCAGCAGAGGAACTCGTCCAATTTCATTTAAATAAATAGTTATTGCATCGCTTTCTCTTTCTACGTTGGCCATTTTCTTGACTTAATTATAACAAAGGGAAACAAATTTAATTATGAAGACAGGAGTTTTTTAAAGCGTTTTTCTTTTTGATAAGGACCAATCACCGCTAAATTAAGCTTATTGGGTTTAAAAATTGTTTTAGCCACTCTTTGAATCTCTTCGGAAGTCACTTTATCAGTTAACTTCATTACTTCTTCCGGTGTCCTGATTTTCTTCTCCAATAAAGCCAAATTGGTATAACGTCCGGCCACATTTTGAGAATCTTCTAAACTTAAAATAAAACGGCCTTTGATTAATTCCTTGGCTTTGGTTAGCTCCCTCCCACCTACTTTTTTATTAGCCAAATGATTAAATTCCTGTAGCACCACTTCAATCGCCTCTTCAATCTTTTTTAATTTCACTCCGGCTCGAGCAACTAAATAACCACTGTCGGTATAAAAATCAGGGCTGCAGTCAACGTAATAACACAAGCCCCGCTTTTCCCTGATTTGGATAAACAAACGCGAGCTCATTCCTTCACCCAAAATCGTGGCCAAAACCGCCATGACAAACCGATCTGGGTGAGAATACCAAAACCCCGGTACTCCCAAACAAAAATGAGCCTGTTCAGTTTTTTTATAGACTAATTTAACCTTTGAAACCTTTTGAAATAGTTTGACCGCTTTTGTCTGCTTTTTTCCTTTTTCTTTAAGGTTTGAAAAATATTGATTGGCTAACTTTTTCGCTTTTTCCTGATTCACCTTACCGGCCACAACAAGAACCATGTTTTGGGAAAAATAAAGATGATCAATCTCCCTTATAAAATCTTCCCTTTTAATCCGACGAATATTTTCTTTTTTACCGCCCACGTCTCTACCCATGGAATTATCACCATAAAGCAAACGAATAAAAACATCTCCCACCTTACGCATAGGCATGTCTTCAAAAAGATTTAACTCCTCAATAATCACTCCCCGCTCCCTCTCAATCTCCTCTTTTTTAAAAAGTGAGTTTTGGACAATATCAGCCAAAAGATCAAAAGCCAACTCTTGGTGTTTAGCCGCCAGCTTAATGAAATAAGCGGTTCTTTCTTTACCCGTAAAAGCATTAAATTCACCGCCAACATTATCCACTTCGGTGGCTATGGCCAAAGTTGAAGGTCTTTTTTTCGTTCCTTTAAAAGCCATGTGTTCAATGAAGTGAAAAAGACCATTAATTCGCTTGCTTTCATAGCGGGAACCCGCTCCCACTCCCAACATCACTGTAATTGACTCCACCTGAGGCATAGGAATGGTAATAAGACGAAGACCGTTTTTAAGCGTGGTGAGCTGATGTTGATACATTACATTTTCTCCGGTGTTTCAATACCTAATAAATAAAGGCCGTTTTTAATTACCTGACCAACCGTCATTGTCAAAGCCAACCTAAAATTCTTTAGTTCCTCGCTTTCAGCTTTTAAGATTGGCTGTTTATTATAAAACAGATTATATTTCTGGGCCAAATCAAACAAAAAATTGCAGATTAAATTCGGGGCGAAATTCTCCCCCGCTTCTTGAATAACTTCCGGGAACTTGTAAATCGTCCGCAAAAGAGCCACTTCCTCAATTTCCAACTGAGGCAATTCTTCCGATAAAGGAATTCCTTTTGTCTCGGCTTTTCTCAAGACACTCTGACAACGGGCATAAGTGTATTGAAGATAAGGGCCGGAATTACCTTCCAAAGCTAACGACTCATCTATATCAAATTGTATCGTAGTCTCTCGGCTAAACTTCAAAAGACTGTATTTAATCGCTCCCACGGCAACGGTCTCCGCCAATTGCTCAAGCTGCTTTTTGGTTAACTTTCCCCGTAAAGCCTGGTTGGATGATTTAATAATCTCCAAGGCTCGTTGGTGAAGCTCGTCCAAAATTTCGTCTCCTTTGACTATTTCTCCCTTACGAGTGCTCATTTTCTTACCACCCTTAAAATTAATCAGGTCATAAGCTAAGTGGAAATAGCCTTCTCTTTTGCCAATTCCTAACTGCTCACACATTGCAAAAAGCTGCTTAAGGTAAAAAGTCTGTTCAACACCAATGTCCCAAATATATAAATCTGAGGGAAATCTGGTTTGTTTTTGCAAGGTAAGGTTGATATCAAAAACATGATAAACGGCGGTACCATCAGATTTAATTAAAATTGTGTCAGGCAAGCCATATTTCTCAAGATTACTGACAATCGCTCCCTCACTCTTGCGAAAGACGCCTTTTTTAAGCCCCTTAGAAACCAACTCTTTCCCTTTTTTATAAAGCTTACTTTCATACCAGACAAAGTCATGAACACTGCCTATTCTTTTGTAAGTATCTTCATAACCTCTGACAGACCAATTAAGAATCTGGCGCCAAATTTGCCAAACAGCTTTATCTTCCTTCTCCCAATCCACCAGAAGCTCCCCGACCTGACTTTTGACTTTTTCTGACAACCCATAAGCTCTTGAACCCAAAACATACCAAATCAGATTAGTATGATCAGATTTAAGACCAAGCTCTTTGGGTTGCCACCAATCAGATTTTTTCTTTCCCCAAGTGTCAATTAGTTCCCGCCAATCAGCCTTGGTAGCAATTTTTTTGATCTGGGTATTACTTATCTTTTTAAAATTTAAAAGTTGGCTCTTCTTTAAACCCTTCCCCTTTTGGCCAAAAACTAAATAGCCCCAAATCGCCCGAGACATATGAATCCCTCTGTCATTAACAATGCAATCTTTGGTTACTTTTGCCCCAAGGAATTCAAGAATGTTAGCCATCGCCATACCTAAGAAATTATTCCGTAAGTGACCAAGCATAATTGTCGTCTGGGGATTAGGACTGGTGTGTTCTAAAAGAATCTTCCTTTTATCTAGCGAAGAGGAGCCATATCTATCTTTTTCCTTTAGCACTCTTAATAAATGATTGACAAGGAGTTCGTTTTTAAGCCAAATATTGATAAAACCAGGTCCTTCCACCTTTATTTTGGCAATATATTCAGGCAAACCAAGGCTACGGAAGGTATTAACAATTTTGTTAGCTAAATCAAAAGGGGTGGGGAAATCTTTTTTCTTTACCAACAAGGCAATATTGGTGGAATAATCACCATGCTCCGGATTAGCGGGATGTTCAAACTCTAAATCCTTATCAGTAATCTTAAGCTTCTTTAAAGCCTTAGAAAAATCTTTTTTTAATTGATTCTGAAACATCTTACTGAGTATACCAAGTTTCGCCATTACTCACAACCTCGATTTCTCCCTCTTGATCAGTTCTCATCACTTTTATACCTAAATTACTTAACTTCTCCAAAACTTCTTTTGTCGGATGGCCAAAAGAATTTTTACCCACGGAAATGACCGCCAATTCCGGCTGGCTTTCTTTCAAAAACTCTTCGCTTGTCGAGTACTTACTCCCATGATGAGCTACCTTTAAAACCTCCACGTCCTCTAAATTAAGCAAAGATTCAATTTGGGAAGAAATATCGCCGGTTAACAAAACATCAAAATCACCATAGGAAAGTTGAAGCACCACCGAAGTCTCATTGGCTTCTTTTTCCATCGTCGTCGCCCCTAAAACTTTTTCTTGAGACTGGGGCCATAGAACCGCTAGCTTAATTAACTCAAGGTTTATTTTATCCCCTTTCTCCGGGAAATAAACCGGTGTTTTTTCTTCTAAAACCGCCTTTTCAAACTCTCGGTAAACCGCCGAATCTTTGCCCACTGAATTTAAAACAAAATATTTCACATTGTATCTTTCTATAACATCAATCAAGCCAGTGATGTGGTCTGCGTCCGGATGAGTGGCCACCACCATTTCTATTTCCCGGTCCCAAAATGGCATATGATTTGACAAGCAATTCAAGACACTTTGATTCGGCCCGCCATCAACTAAAATCTGATTTGAGCCTTGATAAATCAGAATGGCATCTCCCTGGCCAACATCGCAAAAAACCAAATGTAACTGGTTATCCGGCAGGCTAAAGATAGCCGCCCAAATCAAACCGACAACCAAAACCAAACTAATTAAAATAATCTTGGTTCTTTTAAATTCCACCTTTTTCTCCAGGCCCACCAAAGAATCATCCCTAAAACAAAATAATAACCAAGAGCCCACCAAAAAGATAGTCTATCTATATTAAAGTTAATCCAACCCAATCCCCCAAAAAACTCAATTAATTTAACAAAATAAGTAAGCGGCAGCCATAATAACCACCCTAGCAATTGAGCTATCAGTCTGCTAACAAGACCGAAAAGAACCACAATTCCGCCTAAATTCATGAGCAACGGAATTAGCGGTAAAACCAGGGCATTGATGAAGGGCGAGAACCAACTAAGATTGCCGAAGTTTGCCAATAAAATCGGCGTCACGCCTATCTGGGCCGCTAAAGTAGTTGCTAAATCATCACCAAAAACCGGAAAATCAAAAACTCTTTTTTCTTTTAGCAAAGGATAGATTAAAAGTATGCCTGCGGTGGCCGTTAAAGACAACTGAAATCCTATATCAAACAATATCAAAGGTGATATTAATAACATAATGATGGTGGCGGCGGTTAAAGCAATTAAACCATCTCTTGGTCTGCCTAAATACTCAGCTCCATAAGCCAAAATAGCCATAATCGCCGCTCTCACCACTGGTGGTTCAG
Source organism: uncultured Gammaproteobacteria bacterium (assembly GCA_964585895.1). Lineage (GTDB taxonomy): Bacteria > Patescibacteriota > Microgenomatia > PFEM01 > JAHIFH01 > CAZPFP01. Next base: position 8,464 of record CAZPFP010000025.1, read on the forward strand.
CCCCAACCATTAAAGTATAAAAAACCACGCCTAAAAAGGCAAAGAATAAGGCTTTCTTACGACTCATAAACCAGATTAAAGCTGAAACAAGAAAACCTGCCACCACCGAAAGATTATAACCAGAAGCAACAATGATATGAAGTGTGCCTGTATTCCGCAAATTATTCAGGAATTTTTCCGGCATTGTTCTTTTGGCTCCCAAAAGGATACCAATCTCCAGGCTTGACTGCGGTTCTGGTAAAAGTTGCTCAATCGCCTCTTCCAATCGTCCTCTAAAATAATAAAGTTTTAATTTAAAATTGGAAAACAATCCCTGTCTTTGAACCCCTTCTATCTTGCGAATAGCCGGAGAATAAGCATAATATTGAGTCTGGAAAGGGTTTATCACTCCTTTTTCAAATTTGCCAGTAACTGCCAATAAATCACCATAGAAATAGCCGGGATAACGGTCGGTTTTTAGAGAAATTGGACCAATTGAAATGAGCTGGTATGAACCCTTTAGATATGGTTGTTGAGTTACCCTACCCCTGATGGTGACGAGAGTATTTTCAGGGATTTCTAATCTCGAAACTGACTGGAGACGAAAAAAGTAAAGAATGACAACCGAAAAAAGAATGAGAACAACAAAGGCTTTTTGAACAGGTTTCATTTTGAGTTTAAAGAAACCGTGGGTTTTTAATCCACGGATGAATTAAACGAGAAACAAACTTGTCCCCCCTAAAATTTTAGGGGAGAATACCGAGAGTTTTCAACCCTCGGTAGTTTATTTAAAAAACAGTGATTTCGTCTTTGATTCTATCAAAAACATTGGAGGGAATAATCTTCTTGTCAAGAAGTTCGTCAATTGAGGAATAAGGACGATTATCAATAATTGACTTTGCCCGCGCCTCTCCAATTCCCCAGAGGGTGTCTAACTCTGAAACAGAAGCGACATTAATATTGATTTTACCGGAAACAACTGTACTCTCACCGGCAACCTCACCAGTCGTCGCCCCAGCCATTTCTGTTTGGCTTGGGATATAAACCTTCTGGGCATCTTCAATCTTTTGCGCCAGATTCAGATTTTTCTCTACCCAATCCCGATCCGCTTCAGCGGACAAGCCTCCTGCCCGCGCCAATAAATCTTTTAATCTCGATCCACTAGGTAATTCATAAACTCCCGGATTAATCACCGCTCCCGCCAAATCGATCCAAATCGTCCCGGTTTCTTCTTCTCCAGAAATAATC
>CAZPFP010000026.1:0-9170 GCA_964585895.1 uncultured Gammaproteobacteria bacterium
GGCCAATGGTAAAACTCCCCCGGTAACACAAGAAGGGTTTGTAAGGATTAAACTAAAATAGAAGCAGACTTGATTATTTGTCTAAAAAAAAGATAAAGTATAGTCATGAACCAAAAGTTAGATAAAGTCGGAGAGAAATTTGCCGATATTGTTTCTTGGTTTATAGGCAGCTGGTGGGCAGTCATTATTCACGCTCTTTGGTTTACCCTTTGGTTAATCTTCAATTTTAGTATCAACCTGCTTACTTTTAGTGTTTCCTTAGAAGCGATTTTTATTGGGATTTTTCTTTTGATGGCCGCCAATAAAACAGAGATGAAAAGAGACTTACGGGAAACAAACCAAAGAAAAAGGGATAGAGAACGATTAGAACATGATATTAAACTGGATGAAAAAGCAGATAGACAGCTAACGGAAATCAAGGGATTAGAGAAAGAAATTTATAAAAGACTGGATAGTATTGAAACTAAATTGCCGAAATGATAGTTAATGAAAAAGACTTTCTGGCTAGTTTTTAGTCTATTTATCATCTCCCGCCTTTTCTTTTTAGTCCATTATCCTCACTTTTACGATTCACCGGAATATTATCGTGAATCACTTTCAACTGATTTTTGGCAGTCAATGGCCGCCTCTCATCAGTCAATTCACCCTCTTTATTTATTCTTAATCCAGATTTTTCAAAAAGTGACGATTATTTTAGTTGGACAGCCTCAAATTTGGGTGATTAGTTTGATTTCTGCTCTTTTTGGCCTTATTGGCATTTTAGCTTGGTATTTTTTAATTAAAAGGCTTTTTAAAGAAAAAGTAGCTCTTTTTTCTCTAATTCCGCTCATCTTTTTTCCTCATTTATGGTTGATTCAGACCAATATTCTCCACGAAACAATTGAACAAGGACTTTTTTTACTCGGTTTATTGTTTTTAGATTTATTTTTGGAGAAAAGGAAAATTTATTGGGTAATTTTGGTCATCATTAATTGGGCACTGGCGATATTTAATTTTGCCGGTATTGTTATTTGGTTTCCAGCGGCCTTGGGATTGATTATCTATCGGTTTCAAAAAAAGCAGATTGGGCAAGATTTAACTGTTTTTTTCACTTCAGCCCTGTTTTCATTGATATTAGCCATAATTTGGCTTTATGGCACCTTAGCCTTAGCCATTCCTGTGCCAGCCGAGAGAATAAGAAGCCTGTTATTAGATGAAGGGGGAATACTTTTTTCTTGGTCATTGCTGGATGTTTTCCGCATTTTAAGAAATGATTTCCTTATTTTATTGCATGGCTATTCAATCGCCGCCATTTTAGGCGGAATTATTGCTTTTGTTTGGTTGATTAGACAGAAAAATTACAAGCTAATAATTTTTATCTCCCTTTTTATTGCTTGTTTTGCTGTTACTGGTAAGTTTTGGTACGGCGGTTTATATGGCCGTTGGAGCGCTTTAGTGGCTTATCCCTTGGCTTTACTTCTAGCCTTGCTTCCTTGGAGAAGGGTTTATTTCGAACGAAGTGAGAAAGAAGGTTCCGATGAACGGAGCGAATCGGGTTCTTACTGGTTGTTAATCGCTATCTTAATTATTAGCTTTTTACCAACCTTTCTGGCATATCAAAAAACGCCGATACCAGAAATTCAGGCTGGCTTGCTTCAACAAAGTGGTCTCACCGACAAAGATTTATTAATTTTATCTGATTATCAACGGCCCCAGCTTGCTTATGACCAAGCTCTTTATTTAAGCAGCAATAATCACCAAATCATTGAAGAAAAAATAAAAGAGGCCTTAGAAAAAAACCAACGGGTTTTTATTTCCCAACAGGCGATCACCTTTCCTTATTGGCAATACGATGGACAAGAAATTCACCTTATTTCGAAGGGGGACCGAGAGAAAGCCCAGCTAAAAAAATTTCTAGAAAATAAAAAACTAAAGTTGATTGTAGAAGATAGGAATTACCCCTTGCTTTCGATTTATCAAATCAAGATTTTTGATAAACTAACCTGCCTTCAATCTGGCGACTAAGATTTTGGTGATTACGCAGATACTCCTCTAAAACCTGTTGAGCCGAAGTGGCCACCATTTTTTCCTGACCCGAAGACAATAATTCCTCATGAGTAAGATTGAGATAAGCGGGGGCATTTTTAAAATGATATCCCTGTAGACAAATAGTGTAGTTTTTTTTATTGCCCACTGGCTTACCCTTTATTTTCAAAGAAACTAATCGGCGGGCTTTATCATTATAAACGGCTTCAACTCCCTGATTAGTTTGGTAGCATTCACCCTCTCCGTCTCGATTCTCTGTTCTCATGATGTGAGCAAAAATCTTTTTTAATTGCCGGCCAGTAATTTGAGATCTTTGCAAGGTATCGTCATAAGGAAAACAGGTTAGTAAGTCCTTTAAGGTCACTAAAGGCCCCATCTTTTTAATTCTAATTGAGCCGCTGCCGACGAGCATGACGTCACATTCAGCTGTTTGGGCAAAAGCATCAGCTACTAAATTTCCTAAGGAGGTTTCGATTTCCCTTTGAGGATGGGTTAAGTTTTGAGCAAATTTACAAATCAGAGTTTGGTACTTCCGGTCAACCTCCCCTTTAAAAGAGTCAATAAACTTTTGAATGTCTTTGTCCGGTTTAGCTAGTTTGTTGTCTATGGGAATCAGTTGCCATTGGTAATCGACAATGCTGTTGGTATCATCGTTAACGACAATGTCAAAACGGCCAATTTGATCAGTGCCCACTCCTGCTTGGGCAATCAAGGCCCCATTAACCATTTTTGGCTTTTTTAAAATCGTATGAGAATGACCACCAATAATTAAATCAACGCCCCACTCAGGCCGGAGCATTTCCGCTAGCTTAATATCAGACTCAAAACCGATGTGGGTTAAAAGGATAGTCAAATCAATGTCATCGCCTTTGTAGGCGTTGCAAATTTTTCCGACTTCCTCACTGGCTTCCTCTAAATTAATAAAACTGCCAATCAGTTCATCTTGTTTAATCGAATCCATTACTTTTTCGGTGATAATGCCGGTGAAAAGAATGTCAAAACCAGCCTTATTTAAAATCAAATAGGGATTCATTAGCCGTTTGTGGTATTTTTTAATGTATAAGTTGGCGTTGACAATCGGAAAATTAGCCATCTTTTCCAAAAACAACAAATGAGGCAAACCATAATCAAATTCATGATTACCCAAACAAACCACGTCCGGAGCCAAATAATTGGTAATTTCAATCGTGGAAATACCCTTGTATTCAGAGTCAATTAACGAACCTTGGACCATATCGCCGGAAACAACATACAAAACATTCTCTTCTTCCTTACGGACCTTATTAATATAACCGGACAGAAGGGCCAGACCGCCGATTAATCTACCCCCGCCCTTTTTCATTTCCGCTAAAAAATCACCGTGCATGTCATTGGAATGAAGAATGGTAAATTTTTTTGTTTTCATGAAATTTTAATCTAAAGGGAATTATAGCAGAAAGAAAAGCTTTAGTGTTTTTAGTTTATTGTGAACTATTGAAGGAATATAACTGCTTAAATAAGAAGTCAAGTCGTGAGTAGGGAAAAAGATACAAACTTAAAAAGAAAATATTATTTGGAGTTTTATTATCTTTAACTCATCTAGTCAAAAGTTGTTCCGAAATTAAGCAGATGTATTACTTCAATCTGCTAACACAAACGCTATTATACTCTAAGAGAGTTAATAAAGCAAGTATTTAGTTTATTTTAGATTTAATAACACTACTTGTTTTCTTCTAATATTCAACATGATTGCAAATAAACCATTAGCTAGTAACCACATAATTGGATAAAGAGCAGTGATAATTGTATATTTTCCTAGAGAATATAAAGCGAGTCCAAATCTCAAAGTATTTAAGTAATAGAAAGGCAGTGTTTCTGAAAATGGTTCATTCCAGGATTTCCGAATAGTCGGTACAAAGCCTAGTACATCAATAGTTGTTGCCAAAATTGCGGATAATAGAGGTTGCTTAGCAAATATCCACAAACCAAGTGTTACTAAGGCCAAGGAGAGAAATATTTTGTCTGAAAGTGTGATTTTACTTATGTTTCCATATTTTTTTCCTAGAAAAATTACAACAAAGCACATCAACGCTGCCGCAAGTGTTACCAAGGCTCCTACTCCGGCGTTATCGCTGACTTGTAGAGCAAAAACAATAATAGTTACAAAACCCCATAAGAACCAACTGTATATATGTGGCTTTGTTTTTCCTTTTAAAATATCCCGTAAATAAGGAATATAACCAATGAAAGTTAATAATACAGCGATAATACCAATGCCTGTTTTTAGCATAATAGAATTATATCAATAGGGTTCTAACCATCCAAGTTTAGTAGCCATTTTTAAGGTTAAATATCTGTGCCGAACAAGTTGGTTTAGACCCTTTTCATCCTTAAGAGTAATATTAATATTGTATGGATTTTCAAACCACCTGTGCCTATTGTAAAGGGAATATTTCTTCATCGGATTATTTTTGTCCGCATTGCGGGAAAAAAATAAAAGATAAACCCTTATCAGCCACTTTTTTAAAACAGCTATCGATTTACTTTGTCAGTTTCTTTTTACCTCCTCTGGGAATCTGGCCGGCGATTAAATATTTACGTCAGTCAGATGAAAAATCAAAAAAGATTGGTTTAGCAGCGCTTGTTTTAACCATTGTTTCAATAGCGATAACGATTTGGTTAACTATTAATTTTGTCAACTCGTTCAACAAAGAACTTAACAACCAGCTTAATCTTTATCAGGACATAGGTTATTGATAGAAAATAAGGAAAAAAGATGAGCGGGTCTGTTTGGAGTCCAATCAGCCTGTATTTGAGAAAATGTAGCGGTTTAAAGAGTAATATGTTATAATATGAACGACATTATCGAGGTTCGTGAGAACCGAAGTATAATGTGAACGTATTCCCTTAAGAAGGAATACATATTAACATCTGTTTCCTCTAGTTAGATAAGAAGATATCCTCCAAAGGTTTTTTCTATCCGCCAGACAGAGACAGTATTTTAAAACAGAAGGGTGGTGAAAAAATAAATGTCCAAAAAGTTATTCGTTGGAGGGCTTCCTTATACTGTAACTAGCTCCCAACTAGAAGAAATCTTTTCCAAATTCGGCAAGGTTGTTTCTTGTGATGTCATCACTGACAGATATAGTGGTCAAAGCAAGGGATTTGCTTTTGTTGAAATGGAAAACGACAAAGAGGCTGACGAAGCGATTGAAAAATTGAATGAAACAGAGCTGGAAGGAAGGAAAATTGCTGTTAATGTAGCCAGACCAAAAGAAGAAAGACCGAGGTTTGATAACAGAGGGGGAGGACCCAGAAGAGACAGCCGAGGGCCAAGAGGGGGAGGTTATCGCTAACTCCTGATCTAATTTCTTATTTTCGAGGCGAGAAAAGACGGAAACTGCGGACTCTTAGTCCGCAGAGGGCGTCATAGAAAGAAAACAATAAAAGGCCAAATTTTACCTGAAAAGTGCCAGAAAAGCAGGTCTATTTTGCGTGGAGTAAAATTGATTACTGGCCTGCAAGCGCCCTTGATATTGCCTCGCGGATGTTGCGGCCGCGAAACCAACCATTCAAGTAAACCAGTGAAGGATTTCTTTTTTTCTTTTGAAGGTAGAACTTATTAATACGACCACCTTTTTCCAAGAAGGCAACTATTAAATTGTCTATTGTATCTTTTGTATTATTGATAAATTCATTATAGCACACAAAATCCGAAGCTGAAATTCCCAATCTGCTAGACAAATGAGGCAATATAAAAAGGCGAGCTACTTTAACTTTCTCAGCTTTTTCTCAGTAAATTGATTTAATCTCGAAGAGATTATAAGCAAAGCTTGTTTTTCGCATGCTCAAAATAAAAGCAGAAGGCATAGTATAATATAAATACCAAGATGAGAATTCTTGTTGTTGAAGACGAACATAAAATTGCCAACTCCATTAAAAAAGGCTTGGAGCAAGAGTCCTATGCAGTTGATGTTGCTTATGATGGAGAGTACGGCTTTGATCTAGCCGCAACCGAAGATTACGACGTAATCATTTTAGACCTACTTTTGCCCAAAATGGATGGAATTGAACTTTGTAAAAAGCTTCGCAAAGAAGAGAATATTCACACTCCGATTCTCATGCTCACCGCTAAAGGACAACTTAATGATAAAGTTGAGGGTTTAAATGCCGGGGCAGATGACTATTTGGTTAAACCCTTTGCTTTTGCAGAGTTATTAGCCCGGATTAAAGCATTGACCCGCAGACCTAAGGACAGTTTGGAGGCCACATTAACCGTAGAAGATTTGAGCTTTGATACTCTCGCTTATGAGGTAAAACGTGCAGGCAAAGAGATTAAGTTATCGAAGAAAGAATTTGCCCTTCTTGAGTATCTTTTAAGGCATCAAGGTAAAATTCTTACTAAAGATCAAATTATTAATAATGTTTGGGGTTATGATGCTGATATTTTGCCTAATACTGTTGAGGTTTATATCGGCTATTTAAGAAATAAGATTGATAAACCATTCAAAAATAAACCGTCCCTTGTTCAGACTGTCAGAGGTTTTGGTTATAAAATTGGAGATAAAAGTAATGTTTAAATCGGCAAGATTAAAGCTAACTGGTTGGTATCTTTTAATCATTATGCTCATTAGTGTGTTCTTTAGCGCAATAATTTACATGGGGACGGTAGGGGAATTGGAAAGAGGCTTTCGTCGGGCAGAATTAAGATTGAAGGCAGAAGAATTAGATATTCCTTTGCCCCGGCGTTTTTCGGACCTTCCTGAAGATTTACCTCCACGATTAAGAGAAATGTCGCCCCGTTTTTTCTTTGTCGAAGACTTGGAGGTAACTAAAAGGAGATTGGGATTAAATTTATTGATGGTCAATGGAGTAATTTTAGGCATTTCGGCAGTAGCTGGATATTTTTTAGCTGGTAAAACATTGAGACCGATTGAGATAGTTATGGAAGAGCAAAAAAGGTTTGTAGCTGATGCTTCTCATGAGTTTCGGACTCCCTTAACTGCTTTGAAAATCTCAATGGAAGTAGCTTTGAGGGAGAAAAAAATGTCGCTTAAGGAAGCAAAAAAAGTGATAAAAAGTAACTTGGAAGACGTTGATAGTTTGCAATCTTTATCTAATAATCTTTTGAGTTTAGCTAACTTGCAAACTAATAGCCAGAACTTTGCATTCAAGGATGTTGATATCGATGAAGTGGTTGAAAGTGCCTATCGAAAAATATTGCCTCTGGCCAAAGAAAAAAATATAGATTTGAAAATTAAGGTTAAAAAACAAACTCTTTCTGCCAATAGAGAGAGTCTAGAAGAAATGATGATTATCTTTTTGGATAATGCCATTAAATATACTCCTAAAAAAGGGAAGGTAATAGTGAGGACTAGAACAGATAAAAAACGTTTGACATTAGAAATTAAAGACACTGGCACCGGTGTTTCAAAAAAAGACCTTCCTTATATTTTTGATAGGTTTTATCGGGTTGACCAATCTCGTTCTAAAGATAATGTTTCAGGCTTTGGATTAGGTCTTTCGTTGGCCAAAAAAATTATTGAAATACACAAAGGCTCAGTTATTGTGGCTAGCCCTTTAGGGAAAGGCACCACCTTCACGATTAAATTACCCCTTAAACGTTCCTAGAATTTTTCTTCTAAGCGTTTTCTCAGACTGATTATTTATTATTTGACTCGTTAATAATTTTTATTGCAGAAAGGAGGTGAAGGAAGATGAAGAAATATTTAATTATTCCAGTTCTCGGATTAGCCTTGCTTGGTTTTGTTGTTTACGGCACCGCCAGGGCTTATGCAGAGGATGAATCAGGTGGATACCCGCCTCTCGTTCAGAAGTTAGTTGAGCGATTCGGGCTTAATAAAGAAGAGGTCAAAACTGTTTTTGATGAAGCCAGAAAAGAGCATCGGGTTGAAATGCAGACTCGGTTTGAGAACAGGCTTAACGAAGCGATTGAAAACGGTGATTTAACCGATGCCCAAAAGGCAGCGATTTTAGCCAAGAAGACTGAAATGCAGGCTAATCACGGAGAATCCAAAGACCTTTCTCCAGAAGAAAGACAGGAAAAGATGCAAGCCCAAAGAAAAGAAATGCAAACTTGGGCAGAGGCAAACGGTATAGACCTAAGCCAAATGGGTTCACTTTTAGGTGGCGGTCCTGGAGGTGGTTTTAAGAGACCACATTTTAGTAGGTAAATACTCGTAAAAACCTACAATTTAGCAACACCCTTTATTTTACTATAAAGGGTGTTTGCTATTCTCAGCGTTTTCTCAGCTTATGTTAATAAAATCACCGCATGACAAATAAGAAAGATTTGGCTAAAACGAAAAAGAAGCTATTTATAGACCTGTTTAAGAGATTAATTAGCGATCGCAAGAGAGTTGTCGTTTTAGTGTTTTTATTAATTACGTTAAGTTTCGTTGGCTGGCGTGTTTTTGCCGGCAAAAACGGAGCTTCTGAGTTTCAGACTGTTTCAGTTGAGCGGGGAATGATTATTTCTTCTGTTTCCGCTTCAGGTCAAGTTTTGAGCGTCAATATCATGAGCGCTAATACTCAGGCTTCGGGAATTGTAAAAACAGTCTACGTAAAAGACGGTGATGAACTGAGAAAGGGAGATAAAATACTTGAAATAGACCTTGATTTTCAAGGCGAGCAAAAAAATGCTCAAGCCTGGTCTTCTTATTTGTCTGCTAAAAATAATCTTGAGTCAGCTAAAGCCACTTTGTACTCTCTCGATTCTCAAATGTGGGCGGCTAATCAAAAATTTATTAATGATGCGGCCGCGCGTGAGCTTGAAGAAACAGATCCTACTTATATCCAACAGCATGATGATTGGTTAGCGGCCGAGTCTAAATATAAAAACCAAACGGCAGCTATTGCCCAAGCTCAGGCTGCAATAAATAGCGCTTGGTTAACTTATGTGCAAGCTTCTTCCATAATAACAGCCCCTATGGATGGGACCATTACTAGCCTGATGTATGCTGAAGGGATGAGTATTGGCGCTCTTGACACCGGTAGCACTACATCTAATCAAAAAGTGGCGACTATTAAAACAGAAGGGATGCCGATTATTTCCGTTAACCTTTCCGAAATTGACGTTTTTCGGACAGAAATAGGTCAAAAGGCGACGATTATTATTGACAGTATTTCAGATAAGACAATTACGG
>CAZPFP010000027.1:0-287 GCA_964585895.1 uncultured Gammaproteobacteria bacterium
GCGGCTTGATACAGTTGTAATAACTATCCCCTTTTCCCTCCTGGCCAGAAAAAAGCCGTTAAGAAGACCATTGATAAATAGCCAAGGTGGCTGTTGTTGAAATAACGGGAAAAGTACCAGAAGACAAGGGTAAAAACGCCATAGCAAACAATCAACCGCCAAACTGTTGGCGATTTTCTTAACCACCAGAAAAGAAAAACAGCCAGTGGCAAACAAGTAAGCGCCTGCCAAATCCAGAAAGGATAATAAGCATTAATATCACTAATTATTCCCCTTTGATTAAGAAT
>CAZPFP010000027.1:297-8860 GCA_964585895.1 uncultured Gammaproteobacteria bacterium
ACAGGATAGCTATGGGAAACGCTGCCGGCAAGGTAAAAAATCGTACTTTCTAAAAAGGCTTTCATGTCCCAGAAGAAAAAAGGCAGCACAATAACCCCAAAAACCAAAACAAAAGGTAAAAGATTTTTTATTGTCTGAAGCAGGCTTTTTTTGCTTTTCAGCCAAAGGAAAACAAGGTAAAAAGGAAAAATCGGCCAGGCAGATTGTTTGGTGGCAAAAGCTAAAGCTAAAGGGATGCCTGCTAGAGAATAACGCTTTTTTTCCAACCAATACCAGGACCAAAAAAGAAAAGCAAACATGAAGATATCCGCCCGTCCTTCTAGAAAATAGCCTAAGGTAGCCGGATTAAAAGCTAAAAGAATTAAGAATAAGTGGCGAGTTTCCCCTTTTTTAACTAATCGCCAAGCCAAAACCAATAAAAAGAAAAACAAAAACAGCAAGGGCATCCGCCCATCAAAAAAACCAAAAACAGAAATGGAGAAAAAGTAAAAGGGTAAAGAAAATAAGAAATACCAGGGCATCATCACAAAATGAAACAAAGCTGGGTTAATCGCCGCTTCTGAATAGTGCCATTCTTCCAAAGGCGTCCCAAAATAAAAAGAGGCATAAGGATTCTTTCCTTGAAGAAAGAATTGAATGACTGACTCAAGCTGTAAAACAATATCGTGGATATTATAAATAGGTGAAGTTTGATGACGAACAATAATCGCCGCCAGAAAAGCACTGCCAATCACTAAAATAATTATCGCCCATAACCATAAAGATTTTAATCTTTCTAGTTTTGCCTTTTTCCACTTAACTAAATCCAATCCTAAATAGCCTAAGAGCAAACCAAAAATAATCCCGAAAAGCCAATAGGGTGTTTCTCCCGGACCAATCCGGTAAGTCATGATAAAAGGCGTGACTAAACAAAAAAGTAGAATCGCTGAAAAAGAAAAGTTGCCCATCTTCTTTATTACACTTCGCCTTACGGCTCGTATAATCCTTTTACAAGAATTATAATACCATCTCCTAATTAATTAAGGAAAGAATCGATATTTGATTAATGTCCAAAGCGCAATCGAACCATCCTTTAGAGTTTGTAGTTTTTTTCCTTCTTCATAGCCTCGCGGTGTGGTGACAATCGGTATCTCCTTTATCCGATAGCCCTTTTTTAATAATTTAGAAGTTATTTCCGGTTCAAATTCAAAACTGCGGGCTTTAAGCTGCATACCTTGGATGGCTTTCTTAGGAAAAAGCTTGTAACAAGTTTCCATGTCCGTAAGCCATTGTCCATAAAAAAGACTGGTGATTAAACTTAAAAATCGGTTGCCAAAATAGTGAAGCAAAAACTGGAGTCTTTTCTCATCTCTTTTAAGATTGGGCCACCTTTGCAGTCTTGTCCCGTAAACAACTTTTGCTTTTCCTTCAAGAATTGGCTTGAGTAGTCTGGGAATATCTTGGGGATTGTATTCCAAATCAGCGTCTTGGATTAAAATGTAATCTCCTTTAGCTTGCTTCATCCCAGTTCTGACAGCGGCGCCTTTGCCTTGATTTTGAGAATGACAAATCACTCTCAATTGAGTCTGTTCCTTTTTGATTTTTTCTAAAATCTCTCTTGTCCCATCAGTTGATTTGTCATCAACGACCACAATTTCTTTAACCACTTGAGGAATTTTAATGGCTATCACTTGCTTTAATATTTCCTTAATGGTCTTTTTTTCGTTAAAAACTGGAATAATAATGGAAAGCTTCATCTTCCTATTTTTATTTATTCAGTGGCATAAATTTTCCAAATTATCCGCGCTGGTTCCATGAATTCTTTAATCACTAATGACGGCACCACTTGCTGATGGCAGTTCTTTATTTCAGGCACAATATATAAAGTTTTAGGCGGCAAGGACTCCATTAGGATTTTATCATCAACATCAAGACAACCGTCAGTAAAGGTAATGTTTTCCAATTGACTAGGCACTTTTTCGTTCCAGGTTTTTTGAATTTTTTTTGGGTCCACCTTAGCAAAAACACCGTATTGAAGAATAAACATTTTGCCTGGTCCAACCACCTCTATTTGGTCATATTTTTCTTGATTATCCTTGATTAAGATCGCTAGTTCCCGATTGCTTCTGAACCAAGTTTCCGCTCCGTAAATACGGTAACGAAAGTGGTATTGGTACAAATAACTGGCCACTAAAAACAAATACCAAATAATAAAAACCACCATTACTTTCTTTCGATGAGCAACAACCATTTTTTGAAAAGAAAAAATGCCTAAGCCGACTAATAAACAAAGAAAGGGTATCATCATCACGGCCCGCATCACATAGCTGGTATCAATCGTAAAAGTAGTCGTTAAAGGGGCGATTAAAAGAGAAAGTAAAATAATTTTTCTTGCTCCTTTATATTTCTGAAGTAAAACAAACAATCCTAGTAACAGCAAGGGCAGCTCAATAATATACATTACTCCTCGGAAAAAAGTTCCATAAAGACCCGCTAAGCCAGTGGTTTCACCGTAAAGAAATAAAAACTGCGGGGAAAAGGCATTTAAATATTTTTCGCGCATGATTCGTAAGAAATAAAGGGGCTTGTTATTAAATATCTGACGCATATTAAAAGGAGCCAGGCTTTTTTCCCTTTCTAAATTAACAAAATTAGCAGCGGTTTCCATATCGTTGTAAAGAAAAAGACCGCCTCTTTCTAATCCTCCTTGGCCTTTGCCAATGATAAAAAAGGAGATAATAATCACGAAAACAACCGTCAGAAAAAAGGCAAGTTCTTTTTTTCTTTTGAAAACATTTTTGTAGGTAAAAACAAGCACAAAAACAAAGAAAATAAAAAATATTTTCGTGGCGTGATAACTGTAAAAAGCTAAAATAAAAAGGGGCAAAGACCAATTGATATTGCCTTTCTTAACATTTTTAATAAAAATTAAAGCGGCCAAAAGAAAGAAAAACAAAGCCACGCCTGCTTCATAAGCAGACCTCGAGATATGAAGATGCCAGGGAGAAACAGCCAAAACCAAAGCACTGACTAAACCAATTTCCTCCTTTTTAAATAGTTCTTTAGCTAATAAAAAAAACAGGAAAACAGAACCCACTCCTAAAAGCGCGTAAAGAAAACGACCGGTAAAAACTGAAAGACCCAAAATTCTAAGAAAAATGGCATTAAGATAAATAGGCACCGGCGATAAAGGGTTCTCTAAGTTAAAGGAAAAAGGCAAGAACTTACCGCCAACATCTTTAAGGGTTTGGGAAATAGAGTAAGCACTATAAATATAGCTTGCTTCATCATTGGTGATACCATAAGGCATTTGGCCTAACTGCCAAAAGCGCAGAATAGCCGCTAAAACAAGAATGGCAACGATGATTAAATTTTTGTTTTTCATCTTATTCTTTTTCTTTCAATTACAGACTTTCTTGCTTTTTAAAACGACGTCTTCTGCGAACTAAGAGTCCGCAGTTTCCGTCTTTTCTCAGCGAGGTAAGCTTCATTGGGTTTCCTCGCTTCGAAAATAATCAGCGGCAAGATCTTTGTCTATATCCACCAAGTGAAAAGCCGGAGTTTTATCTTCACGATAGATAGTCTCCAAAACTTGGGCGTATGGTCGTTCTTCACATTCTCCCCTGTCAATAAAAAGAGTTTTCTCTTCCTGTAAAGCATTCTCTTTCTCTTGCGAAGGACAGTCGCGGGGAATAAAAATATATTTATCGAAGCCACCGTAATCAGGGTCTCGGGGAGAACCAAGGCTCTGGTAATGAGCGGGATCGTACTTTTGGTAAAACAAGAAAAATATGTAGGGAGCACCGTGACCTTTGGTGACGAGAATCTTTTCGTAATCAGGGTAAAGCTGGGTAACGGAAGTAATTAACTGTTTATAGCCATATTGGCGGTGCCAGGGTCGGTGAAATCTTTGATGAATATAATATTGATGAGAATAATAAAGAAAGTTCAAGAAAAAAAGTCCCCCTATAAGTAATAGAAACGGAAGAAGAGCTTTTCTCTTTATCTTCACCACCAGATTTTTAATCTTAAAAAAACCAAAGGCTGTGGTTATGTTTAGGGCGGGCAGCATTGCTAAAGAACGATAAACATTAGGAGTCTCGTCAACAGTAAAAGCAGCGGGTAAAGGAGCAATCACTATCCAGCAGAAAAGAAAATAGGCCCAATTCTTTTTCTCCTTGAAAAGAAAATATATTCCCGAGAGAAGAAAAGGCAGTTCAACAAGCGATAAAAGCCCAACATTGGGAATGGCCACTCGCGGAGGCTGTCCTCCATCTAAAATTAGATAGTCAAGGGTAAAGTATTCACCGTATTTTCTTAATATCCCTAAAGAATAATTGGTAACTTTGTTATGGAAGAAACGCACCACTAGCGGATTTGTCCCCGCTGGTTCTTCCCTGATTTGTTCTTCTAAAATCAACCTCACCTCTGGATGAGTAAAAATATTTAATTGCTCAAAACGAACCGCACTTCCTTTAAAAAAGAAGGAAAAATAAAAAATTGAGGCGAGTAAGATTAATGCCAAAGAGATGGGAAAAATTCTTCCTTTCTTAAAGAGAGATTTTCTAAAAAAGAAAAAAATGAGCAACAGAAATAAAGGCAAGAAAAAACGGGGAGCATAATAAAAATGAATGCTCAAAAACCAGCACAGGAAAGCAAGAAATAAATCTCTTTTTTTCGTTTTTTCGTTAAAAAGCAAAAAGAAAAACAAACCTAAAAGAACTAAAAAGAGGGCGACAACTTTCTCACTTGCCTCCCGAGACAAATCCAGGTGCCAAAAGGAAAAAGCAAGTAAAAAAGTCGAATAAAGACTTATTTCCTTGTTTTTAGTAATCTTTTGGGTCAA
Source organism: uncultured Gammaproteobacteria bacterium (assembly GCA_964585895.1). Classification (GTDB taxonomy): domain Bacteria; phylum Patescibacteriota; class Microgenomatia; order PFEM01; family JAHIFH01; genus CAZPFP01. The sequence goes on from CAZPFP010000027.1 coordinate 5,123, forward strand.
AAAATAAAGCAAGACAACGGTTAATAAAGAAAAGACTGCCGATGGAAAACGAACCGCATATTCGGTCAAACCCCAGACGGCCACGGTAGGAATGGTTAAATAAGTGTAAAGGGCTGGTCTGAAATCGCCAAAAGCTTCCAAAACTAGGGAAGGAAAATGCCCAAATTCATCTCTACCCGTTTCTAGAAAAGAGTAAGCATTATAACCAAAAACTGCTTCATCAGCATGTAAAGAAGTTGGCACTTGTCCCAATTGGTAGAACCGCAAAAAGAAAGCCGCTAGGATAATTAAAACAAGAAAAATTTTTGTTTTCATTTTCTTTTTTCAACAAACATTTTTGATTTTATTCCCAGAGCTTGCAAGATGTATTTTAACAAAGTCAAAAGAGTTATTAAACCATAGCGAACTGATCTGGGAAAATTGATCGTTGAAGCTTCGGGAAAATAACGTACCGGAACTGGGATTTCACCAATTTTAAAACCGGCGGCAACCGCTGAGATTAAAATCTCTTGGTCAAAAACAAAATCATTAGAAAACCGCTGAAAAGGTAATATCCGAAGAACCTTACTGGTATAAGCCCGAAAGCCTGTATGATATTCAGAAAGGTTAAGCCCCAAAACAAAGTTTTCTACTAGAGTTAAGAACCGATTAGCCAGATATTTATATAAGGGCATGCCTCCTTCAAGGGCCTCTTTTCTACTTCTGATTCGACTGCCGAGCACAATATCAAAACGATTGTCAATAATTAGTTTAACTAGGTCTCCGGTCAAGGAGGCATCATACTGATAGTCCGGATGAATCATGACAATAATATCAGGCTTGTTTTTAAGCGCCTCCCAATAACAGGTCTTTTGATTACCGCCATAACCTAAATTTTTGGGATGAAGAAAAGTCTTAAGACCAAGCTTCTGGGCGATTTTAACTGTTTTGTCTTGACTATCATCATCAACCACAATTACCTTATCCGCCACACCTTTAGGGATATCGCGGTACGTCTTCTCTAAAGTTTTTTCAGCATTATAGGCAGGCATCACCACCACCACTCTCTTATCTTTTTTCATCTCTCCTCCCTTTGTTGTCTAAGATAATCTTCTGCTTTAATTATTTTTGCCAGCGGGTCGCCATTGGGATAATTGATCACCTCCAAGGGCGTCAACTCTTTTGGAAAATTTTCGGAGTAAAAAAGCAAAAGTTCATCTCCACTTAAACATTCTGGGGGAAATAAAGAAACAACATACCAATTTTTAATTTTAGCTAAAACTGGAGCACAGGAATCAAAATAGAACTTATCTCTTTCTTTCTGAAACAAAGCTGGGTCGTGTTTAGCAAAAAAGGCTAATTGGATGTAGTTAACGGCGGCACCCTCAACTAAAATATACTGATAATCTCTCTCTACCGTTGTTAAATATTGAAAAGCTGTTTTTCTTCCGTATTGTGAAAAAGGGGCGTACGGAATAGGATAGTAAAGAAAATAATCAAAAACAAACCTCGTAAAACTGAAAATAACGATAAGGATAAAAACGAATGTCAGCGAGAACCTGGCGAATTTTTTAAGCAAGCTCAATTTTTGCCAAATAAAAACTATCCCTACCGCTGAAAGAATCTGAGGAAGAGGCAACCAAACAAACATACGAGCAATCGCTCCAAACTGGGTCAAGCTGTTGGGTAATGGATAAAGGAATAACCATGGAACAAGAAAGGAGAGAGTTTTATCTTTTTTCTTTAAAAGGTTAAAAAATCCAATCAAGATAAGGGGAAATTCAAAAAGATAAAAAAGAGCCATGGGCGTGACGTGTTTTTGATCGAAACGGGAGGAGGTAAAAAGAGAAAAAATGGAAAAATTAAGAAGATAGTTCTGGAAAAAAATCCTCATCAGAGTCAATGGTCTTTGAATCCCTAAGGGAAGACCAGGAGTGGAAAAAATACCAACTTGTTGAAATCGTACCTGACCATGAGAAAAAAGGGCAATAAAAAGAGGCAAAACCAAAACTAAAACTGCTAGGCAGGAAATTTTTGTTCTCCTTTTCAATTGCCAAAACCAATTTCTATTTAACCAAACAAAAATTAAAAGAAAAAAGGGCAAAAAAAGTTGATAAGCATGATAAGTATAAAGAGTTAAAACAAAAAAAAGAAGAGAGACCGGCAAAAATTTTTCCTCTTTTTGAGATTTCAGTAAAAGATAAAAACCTAGGATAGTAAAGAAAAGGGCAATATTTGCCTCATGACCAAAGCGGTTAAGAAAAATATGCCAAGGAGAAATAGCCAAAAGAAAGGCAGCCAAAAGGGCAACTTTTTCTGAAAACATCTTTTGAGCTAAAAGAAATGTAGCCAAAATTGTCAAAACTCCAAAAAAAGCGGAAGGGAAACGAACCGCAAATTCATTAAGACCAAAAATAACCTCTGGGAGTACTGTCAAATAAATAGTCAGAGGTAATTTATACTCACCAGAGCCTTTAAAATTGTCTATTGGCATGAACTTGCCCCACTCATCTTTGCCAGTCTTTAAAATTGAATAGGCATTGTAACCAATCGAGGCTTCATCATCCATAAATCCCATCGGAATAGATGTTAATTTCCAAAACCTTAAAGCAAAAGCCAAAATTAAAATCAGAATTAGAACAAATATCGTTTTCTTCATTTTTGTTTCCTACTGCTGATAAATTTAATTGCCTGGAAAATTCCTAAGGCAGAAATTATTGGCAATAAAGCCAAGCCTAAAGCTGAATGGAAATAGTTAAATCCACTTGTAAAACTTGCCGTCAGAGGATAAAGAAAAATCCAAGTGGTCAAGAGTAAATTCTTCCGCCAGGAGACTAAAATGGAAAATAAACCCAAATAGAAAAAGGGGGCAAGAATGAGATTTCCCCTTCCTGAAATAAAAAGAGTATCAGTGGAAAAGTGGCCCAGAAAATTTAAAAGATATTGCTGAACAAAGAAAGCAGGTTTATTATAAATCAAGCGACAAACCGGTATCGGAAAAAGCTGATGGCATCTATTAATATAGTTATGAATTATAGGAACGAAGGTTGGGTCAGAAGAAAAACCGTGTTTCAGCCAAAAACCCAAATCCGGGTAAAGAATTAAAAATGTTAATAAAGAAGCAAAAATTAGAAAACAAATAGCAATCTTAGGTTGAATTTTAAGGATCAACCAAAGACCATAGGTTAAAAAAATGGCGAGAAGGAAAACCTTTGTTTCTCCCGAGGGGATTAACGATCTACTCCAAAAAGAAGTGGTAGTAAGGAAAGCCGCCAAAAGTCCTACTTGACGATTAAAAATTTTGCTGGCTAAAAGAGCAACGCCAAGAATAATTAAAAGAAACAAAAAAAGACTCATATTAAATCTCTATCTTTTTTTACAAATAATTTCCTTACCTTTCTTCTTGATTTTGAGGCTTCTGGTAATTGCTTTAGAGCCATCAAAAAGCCCATCAATAATAATCCACGAGAACGAAAATTCGTCAAGATTAAATGATAAGGCAGCCAAAAAAGATGGCTTAAAAGAAAATCCGGATCAGAAATATTTTTCCAAACAAACAAGAATTGATTTTTAAAGGAAATAATTTTAATCTTTTGGGGACCAAAAACTCTGATGTTAGTGGTTTCATGATGGTGATTGACGATACTCTTTGGTTCAAATAAAATTTGCCAATCATGTTTTAAGGCCCGATAGGAGATATCCCGATCTTCTTCATAGGCTGGTCGAAATAAAGTATCCATTCCTCCAATCTCCAACCAT
>CAZPFP010000028.1:0-8499 GCA_964585895.1 uncultured Gammaproteobacteria bacterium
GATTTTGCCGAATTATAGCACAAAATTGCAAGTTGAGGAAGAAATTGAGCGGGTAGTGAGGATTGAACTCACGTCTCCTGCTTGGAAGGCAGGTGCACTACCACTGTGCTATACCCGCTGGTCGGGGTGGTGAGACTCGAACTCACGACCTCCTCGTCCCAAACGAGGCGCGCTAATCCAACTGCGCCACACCCCGATTTTGTGGGTCAGGAGAGACTCGAACTCTCACCCCGATTTCGGGACGACATTTTAAGTGTCGCGCGTATGCCAATTCCGCCACTGACCCTCATCTTCTGTTTCGCCCTCGATGCGTTAGTTGCAGACTGTGGCAATTAGGACACAAAACTCTTAAGTTTTTTAAACGGTTATCATGGCTATCTCCATTAACGTGGTCTAGTTCTAATGGGATTCGTCCATCGGGAGATTCAACGGCCCAGCCACATATTTCACATCGAGGTTCCTTCAATCTTTCACGAAACAAACGATTCTTAAGTTTATAGCTTTGATAAAAACTATTTCGAACCAGTATCTCATTTAAAGGAATTTTTGGCACGAAAGGCATTTTCATACCTTTATTCCATCCTTTTCCTTTAAAATGAAACGTATCAATTTTATAAAGGTGCAGATATTTTTTTATTTGCTCATAATTTCCGCCCGCTTCTCTTAATCCAAGCTTATGAAGTACTTGTCTAATACTTCTTGAGTTTTTTGTCGCTTTTCGTAACTGTTTAATAGACCACTTCCTGGGTCTCATATGAACAGCTTATCATATGGGAAACGCAAAGACAATTAATTAAGTATATCTCTGCCAGTTCCGCTACCTCGGCTTATGAGGTAATAATTGTTAATTATACTTTGGCGCTTCGCCGAGTTTTACTTGGTTCCGCTGTCCTCGATAATTCTTCTAATAGTTGAATTATAGCAAAAGAAGAGGTTTTTATAAAGTGAAAAAGCCGCCTGCAAACAAAGGAAAAAGGGACACCAACTGGTGTATCTTTCCTCTATTTGAGGCGGCTTGGATGTTCGAAACCCGGTGACTAATTGAGGGACACTATCTTTCCAAAGCAAGATTGGGAGTTTTATTTCATTGAGCTGTGCGAAAACAAACTCCGCACTCTTAGGGCAGCTGCCGCCCTTTAGGTCCCCAACTTTCTCGCAGTCAGTCAGTCCTACGAGGGTCGTCACCGGGTAATGGGCTAGGGTGGACTCGAACCACCGACATTGATCGGAAGAAAGTGACCATGGATCACCTTAGCTTGATTCGTAAGGGTGTTTCCCGGTGTTTCTCCAATCATGCTCTGCCGAACTGAGCTACTAGCCCGAACTATTAAGCGCCTGACGGGAATCGAACCCGCAACCTCTCCTTTGGCAGGAGTGCTTTGCCAAATTAAGCTACAAACGCAGACTCTTTTAAAAGAACAATCAGAGTTGTTGACCCTGATGAAATTATTGTAATATTTCAGAACAGACCTGTCAAGGGTAAAATTTTGCTACTAGTATTTTTTAAAAAGGATATGTTAAGATAACAAACATGGCAGAAAACGAAAAAAAGGACAAACCAAAAGACAAGTTGAAACCAGCTTTTAAGTTAGATGAAAAGAGTAAGAAGATTTTAATTGTTTTCCTTGCTTTTTTAATTCTTGCCTTTCTTTTATTTTATTTCAAACAGTTGTTTGTAGCGGCGGTTGTTAATAATAAACCGATTACTCGTTTTACTCTGGATCGAGAGCTGGAGAAACAAGGTGGTCAACAAGTCTTAGAAAGTCTGGTTACTAAATCTTTAATTCTTCAAGAAGCAAAAAACCAAGGGGTCATAATCACTCAAAAAGAGATTGATGAGAAAATCAGTGAAATTGAAAAGCAAGTAGAATCACAAGGCTCTGATTTGGATACTCTTTTACTAACTCAGGGACAAACAAGAAAAAGTCTGGAAGAACAAATTAAGATTGAATTAATAATTGGAGAAATTCTTAATGATGAAATCACTATTTCTGATGAGGAAGTCCAAGAATATTATGAGGAAAACAAAGAATATTATGGAGAAGAAGCTAACTTTGAGGAAATAAAAGAGAGCATAAGAGAAGAGTTAAGACAAACAAAACTAAGTGAGAGATTCCAATTGTGGCTTGAGGAAGTTAAACAAAAAGCAAAGATTTACTACTTCTTGAAGTTTTAACCCCCTCTCGATCTCTGAAGGGCAGCCATAAACAACAACACAACTGATTTTCCTAGTCTTCATAACCCCATCTTTTAATTGATCAATGAGTTTTTAGACTTTCAGATTTTTTGGTTGCCTTTTTTTGTAGCGAACGCGACCGTCTACAGTCTCCAAATGTTCAATCGTTTGGATATATGCCTCCCGAGTAATTCCCGGAGCCAACAGCTGTCGTCCAATTTCTTCGACCGGAACTCCATCTCCACGAAGTTGCTTATCAAATTGATGGAATCTTTCCGCAAATCCAGTCTTAGGTAGTCTTGGAAGTCGCCATTTGGATTCTACTTTTTCAATTTCAACCATTTAAATTCACCTCCTTCAGGCAGGAGATTTTGGGCAATTTCATCTAACGTTCCAGTACTCAATTTGCCTGCTGTTAAGAAACAGGCGGAAATTGCTTCGACTTTACCATAAGTTCGCCTCGTTGTAAATAAGCGCAGAGGAGTAACCTTCCCTCTCTTGGTGGAAGCAATACATGTTGTGTTAGATGGCCTAGTCGGGCGCCCAACCTTGCTGCGAGGGATGGATTCGAACCATCATTGATGCCTTCAAAGGGCACTGTCCTGCCGTTAGACGACCTCGCATTATATTAGAGCGGATGATGGGATTCGCACCCACGACCTTCACATTGGCAATGTGACGTTCTACTACTGAACTACATCCGCATATCTATTCCTAATAATTTAATCCATTCAATAATTTTAACGTGCATTTTCGTGTCTGAAAAGTAAAGATTGCAAATTCCATTTACAAGTTTATTCTTTGTTAGTTTTTTGCGTGTTGGAAGGACCTGTGTTTTAATAAATTGATTTTTGGGAATTTTTAATTGCTCTGACCAAATTTTTTGCACTTTAAGCTGATCATGATCTTCATAGACAAATAGGGCTATTCTAAGCTTGTGATTGGGGACCTTCAAACACTTTCGATAAAAATTAACGGTTACTTGCTGTAACTTTAAATCACTATTAATTATAGAAACTCTACCTTGTTTTGCCTTTTCTCCTTCGCCCCAATAGAGAGAAATGCCTACTAAAAATAAAGGATCATTTTTTAAAAATTTAAACTCTTCAGCAGCCTCTTCTTTGTATTGATTGTGGCGTTTTATAGTTTCTTGTTTTTTCGCTTTGTTGAGCTTTATTAAATGCCGAGCATTTCTTTTTTTCCATTTGTTGTTTATTCGATTCCGTACTGACTGAGACCATTTTTCAGTAGCGAACCAGCAACTCAAAGTACTTCTAGCAATACCGAGTTCCTTATTTATTTCAGAATAGCTTTTACCACTCTTTCTCAATTTTTTTGCGCTCAAATAAAGAATTTTTTGTTGAGGCATTTTGAACAATTACTATGATACTAGACTAGGATAAACTCGAATGTTCTAATTTGTCAAGGAGCAATGGTGGCAAGGGGCGGAGTCGAACCGCCATCTCATGTTTTTCAGACACGCGCCGTCACCGCGTTGGCTACCTTGCCTTGGTGGGCGATGAGGGTCTCGAACCCCCAACCTTTTGGATGTAAACCAAACGCTCTACCAATTGAGCTAATCGCCCTTTTAAGTGCGGACGGAGAGACTTGAACTCTCACAGACTTATCGTCCATAGCCTCCTCAAGGCTACGCGTCTACCAGTTCCGCCACGTCCGCTGATTTAAAGAACCTGTTGTCGTCAAAGAGCTATTCCTGATTAACCAAAGCCTTTCTCCAGCAAAGCTGGAGTACCAATGCCTGCTGCGCAGGATTACTCTCTTTCGCTCGTAAAGCCGCCACGTCCGCTAATTTAAAGAGTTTTGTTGTAGTACTCTTTCGCTCATAAGGCCGCTACGAGCGTTTGGTGCCGAAGGTGGGACTCGAACCCACATTCCTTAAAGGAACACAGTTCTGAACCGTGCGCGTCTACCAATTCCGCCACTTCGGCTCATTGTTCTATATTTTAGCAAAAATTGCTTTATTTTTCTACTTTCTGGAAAGACTATAAACGGTGGGGTGAAATAAGAAAACGGCCGGAGAATCCTCTACTAAGAAGCGTTGAAAGTCCAGATAAATCTCTTTTCTTTCATCTTGGTTTAAGGTTTTTCTGCCATCTTCAAGCAGTTTGTCCAGTTTAGGACTTTTATATTTGCTTAAATTGCTTGTTTGGGTTGAATGCCAGAGAACATACTGATCAGGATCTCGAGGAATTTGTTGACTAACTAATAAAACCTCAAATTCTTCATCAGGACTTTGGATAAAGTGAATTTCGGTTTCTATTCCCAGTTCTTGCCAGTCTTCTTTGATTTGTTCAGCAATCGTTGACATTGAGGGAATGGTTGATAAGGTAATTTTTTCGATTGAACTTTCCCCTTCTCCAAGCAAACTTTTGGCATTTTCTAAATCTAGTTCGTAAGGTTTAACCGAACTATTATAAGCCCATGAATCGGGGTTATAAGAATTAAGGGCCTGAGGTTCCCAGCGCTTGTTAATAGCGTAGGCAAGGGCTTGCCGAAGGGGTTTGTCCGCAAATTTTTCTGACTGGGTGTTGAAAAAAAGGCCAGTGTAACGATCATATTTAATTGTTGATTCAATCTTGGTGTTGAGCCAGTTCTCTAATTCACCGGGTGAGAAAATATCTTCAAGGAAGTCAATTTCTCCCAGTTTGTAACCAGTTTTAGCAGCTTCTTCATTTGGATAAAAGCGAAAAAGAAGATTAGTTTTCTGTTTATCTATTGACTCTAAAGCAAGTTTTCTAATGAACTGACCACTTCTTTGAATTGATTTAGCCCGATAATCACCTAAACCAATCAGTCCTTTCTTAAAAACGGGACGGGAAACCACTACCGGAAAAGGGGAAAAAGGTTCTTTTAATTCAAACTTAATATGTTGTTTATCAAGAATAGTGACATTAACATCGCTGAAATTATAGTTGATATCTTCAGCCACAACTTGACTGCCGTCGTGCCAATAAACATTTTCTTTTATGGTGAAAATGTAGACTTTTCCGTTATCTCTTACTTCCCAGGACTGAGCTAAGCCCGGTTCAATTGAACCGTCAGGAAGAGGAATAGTTAATCCATAACTGATTAAACTGGTAATTTCGTAAGGCAAGTTGGCAAGAGTGTATCTGCCCACGAGGCCGATTTTATGTTGACCACGAATAAGACTAAGATTAATTAATTTAGGCAGAAAAAATATTAAAAGAAGGGTGATGACAGAAGAGAGAGTAATAATTCGTTGGTGCTTGTGCCAAACTGCCTGAAAAAGTCGAAGATAATAGCGCAGTTTTGACAAGCTCATTGAATAAAGACATTAACAATCGAGATAAGGATGAAACCGATGGCAAAACCAATGGTGGCGATGAAAAGAACTTTCTCTGCTCCCCTTTTGGAGCGATATGATTCCCCGCCAGCTCCGCCAAAAATATTACCTAAACCAGTCCCTTGTGATTGGATGAGAATAGTGGCAATTAAGCCAACGGCAATGATTAACTGCAGAATAATTAACAAATGATTCATTTTGATTTCTCTTTAATTAAACAGCGGCACTGCGTGCCTCGCATTTCGAGCTTGCGAGAAACAAGCTTTGCTTATAATTCTCCTTGACTATAACAGCGGTGCTTCGCACCTCGATAATTTTCGTTTCACTCTAATTATACTACCTTCTACCTAAAAAGCCAAAAAAGAAAAGTGGTGAAGAGACTGATAAGAAATGAAGAAATAATCAAAACCAGAATTTTAGCTAAAAACATTTCAGGGATAATGAAACCTTGATAAGAGAAACCCGGAAAAATGAAACTGGTAATTTCCAGATAAGGAATCAAGAGCGTCACTAAATAGAGACTGAAAACATTAGCCACCCAGCGAAAAGCACCAAGAGTCAGCAAATTGATGGGTAGGAGTAAAATTCTAATCAATGGCTTGATGGCTAAATTAACACCAGTCAGAACCGCGGCTGTAAAAAGAATCCCTTCATAGCCCCCCGAGATTTTAAACCCGGCCATTATTTGACTAATCAAAAGAATGGCGGCCAAATTGATGACCAGCGAACGAACAATTTTCTTCATTTCGAACTCCTGTGAGAAACAAGGTTCTGCTCGAAAAGCAGGTTCTTCATTTTGAGTTTACGAAAAACAAGGTTCTGCTCGAAAAGCAGGTTCTTATAGTTCCCCTACCTCTTTTGTAACACTTCTTTTTTTAACTGTCAATCTAAAAAGAAAAAATGATGCTGCCGCTAAAACAAAGCAAAGACCGATTAAAGGCAAAATTCCCTGCCAAATTAAAGATTGGATTTTAAAATTCTGACTGTATTCTTGCCCATCGAGAGAGAGATTGATTTTTCCTTGACCAATTTTAAGCCAGTCTTTGGAACTTATTTCCAGGGAAATTTGTGATTTTCCAAAAGGGGGAATTACTTTCACTTCTTGGTCATCTTGGTTGACCGGATTAACAATGATATTTTCGCCAGTTATTTGAGTGGGCAAATCATAAATCGCCGTTGGTCCCAAATTATGAACAATGATTTTTCCCTGAGTTTTCAAACCAGCAAAAATGGCTTTTGGCAAATCAAATTCGACTTCAAGTTTGCTTTCTTGAATGTTCTCAAACTTGCCGAAACTCACTTGGATATTTTTACCCCCATTTTCCTCAGCTCGGTAAGAGCCAGCCGGAGCCGGTAATTGACTATCAAGACCGTGAATGGCAAAAGCAAAGTGATTTAAATCGGTTTTATTGAAATAGTCCACTCCTCCGGTGGTTTTTTCCCAAGTCGGGTCAACCGGCAGCCAAATTTTCTTTTCATCATCCCAATATTCCGGCCAGGAGTGAAGAACATCAGCCACCAAGTCTAAGGGACGAAGTCTGGGATTGGTAGTATAAGCATAACCATTAATCTCTCTGGCGGGAATGCCAATCGCTCGAGTTAAGGTGATAAACAGGTCGGTGAATTCCATGCAAATTGACTCATTAGGTTTTTCCAGGGCGCTCAAAGCACCTTGTCTTTCAACTCCTTGTTCAACTCGGTCAAAATCATAACTTAAATGGCTGACAACATAGTTGTAAATCTCTTTGACTGATTTCATTTCTGTGGCTATTGCCTGAATCGATGAGTGGTAAACAGGCCAATATTCTTGTTCGCCAAGGTTTTCTTGAAGAGTGGTTGAGCTTGGTAGGAGAAAATCCTTTTGTGGCTGAGAAAAAACTTTTACTTTACCAATCGCCTCAATATTCAGTTTTTGATTGCCTGATAAATGATATTTAGCTAACCAGTTGCCGTCTTCATCAACCCGGACATTTTCTGGCTTAGGTTCCAGTGATTGATAATAGATTTTTTGGAAAGCCGTGTCCGGTGGCAGGGAAATTTCCGTGACCACGGAAATAACGCTATTGTTTTGGAGATGATAATTGAAGATAAAATCAAAGACTTGGAATTGACCAAAAGCAGCTTTAACTCCAGCTTGGGCAATTTGATTTTTGGTGAAATTATAGACTTGGTAGTTATTTTCCTGACTAGTGGAAACGGGATTAGGACTGATATAGGCGGCGGTGCCAAAGCTAGTGGGGATGGCTAATTGAAGTTGGTAATTATCTATCTCTGAAGCATTGGAAAGTTTGGGAACAGTAATTTCCCAAACTTGTCCGGTTCGAGAAACTAAATCTGGAGCATTGTAAGAAAGATTAAAAGTAAGCGTCTTGCCAGTGCCCACCACCTCTTGATTAAGTTTAAGAGTGATTAAGGTCAAATCCTCAGTTTGGTTAATTTTCGTTTCAATCTTTCCCAGTTCGTCGTGGGCTTGAATATTGGTGATATTGGTTGACTGAAAAGTAAGCGAGTATTGAGTGGCATAAACATTGGAAAGCTTGTTTGTTAAGGAAACATCTTGGCTGACATGAGTAATGCCTTTAGAACTAACTTGATAACGAACTTGATAGGCGGTTTCAAATTCGGATGAGGCTGAAGCCGGAGAAAGAAAAACAAGAAAACAGAGGAAGAGCCAGACTATTATTGATAATTTCTTCATGATTTCTATTTTAACATTCAAAAAAACAAAATCTAGAATATCTTGACAAAAGGCAGGGATAATATTAAAATTGAGCCTAGAAAATTTGCTCTTTTCATTTTTCACCGACAACTCCAGCAAAGGCGCTGTTAGAAGATATCTAAAAGGATTGGCGATAAGAAGAAAGGAGATAGGAAGTGGCAAGATGCACGTGTGGCTCTGTTGGGCGACCACCAGGCAAACATAAAATTACCCTGAGGTCACCTAAGACAGGAAGGAAAGGAAGGTGTTCGGGAAGATCTCTATCTCCAAATCCAGGAT
>CAZPFP010000029.1:0-7629 GCA_964585895.1 uncultured Gammaproteobacteria bacterium
AAATGAATTGGATGAGATTCAAATGGTTTTATTTTTTACTCTCGGCAGTTGTTCTTGTGCCGGGGATTGTTTCCATGGTCTTGTTTGGATTGCAGCCAGCCATTGATTTCACTGGCGGGAGTTTATTGGAGCTGAGGACGGAGAGTCCTCTTGATATTAAAGAAGCTGAACAGATAATGGTTGACCAAGGCTTTGAGATTTCGTCAATTCAGCCATCAGGTGAAAACCAAATTTTGATTCGTCTCCAGCCAATTGAAAAAGAAGGAGCAGAACAGATTAAGACAGTTATCACCGAGAAATTTAATCAAGAGCCGGAGGAAATTCGTTTTGAAACAGTTGGTCCCACTTTAGGTAAAGAGCTGATTAAAAAAACAATTTGGGCAATTATCTTAGCGGCCGGTTTTATTCTGGCTTATGTGGCTTGGCGGTTTAAAGACACGAAATTCGGGGTTTGTGCCATTTTAGCCATGTTTCATGATACTTTTATTCTTCTTGGCACGTTTTCTATCCTTGGTCATTTTTTTGGGGTTGAAGTTGACACTTTGTTTGTGACCGCTGTCTTAACCATTCTTTCTTTTTCGGTTCACGATACGGTAGTGGTTTATGATCGGATTCGAGAATCACAAAAATTATTACCCAAGACCTCTTTTGAAGATTTGGTGAATAAAGCGGTGACTGAGACCTTGAGTCGGTCCGTTAACAACTCAATGACAATTATTTTTATGTTAATTGCCTTGCTTCTTCTAGGGGGAGCAACGATTAAATGGTTTGTCTTTGCTTTGCTGATTGGGACGATTGCCGGGACTTATTCTTCCACTTTTACGGCCGCACCGCTTTTGGTGGTTTGGGATAAATTGGCCAAAAGAAAAAAGTAAAAAGAGGTTATTCTTCTATTGGCGGTCTTCTTACTTGATTTAACCAGACCCTAAAATACTTTATAGGATTACCTGACATTCGAGCTCTCATTCTTTCGAGGTATTCTTGATATTCTTTTGTAAATCTAACCGGTCTTACTTTTAACTCATCAGGAGAGAGGGAATATAAACCAGGTTCAAGTTTTTTTAAGCCAGTTTCTCTTTTTACTTCTGGACTCATATAAAAAATATATCACTTTAATTAATTGGCGTCAAGATAGTCCCTCTTGACTTAAAAGAAAAATTGCTTCAAGATAATTATAAGAAAATGACAAAGATAGTTAATTGGATAAAAAGAAATAAGTTACTCACATTAATAATAATTGTTTTTCTGCTTTTTATTGTTGAAAAATTCCTTCCTGGTTATTTTTTGAGTATAAAGCCCTTGCAAAAAACTCTTCAGGCACCGATGAATGAATCTGGTGTAGGTGAAGATATGGTTCTGACTCCTTCAGCTGATCGGGGCGGGGTTGGGATTGTCCCTATTCCTGAACCTGATTATGCGCCGACTGAAACAGAAGAGCGTTTAGTAGTTGAAGAATCTTCAATGTCGATGGTGGTTTCTGATGTTCGCGAAACCAGTGACAAAGTGATTGACCATATTAAAAGTGTTGGTGGCTATATGGTTAACACTTCCTTAGTTAATCCTGAAGAAGCGCCTTTTGCGACTGTCACCGTTCGTGTTCCCGCAGAAAATCTTCGTTCGGCTTTAGATTATTTCCGCTCTTTGGCAGTAAAAGTAACTTCTGAGAAGATTAAGGGTACTGATGTTACTGATGAATATGTTGATATTGAAGCAAGACTGGCTACTTTAGAGAAAACCAAAGCTAAGTTTGAAGAGATTATGGACAAGGCCACTCAAGTTCAGGATATTCTTAATGTCCAGCGACAGTTAATCTATATTCAAGACCAAATTGATGCTCTTAAAGGCAGGCAGAAATATCTTGAGCAAACGGCCAAGATGGCAAAGATTACGGTTTATCTTTCTACTGATGAATTTGCTTTGCCCTATGCGCCGACTGAAGCTTTTCGACCAAAAGTTATCTTTAAGCTGGCGGTTCGCTCTTTAGTAGGAACTTTGAGGAGCGTTGCCAGAGTTTTGATTTGGATTGGAGTTTACGCCATTATTTGGATTCCGGTGGCTTTGGTTGTCTTCTTTGTTTGGAAGTGGTGGCAGAAAAGAGCTTCCTAAATTAAGGTTTCATTCTATCGGAAACTGAGAAAGTTTGGCAATTTTTTCTTTGTTATCTTCAAGAGCAACTTTATTAAATCTTTTGTAACCACATTTTTGACAGTGATAAAGTATTTGCCATTTCCCTTTTCTTTTGGTGACGCCAATTGGCTTCATTAATCCGCCACACTCTTTTTTCCTATCTCCAGGAAATACATCAATGTGTTTACTGAAAAGACAGTTTGGACAATGGTCAGTATAGCCGGTGCCTTCAACTTTTGTTCCACAGACTTCACAAACAAAATCCTCAGCTTTTTTAATGAATTTTTTTGGTTGCATTGGAGACTGTTAACTTACTTGAGTTAGCTTTTTCCCGATGACTTTGATTCTTTTGAGAAGATATTTTTTTTCGTTTTTTTTCTTATCCTCAACTATTTCTTCAAATAATTGGCTTAAAATTTTGCCCACCCCCGGCCCCGGGCGAATCTTTAAGATTTTCATGACGTCGTTGCCATTGATCTTCAAATCAGTAACCAAGAAAGGTTGTTTTTGGACTTCGATCAGTTTTTTCTTAAATCTTTCGAAGCGCCAAGAAGTTTCTCTGGCGCCGCCACCCAGCCGATCCGCTCGCCTAAGTTCCAACATATCAGTCAGATTTTCTTTACCCACGTTTCTAATAAAGCGGCGAATGGCTTTATCAGTCTGCCTTTCATCCACGCTAAATTGATGCCAGCGAACGAGGGTAACCAATCTTTTTTCGTCCTTTTTAGAAAATCTCAATCGCTTGGCAATATTTCTGGCAATGGAAGTGCCGACAACTTCATGGTTGTAGAAAGTAATTGTCCCTTTTTTATCTTTGCCAGCAACAATTGGTTTGCCTATATCATGAATAAGAATGGCTAGATTGACAATTGGGTCTTTGGACTGACTGGCTTTGAGTGATTTGACTGCATGAGTACCAACATCGTCAAGGTGGTGCCGCCCCGGGCTTTTTTGTTCAACGCCAAACATTTTTTCTGCTTCCGGGAGAATTTCTTCTGCTAAACCGGAGTTGCGCAAAATCATATAGCCATCAGCGGCATAATTACTAATAAGAATTTTAAAAAGCTCTTGTCGAATTCTTTCTGAACTAATTTTGTCAATCAGAGAGGCATTTTTTTTAATTGCCTGAAAAGTTTTTTTTTCAATCGTAAAACCCAATTGGGCCGCAAATCGAACGGCTCTCATCATTCTTAAAGCGTCTTCGGTAAATCTTTTTTCTGGCTCGCCAACTGCCTTGACAATTTTCTTTTTAAAATCTTTTTGACCATCAAAAAGATCAATTAATACCAGTGATTTCTTATTCCATTTACCTTCTTTGAATTTTGGTCCAACGACAATAGCGTTAAAGGTGAAATCTCTTCTCTGCAAGTCATCTTCCAGCTTCTTGCCCCATTTGACTTCATCCGGTCTGCGTTTATCAGAATAACCCCATTCGGTTCGGTAAGTGGTGATTTCATAAACCTCCTCACCTCTTTTAGTTTTTAAAGAAATGCCGACAGTACCAAAAAGATTGTCATAAAAAGAGTCATCAAATAAAGCTTGGATAATTTCAGGAGTGGCATTGGTAGTAAAGTCGCAATCAACTGGCACTTTATTTTGAAGTAAATTTCTTACTCCAGCGCCGACCAAATAGATTTCATAACCCTGCTTAGTAATTTTTAAAAAGGTATTTTTAACTTCTTTGGGGATTTTCTGACTGAATTTTTCTGGAAGTTTTTTTCTCATCCTGATATGATACTTCGCCTTCGGCTCGTATAATCCCATAATTGGTTATGGTATTATGATAGCACAATGCGCTGGCGAATTCTAAATCAAATCAAAGCTAAAAACTCAAAACAGAGGAGAGAAGAAATCATTAAAGCCCTTTTTGAGAATCGTGGCTTAAAAACTACTAAGCACCGAGAAGAATTTTTAAATCCTAAAAATCCCTATAAATTAACTCCAAAAGAAATAGGTATTTCCTCAGTTCAATTAATTAAAGCGCTTAAAAGAATCAAGAAAGCGATTAAAAACAAGGAAAAAGTGATTGTTTATGGTGATTATGATACTGACGGCGTTTGCGCCACCGCTATTATGTGGGAAGCTTTAAATAGGTTAGGTGCGGAAGTAATGCCCTATATTCCTCAAAGAGAAGAAGGTTATGGTTTGAAAGTTGAGGTGATTGACCGGATGGCTAAAGATGGGGTGAAGTTAATTATGACTGTTGATCAGGGAATTGTTCATTCTCGCCAAGTGAGTCATGCCAAGAAACTAGGAGTGGAGGTAATAATTACTGACCACCATCAGCCAGGCGGAAAAAAGCCGAGAACAGTTGCCCTTATTCATACCACCGACTTGGCCGGGGCGGGGGTGGCTTGGTTTTTGGCTAATTGGTTAACGAAGAAAATTAATCCCAAGAAAAAACCACATGGATTAGATTTAGCCACCATCGGGACAATTACGGATATGGTGCCTCTGGTCGGGCCGAACCGCTCAATAGTTAAATTCGGCCTGAAGTCGGTTAGGAAAACCAAGCGTCTTGGTTTGCTGTCGCTTTATCAATTCGCCGGCATTGACAAAGAAAAAATTGGTGCTTATGAGGTTGGTTTTATTATTGGCCCTCGGATTAACGCCAGTGGGAGGATGGATGACCCGATGGAGGCTTTGCGTTTAGTTTGCACTCGGGATGAGGATAGAGCCATTAGTTTGGCCCAGAAAATTAACCGGAAAAATAAAGAGCGTCAAGAATTGACGAGGCAAACATCAATTCATGCTCGCAATCTTTGGTTAAAACAAGATGGCCAAAGCGCCTTGATTTTTGTTTATCATCAGTCCTATGAACACGGTGTGGTTGGTTTGGTGGCGAGTAAACTTAAGGATGAATTTTATCGACCGGCGGTAGTTTTGGCACCCAGAAAGGACTTTTGGGTGGCCTCGGCACGGTCAGTTGATGAATTTAATATTGTTGAAGCGATTCGGGAGTTGAAGAATCTTATTGGTGAACATGGTGGACATAAAAGAGCAGCAGGATTTAGTGTTGCATCTGAAAAACTGGAGGAGGTTAAAAAGCGATTAGTTAACAATGCGGAAAAAAGTTTAGATAAGTCTAAGTTAACGCCAAGACTGGAAATTGATGCTGAAGTGGAATTAACTGATTTGAATCTGGCTTTTTATCAAGAATTGGAGAAATTTGCTCCTTTTGGGATGGGTAATTCTCAGCCTGTTTTTGTTAGCCGGCAAGTAATGGTCTCGAATCTAAAGGCAGTCGGCGCTGAAAGACAGCACCTTAAATTTTGGGTTAGTGGTTTTGAGGCAATTGCTTTTGGCAAAGGAGATTTATTACCTCAATTATCTCCGGATAAGCCCGTTGACATTGCTTTTAATTTCTTACTTAATAGGTGGAATAATCGGGAGAAGTTGGAACTTCGAGTGAAAGATATCAAAAAAATTCACGATTAAAATTGCAAAATATTCCCACAAAAGATAGAATAAGGAGTACCTTGTTTCTCATTAGCGCTCGAAATAAGGAGTACCTTGTTTCTCATTAGCGCTCGAAATAAGGAGTACCTTGTTTCTCATTAACATTCGAAATAAGGAGTACCTTGTTTCTCATTAACATTCGAAATAAGAACCATACGCCTTTGGCGTAGAACTTTGTTTTTCACTAGCTCGAAATCAAAACTATGGAAAGAACATTAGCTAAGGAGACTCCTAAAAAGACAGGTGAGAAAATTAAACTTTGTGGTTGGGTTGACCGCCGTCGAGACCATGGCAAGCTGGTTTTTATTGACTTAAGGGATAGGAGCGGGGTGGTCCAAATAGTCGGCAAGGAAGAACTAGGAAATTTGCGGATTTCTGATGTGGTTGAAGTGGAAGGAACAGTTAAAAAGAGACCTGAGGATTTGGTTAACCTGAAGTTGGCAACAGGTAAAATAGAGGTAAAAGTTGCCAAGATTGAGATTTTAGCCCGGTCAAAAGATTTGCCCTTTGATATTCGCGGTGATGGCTATCAGATTGGGGAAGAAATAAGATTGAAATATCGCTATCTTGATCTCCGCCGCCCCCGATTAGTTAGAAACCTTGAACTTCGTCATAAGATGATTAAGTTTATTCGCGATTGGCTTGATAAAAGGGGTTTTATTGAAATTGAAACCCCGATTCTTTCCAAAGCCACGCCGGAGGGAGCCCGTGACTTTCTTGTGCCCTCGCGTCTCCAGCCAGGAAAATTCTATGCCTTGCCTCAAGCACCCCAACAATATAAGCAACTTTTAATGGTGGCCGGTTTTGAAAAATATTACCAAATTGCCCGATGTTTTCGTGACGAAGACTCTCGGACGGACCGAGCCTATGGTGAATTTACCCAACTCGACTTAGAAATGTCTTTCACCACTCAGGAAGAAATTCTTCAATTAACCGAAGAACTTTTTACGGCCATCACGGAAAAAGTGCTTAAAAAGAGGGTTTTTAAAAAACCCTTTCCCCGCTTTACTCACCAAGAAGCGATCAAGAAATATGGGGCCGATAAATTTGATCTAAGAGAGAAAAAAGATCCTGACACGGTTGCTTTTGCGTGGGTATTGGATTTTCCTTTGTTTGAGAAAACTAAAGAGAAAAAGATTACTTCGTCTCATCATCCTTTTACCGCTCCCAAAGATAAAGATATTCCTTTACTAGATAGAGAGCCGATGAAAGTCCATTCTTGGCAGCACGATCTGGTTTGTAACGGCCTTGAAGTGGGCGGAGGTAGCATCAGAATTACTGACCCTAAACTCCAAAGAAAAATTTTTAAAATATTAGGCCTTTCCGATAAAGAAATTGAAAAGAAGTTTGGTCATCTGCTTAAGGCTTTTGAATATGGTGTCCCGCCCCACGGTGGTATTGCCCCTGGAATTGATCGCTTTCTTCAAGCAGTCCTTGGAGAACAATCGGTTCGAGAAACAATTGCTTTTCCGATGACTGCCGGAGGCCAAACAGCGATTATGGATGCCCCCAGCGAGGTGGATGAAGGACAACTTAAAGAACTAAAAATTAAGATTGTTAAAAAGTGAAGCAAAAGAAGGCTGACTTTACGGTCATAAAAATTAAACGAGGGTTTCTTTTTTTATTTGGCTTAGTTTTCTTCTTTTTTCCCAGTAATAGTTGGTATTCAATTATTCAAGCCAATTATCAGCCAGTAGGAATTCAACCGATTGACCTGGAAATTCCGAAAGTAGCTGATTATCCAATAAATTTCACTGGTACTCCCGCTCCATCGCTAACCGCTCGCTCGGTGGTGGTTATTGATCGCGATTCAGCCGTGGTGATGTCCTCTAAAAATGAGCAAACACAGCTTTTACCAGCTTCAACCGTTAAGTTAATGACCGCCTTAGTGGCTTTAGATTATTATGATTTAGGTAAGATATTGGTGGTTGATGAAATAAACAGATTAGGACAAGATATGAAACTTGAAGAAGAAGAGAAGATTACCGTTAATAATTTGTTATATGGTGTTTTAGTCACTTCTGCCAATGATGCTGCTACCCT
>CAZPFP010000030.1:0-7488 GCA_964585895.1 uncultured Gammaproteobacteria bacterium
TAAGTACTATTTATATAGTGCTGCATTTTCTCCACCGCTGATTTAGCGAGATTAAAAGAATCGGTCCGATGATAAGTAATCAAACCTTTTTCATAAAGACGCTGGGCGGCATACATCGTTCTTTTACTGGAAAAACCCAATCTTAAAGAAGCATTCCTTTGTAAAGTGGAGGTGATAAAAGGCGGCGAGGGATGCTGCCTAGTTTCTTTTCTAATAACCTGATGAACTTCATAATTAGCTTTTTTTAATTCAGTAACAACTTCTTTAGATTGTGTTTGATTTTCAATTTTGATTATTTTGCCGTTCTTCTTGACTAATTTGGCCTCAAAGGGGGGTATGTCTTTTCTTTTACCGCCAATATGTTTTTTTAACTTGGCCCAAATTTCCCAATATTCTTCAGGAACAAATTTCTCAATCTCCCTCTCCCGGTCAACAATCAAACGCACGGTAACTGATTGAACCCGACCGGCGGACAAACCTCGACGAATCTTCCGCCATAAAAGCGGGGAAAGTTTGTAGCCTACCAACCGGTCGAGGATTCGTCGCGCTTGCTGGGCATTAACCAAATCCAAATTGATTTTTTTAGGACTAGTTAGGGCTTTTTCAATTGCGCCCTTTGTAATCTCGTGAAAAACAATTCTCGAGGATTTATCTGCTTTTATCTTTAAAATATAGGCAACGTGCCAGGCAATGGCTTCTCCTTCTCGGTCCGGGTCTACCGCTAAAAAAATCTTTTTGGCTTTTTTAGCTGAGTCTTTGATTTTCTTAATCGCCTCTTTTTTTTGAGCCACCAATTCATAGTCCGGCTTAAAATCATGCTCGACATCAATCGAAAGTTTCTTTTTGGGCAAATCCCGAATATGACCCATGGTGGAAACGACTTGATAGTCCTCTCCTAAAAATTTACTCAAGGTTTTTGCTTTGGTAGGACTCTCAACGATAATTAAGTTTTTCATTTATTTATTGAGTATACCATTCCGCCCAAATTTCTGACTTTGCCTTTAATCTCCATCAAACTCATTATACTGGCGACTTTACCTGAGTCAAACCCTGATTGACGAACAATCTCATCAATATGCTTGGCTTCGTCTTGAATTAAAGATAAAACCATTTCTTCTTCTGGGTTTTCAGAAACCACTTGTTTTGATTTCCCAGTTTCATCTCTTGATTTAATCCCCAGCTCTTCCAAAATATCCTCAACATTAAAAACCAATTTGGCGCCCATTTTAATTAAATGAGCCGGTCCGGCCGCATTGGGTGAAGTGATTGGTCCGGGAATGGCAAAAACTTCCCGCCCTTGTTCAGCCGCATGGCGAGCGGTAATCAGCGCCCCAGATCTTTGCGGCGCCTCAATCACCACTGTTCCCAAAGACAAGCCAGAGATAATCCGGTTCCGAGCCGGAAAACTCCCTGGCATGGGTTGCATCCCCAAGGGAAATTCAGAAATAACGGCTCCATGGCCATTAATAATCTCTTTAACCAAAAAAGTATTTTCTGGTGGATAAACAATGTCCAAGCCACAAGCCAGAACGCCAATCGTCCGCCCACCCGCTTTTAAAGCCGCTTTATGAGCCATGGAATCAACCCCTCGGGCTAAACCAGAAACAATCGTTATTCCGGTATTAACCAGCTCGGTCACCAGACTTTCCGTCACCTGGCCACCATAGCCCGTCATCTTCCTTGTTCCCACCACGGCAATTGCCAATTCATCTCCAGGACTGATAGCTCCTTTCACATATAACACAAAGGGCGGATTATCAGTCTTTTTTAGACTTTCTGGGTAGTTATTATCATCTAGAAAATAGCACTCAATTCTTTTTTCACGCAGACGAAGAAAATACGAACGGGGTTTAAATTCCTGCCTAAATTTTAAAAGCTCCGAAGTCAATTTTTGTCCCAAACCGATTTCCAATAATTCCTGTTCCCTTGCTTCCCAAGCCTTTTTAGCCGAACCGAAATAATTCCTTAACAAAGCGAATCTTTTGGGACCAACACCATTAAAAGCCGAAAAAGCCAGCCAATACAATCTCTCATCGTCCATGCACTCAGGATATCATAAATTTTCCTCCAAAAGAAAAAGAAGGGTTATCGTACCTTCTGGGGTTTAAAGTCCCCTTACGTACACCTTGAGGTGTAAGACACTCAGCAAAGACAAGACATTCACCCAGATGAATCTCTCCTTGCTCTTCTCCAGAACCAAGTGGAAAGAGAAGCTCCTAATCCAAACCCGGCAGCAAAACTAACTTCTCGAATCAAAGAAAACGGAAGCGGCCATAAGAGCTGTCGTCCGATCTGCCTTGCTAGCAATGCTTCCAAGGCACCGGTAGCAATTGAAACCGTCATGACAATTAAAAACATCAACAGTGGTGATAATGGACGAACTGGTTTCTTTGTCCAAACGGTAAACAACCTATATAGTAGAGCAAAGCCTATTCCTCCTAGAACAAAACCACTGACGGCCATAAAAACTACCTCAAAAACGGTTAACATGCTTCCCCTCCTTTTTTTCTCTAGAACTCCAATTTCTTGTCTTGATGTGAAGGTGCGTTTGAGCAGTTCCTCAATTTTATAAAATTTTATAGGACTTGTCAATTCTTCTCAAACCAGGCTTTCATCACTTCCTTAACAATTGGGGCTGCCACATAAGAGCCTTCGCCACCGGCTTCAACTAAAGCGGTAACCACAATCTCCGGGTCATCTACCGGCGCAAAGGCAGTTAACCAAGCATGGGTCTTGCCTTCCCGGTCACCATATTCGGCCGTACCCGATTTACAACCCACTTGAGGAGAAAAGTCAAAGAAAGGAAAAGCCGTCCCTCCGGTAGAACAGGCTCCTTTCATCCCTTCTCTAATTAATTTTAAAGTTTCGGGTTTAAGGTTTAAGTCTTGACACTCTTCTGCCTTTTCCAATTTCTTTATCTTTGGTGAACAAAGCTTGCCGTTATTGGCAATAACACTGGCCATCATATTCACCTGTAAAGGGGTGGTGAGTAAATCGGCTTGACCAATGGCAAAGTGATAAGTATTGCCCAAAAACCATTTCTCGCCAATCGTTTTTTCTTTCCATTTTGGTGTCGGCACTAAGCCCGCCGCCTCCCCTGATAAATCAATCCCCGTCTCTTGTCCTAAACCAAAAGCTTTTCCCCATTCGGCTAACTTATTCGCCCCCACCCATTCCCCCACTTTGTAAAAGAAAGTGTCGGTTGACCGTTTAATCGCCCGGACCAAATCAATTTCTCCCTCAGTCCGACCGTATTGATTGTAATACCAGTTTTTGTAAATGTATTCACCTATTTGGATAAAACCAACGTCCTCAAATTTTGTGCTTTCATCAACTTTACCTTCTTCAATCCCTGCTGCGGCCGTGACCATTTTGAAGGTTGAACCAGGCGGATAAAGACCACCAACGGCCCGGTTAAACATTGGTTTTTCTTCATCAGTTAAATCTTCTGGGTTAATATTATTAGGATTAAAAGCCGGTGAGGAAACCAACACCAAAACCTGCCCTGTCTTGGCTTCTGTGGCAACCACAGCCCCTGGTTTGCCTTCTAAAGCCTCATAGGCTACTTTAGAAAGCTGGGCATCAATCGACAAATGCAAATCCCTGCCGGGGATAGTTTCCACTTTGCCAATCTCCCGCACCCGATTACCTAAAGTATCCACCTCATAAATCACGCCCCCCTCTTGACCCCGCAAAATCTCTTCATATTCTTCTTCAATCCCGGTTCGCCCCACCAAATCACCCAGTCCCCATTCTCCGCTTTTCACCTCATCTTCACTGGCTTCACCCAAATAGCCCAAAACATGAGCCAAAGCCCGACCATAAAGATAATCCCGCCCCACGTCCATTCTCAACCTGGCTGCTTTTTCACCGCCAACGGCTTCAATCTTCAAAGCTTCCTCTCGACTAATCTCTTCAAAACAATCACTTTTTCCCGGTTCACAATTTTCTTTTTCCAATCTGTAAATCGGTTCGTTTTTAATTAAGGGCTGGCTATTCTTATCATAAATCATCCCCCTGGGCGCAGGCGCCACTTCTTTTCTAATCCGATTTCCCTCAGCCAAAGCCCGATATTTAGCTCCCAAAATAATCTGTAATTCAAACAAGCGCCCGACTAACAGTAAAAAACCAACGATTAAAAAACCATAAAAAAAATAGATTCTTTTAGAAGAAAAGCTAGTCATTGAAGTTTAATCTGTCCTCGATCAACTTGACCAATTAAAAAAACTAACAAATATCTTACCCCTAAAGCAAGTAAGGCTAAAATAAAACTCTCTACCCAAAACCAATGGCGAAAAAAAATTAAATCGTAAATGGTCGAGGATAAAAAAACAAAAACCGGCAAAAAAGCGGGATGGAGGGAATCAAACTTACGGCGATATAAAAGCAAGAGATAACAGACAACCAGAAAGAAAAGACTAGACAAACCAAGTGGTGTCCCCTTAGCTAAATCAAGCAAAAGGCCAGAGGCAAAGGCAATTAAAATCACTTCTTCCGACGGACGAAAAATTGCCCAGGTAAGCACCAGCAATAAAACCAGGTTAAACTGTAAAAAAGCCCCTTGTAATAGAGCTAAGATAAAAATAGGAATAAGAATTAAAGATGATTTCATCGAACCACCACAAAAACAAATCTTAAAGATGAGTAATCAACTAATGATGAGACAATCGCTTGTTGATAGACTTCAGCGGTTCCTTTAATAACCTCTTTGATTTGACCAATAACCAAATCAGGCAAATAGTCTTCCTCTCCGGTAGTAACCACTAAATCGCTTTGGCGAATGTCCTCTTCTTGTAAAACCCGGTCCAAAAGCAATTTGCCTCCAAACTGACCAACTAATAAACCCCGAGCATGAATTCCCGCAAAAGCCGGTTGTTTAATCCCCACTGGAATTTTGGAATTGGGGTCATTGGCCAGCTGAACCAAACTATCATTTTCGTTAACCACCATCACCCTGCCAACATAAATATTTTCTGAGATAACCATCATCCCTTCTTTAAGAC
Source organism: uncultured Gammaproteobacteria bacterium (assembly GCA_964585895.1). Classification (GTDB taxonomy): domain Bacteria; phylum Patescibacteriota; class Microgenomatia; order PFEM01; family JAHIFH01; genus CAZPFP01. Next base: position 5,004 of record CAZPFP010000030.1, read on the forward strand.
CATTCTTCCTTCCCTTGTCAATTCTCATTTTTTCTGTCAAGCCCACCACCCTGGCCATTTGAAACTGCCAATCAGAGGGCAGCGGCGCTCCCAGTAGTTTTTTCAAATGTTCATTTTCCTCAAAGCAAGTAGCCAGTTGGTTTTGGTCAACCGCCAACTGCCGCAGTTGAGTCTGAAGCCCAATTATCTGTTGACTATCAGCTCCTCTAGTTACTGACTTGACTGAATGGCTAATAGATTGATTAACTAAATAAATCGGTCTCTCTAAAACCAAAAAGGGCTTCTGAACCAAACCCTTTACCCCAGAAAGCCAACCAAAATTATCAAGCAAAAAAAGAAAAAGAGAAATAAAAAGCAGAAGCAAAAAGAAAGGAAAAATTTTTCTCAGAGAATCACTGCCCATGGAGACATTTTAGCACATCACGGCGCCAGTTCCTGCCAAGAGTAAGTAGCCAACCAAATCTCGGGATGGGAATTCATAACGATGTCAGGACGGTAGTGAAATTCCTCGTATGGCTCAGTCTCATTCAGCGGATTCCCTGGACTTCCCCTTTCCAAATTAAATTTTTGGGCAATGAAAGTTCCTTCAGCCGTTAGTTGATTATCTTCGTTTCCAGTAGAAATAGCCCCATCAGTAATATAGATTCCTTCAATCTGATCAACCAAACCATCAATTTCGATATCACCTGAAGTAATAATTACCAAATAGCCCCCATTATTTACTTTGATTCTGTTATTGATAGTAAGCTTGCCGTTAACTAAAATCACTAATTGTCGACCGGCAGGAACTGTTTCAGGATTGTTGACATTCAACGGACCGTCTCTAAAATAAACTCCAGACTCTGTGGGAAAATTATCATTTTCACCGGTAATACTTTCCTCTGGTGAACCAAGGAGTTGATAAAAATAATTATATGATTTTCTAGAAAAGTTAGTGTTGGCTAGCCAATCAGTAGAAGAAACTGGCGCTTCGTCACCAAAATCAGAACTTGAGCCATTGTAAGAAACTACACCCGGTGTTTCTCCTTCACCATCAAGGCAGAAATAAGGATTGGTGGCCGTACTGGGAACTTGAGAATTAATTGTTCCTTGACTATGAACATCACCCTCTTTGGTCTGAAACCACTCGGGCGGTCTCACCTTAACTAACGCCGTATCAGTGCATCCTAAAAAATCGCCTGGGTCGAGATAGACACGCGCATTCAAAATTGTTTCTCCATCGCTAATGCCAGAAACCGTGGTTATATAGGGCGAGAGGTCATCTGTGGTTGGGTTAATGCTCGCAATATTACTGTCATCGATAATAAACTGAACTCGATTGACCAAACCATTTTGAACACTGATCATTGCCTCTACTGGCATGGATTCTCCTGGAGGAACGGCGATAGGGTCAGGTAGACTCACTGTACAAGTAGGACATAACCCTAAAACCTGACAACTATCTAAAAGAATGCCATGAGTATCATAGGCATAAAGGCGGAAAGAATAAGAGTGATCTGATTGAACATTGTCAAAGTTTTGTGTACCTGACGTTTCCGTGCACCACCACTCCTCATCGGCCCAAGGACAGACTTCATCGTCATCATTTATGCAAAGCCAAACTTGAGCAGAAGTCATATTCTGGGTGCTCCAGGAAACAACCGTTGTCCCGGTGTCAGGAGGACAAACTCTTAGAGATTCCGGTTCGCAGTTAATACTGCCCAAAGGTTCTCCATCACCATCGCCATCGCCATCGCCATCAATGAAACCGCAATCCGAGACACATAGATTACCAATACAATTCATTTCGCAAGGAATGTTGCCAGGACAAAAACAATTATTAGGAAAACAGTCAGCGTCATTGTAACACTCTGCTTCAGGTGGAACATCGCCAGTACACGGCTCATCGTTCTGACAATATTGAGGATTATCGCAACTGGGATAGCAGCTATAACTAACCCATTCCAATAAATTAGGACATCTATGTATTCCGCAAGGCACCCATCCTTCATCAAACGGAGGTGGTGGAGTAGGGCATGGACCACAATCTGCCTCACAACTATTACAGTCTTCATCAGACTCACACCAACCATTGGGGCAATAGCCAGCTTGAACAGGGGTTGGTGAAAATATCAAAAACAAAACAACTAAAATGGCGGTAAATAAAAAAATCTTTTTTATCATTCTTCAATAAGCTTATAAGCAGTCTCGCTGGTTTTAATCCAGCCCTCGGCTCCATTTTCAATTCGACTCATTTTAATCTTCAACCATTGACCTTTTTCTTCCAAAATCTGAAAATATTTACCGGGAATAATGTAAGCAACTTTTGTTCCTTCGTTAGGCTCTTCATAAGCATTTATTTGTCGAACGACAACATACTCTTCAGGTCCCCCTAGTAAAGAGAATTCTTTTTTAAATCCTAACCAATAAATACTAAATAAAAAAGCGAGAAAAAATAAAACAACAATAACCAAAACTAGAAGTTTAGAACGAGGTATAGAGGTTA
>CAZPFP010000031.1:0-7415 GCA_964585895.1 uncultured Gammaproteobacteria bacterium
TTTTACTTAAATTTTTGGAATCAGAACCGAGAAGCCGCGGATCAGGATATAAGGATTGTAACGGTCCAGACTGGTATGCTCAGCAAAGTTGTAATATTATCATTACTGTTTATTTAGCCCTATTTTGCAGAAGATTTTAAAATAAGGGTTTTTAGTTTTTCCAAACTATCCCAATTATGAATAGAAACAGGTAATATTTCTTTTTTTAATTTTTTTAATGCCTTAAGCTTTTGTTTTACTTCTTTCTCTGATTTTAAATCTGTTTTGGTAAGAAGAATAATTTCCGGTATCTTTAATAATTCTGGATTATAGCTTTTCAACTCGTTCCTGATTTGTTGATAGCTTTTTTCAGGCTCTTCAAGTTCACAAGAAAGACAATGAAATAAGAGGGAAACTTTTTCAATATGTTTTAAAAACTTAATCCCTAAACCTTTTCCTTTAGAAGCCCCTTCTATAAGCCCTGGAATATCAGCAATTATTTTACCCTCTAATTCTCCTAAATTAGGTTCAAGGGTGGTAAAAGGATAATGGCCGATTTTTGGTTTGGCTCTGGTTATCTCTTTAAGCAAACTGCTTTTACCGGCATTAGGGAAACCAATAAACCCAAAGTCAGCAATAAGCTTAAGATTAATATATAAATCTCTTTCCTGACCTTCAAGGCCTTTTTGGGCAAACTTTGGCGTTGTGTTGGAACTAGACCGATATTCCCAATTGCCTTTACCGCCCCATCCTCCCTGACACAAAAGAAAATGATCCTCTTTGTCAGTCACTTCAAAAACTTCTTTAGAATTCTTATCAGTAATAATAGCTCCGATAGGAAGTTTAACTTCTAAATCCTCAGCAAACTTACCGTCTTTCTTATTTGACCCCCCATGCTGGCCGTTTTCTGCTTTGATTTTGACGCTTTTTGAAAGATTAGAAAGAGCATAAATATTTGAAGTAGAGATAATAAAAATACTGCCACCATTTCCCCCATTTCCTCCATCCGGACCTCTTCTGTTTTTATAAAAAGAAACTTTTCCATTCCCACCATCCCCAGCCTTAAACTTAATATTTACTTCTGTAATTAACATCGGTTTTTTCGTTAAACTTCGGCACTCCGTGCCTCGATAATCCTCTTCGAGTATTATAACAGGCAGATTGAAGTCCGTGAATCTCACCCTCAAAGCACTTTAACTATTGCACTTTGAAAGTGTTATCCCCATAATAAGGGCTAGGAAAATACCCGGGTAGATTTAGTGGGAGATAAATAGAAACAGCAATAAGCTGTTTTGCACCTACCAAAAGGTTTGAACTCTGTCCTTCGACTACGCTCAGGATTATAATGGATTGGTAAATTTATAGTAAGCGCAGTCGAACTACTCACCATTTCCAATCCACCTTTCGCAGCCAAAAAATGAGGATAAAGATAAGGGTGAAAACCGGAAAAAATGAAAGCAAGGTTATAAAGAAAGACTCTGGTGGGTATGAGGTCTGGGTAAAAGCAAGACCAGTCAAGGGCTCTGCAAACAAGGAATTTATTAAAACACTCTCCAAATACTTCAGTCTAAAACCATATAACTTAAGAATTGTAAAGGGCTTTACTTCGCCTACTAAAATAATTGAATTTATAAAATAACCCTACTCCGAACCTTGAGTTGTAAGGATAGAAAGGGTTTAGACCGACCTGCTCATCCCTTCGACTGCGCTCAGGCCTTCGGCTCTGAGGCTCAGACTTGAAGAGGCCTTCGGCCATGAGAAAGAAGAAGGTCCTGAGCGAGCGCAGTGAGTAGAAGTGTAAGATTGTTATTAATATGCCTTATTTTATTTACATCCTCCGCACTTTTTCAAATACCTTGTATATAGGTCAAACAAATAACTTAGAAAGGCGTTTAAAAGAACACAAAAATAAATCTTCCAGGTCTGCAAAATACATTAGATATTTTTCTGGTTTTGTCCTCGTCTATTCTGAAAAATATTCAACCAGAAAAGAAGCAATGCAAAGAGAAACTCAGCTTAAAAAATGGTCAAAAGCAAAAAAGGAAGCTTTAATTAAGAGAAATTTAGAATTGCTAAAGAAGTTATAAAAAGTCTTGTTTATTCTTCCCAAAGAAGGTATAATTCACTCTAAGTGTTCCATAGCGGGCATTTTTTTATTTAGCGTTTCAGAATCGCCCAGCGTTTCGCTGGGCTTGAATGAAGCAAGAAAGAAGTCGAACCGCCCAAGGAAACTCCGACCTTCTATGAACGGAGAGGCTTCATTTTCACTCATGAATATTAGAAATATTGCCATCATTGCCCATGTTGATCATGGAAAAACGACTCTGGTAGATTCTTTGCTGCGCCAATCCGGTACCTGGCTGGGAAAAGAAGTTGCTGACGCTACCTGTATTCTAGACAGCAACGAGTTGGAAAAAGAAAGAGGCATTACCATTTTTTCCAAAAATGCTTCGGTAGTTTGGAAGGGAGTCAAAATTAATATCATTGATACTCCTGGACATGCGGATTTTGGCGGAGAAGTGGAAAGGGTGCTGAAAATGGCCGACGGCTCACTCCTTTTAATAGATGCCAACGAGGGTCCTAGGCCCCAAACAACCTTTGTTTTAAAAAAAGCCCTTGAGCTGAAACACAAAATTATCGTCGTTATCAATAAAATTGACCAACCTAACGCCAATATCACTAAAACTCTGAATGAAACTTTTGACTTATTTATTGACCTGGGAGCCAATGAGCAAACTGCCGACTTTCCGGTGGTTTATGCTTCGGCCAAACTGGGTAAAGCCGGATTAACGCCAGAACTGAAAAAAATGACTGACATTTCGCCTTTGTTTGAAGAAATAATTAAACAGATTCCTAAACCTAGAGGCAATCCTGCTACGCCGCTACAGATGTTGGTTACCTCTATCGGCCACAATAATTTCAAAGGCAGAGTGGCTAGGGGAAGAATTAACAACGGCACACTTCAATCTGACCAAGAAGTGATACATATAAACAGACAAGGCCAAATGAAAAAATACCGACTGACTTCCTTGGTTACCTTTAGCGGGTTGGAGCAAATAGAGACTGATAAGGCAGAAGCAGGAGAAATTGTGGCGGTGGCGGGAATACCCGATATCACCATTGGCGAAACCATTGCCGATACAAATAAACCTCAAGCCTTGCCGCTTTTGAAAATTGAAGAGCCTACGGTCAAAATGACCTTTAACGTCAATTCCTCTCCATTTGCCGGCAAAGAAGGAAAATACACGAGTTCCCGCCAAATAAGGGAAAGACTATTTAAGGAATTGGATGATGATGTTGCTTTAAGGGTGAAAGATAGCAAAAACGGAGGCTGGATAGTTTCTGGCAGGGGCGAACTGCATTTAGCGATATTTATTGAACGCTTAAGGCGAGAAGGCTATGCTTTTCAAGTTTCCCAGTCCCAAGTAATCACCAAAACCATCAACGGCCAGAAAATGACTCCTTACGATGAGGTGTTTATCGAAGTTCCGGGAGAATATTCTGGTACCGTTATCCAAAAACTCCAAAGTCGCTATGCCGAAATGAGAAAAATGGACACCAAAGAAGGAATTGTTTATCTGGAATTTATTATTCCCACCCGCGGCCTTTTTGGCTACCGGAGCAAATTTATGACCGATACCCATGGGCAAGGTATTATAAATACCACATTTTATAAATACCTGCCGGAGAAGGGTGAATGGAAGGAACACGAAAGAGGCTCTTTAGTCACTTATGAAACAGGCGTTACCCGAGTTTACGGCTTAACCAATGTTCAGGACAGAGGAGAGTTGTTTGTCGGTCAGGCAGTCAATGTCTATAAAGGCCAAGTAATCGGCCAAAACAATCGGCCTGGTGATATGAGAGTTAATGTCTGCAAGGAAAAACAGCTCTCCAACATGCGCTCTAAGGGCGAAGGCGTGACCAGACATCTCAATGCTCCCAGGAACATGGACCTGGAAGATGCTTTGGAATATATTGATAACACTGAATTGGTAGATGTGACTCCGGCAGCCATAAGAATCAGAAAAATCATCCTTGACGAGAACCTAGAAAGACGAAAAATAAAAGGATTAATATAATCCAATTAGAGTATAAAAACAAACACGCTCCTGCATATCTCAAGGTCTGGTTTGGCGGAAAAACATTCGTGAAGCATTGTTAAAAGCACTTACGTAAAAAGTAATACCTCCACAGTATACTTGCTTTATTAACTCTCTTGGAGTATAATATTGATTGTATCAGCAGATTGAAGTAATATATCTGCTTAATTTTGAAAACATTTTTTGATTAGATCAGTTAAAGATAATAAACTCCATACATTTTCATTTTAGTTTTGTATCTTTTCCCCTATTCACGATTTGGCTTTTTATTTAAGCAGTTATATTCCTTTAATGAAATTTATAAATTATAGGAGCCCTTGATGACGTTATGGAACTAGTCTGTCTCAGACCGACCTGCTCAGTAAGCTTGAGCACCCTCTACCATACTTTCTAAAAAGGCTTAAAGAAAGAATTATTTTCAGACAGCAAGATTAATTCAATTAGTTTCGTCACCCTGATTCACTTCTCCCCTTAATCCAAAGTTCAACTGAATTTGAGTAGCAGCAATACTTCCATCAGAATTCGCTTTGCCAAAAACCATCACTTGTTCTCCGGTTTCCAAATCACCAACCGAGCCTTCGGTTGCTTTATTGATAGCTGTGTTTTCCGAAATCAAAATAATTTTACTACTCTCATCAGGCAATTTAACGGTAATGCTTTCTTCGTCTTGACTAACAATCTCTCCTCTGACCGTTTCCGTTCCCGCTCCTTGTTGAGCTCCTGGCACACCTTGCCTCATCCCTACTCTAGCTTGAAAATCAGCTCTTGAAGGTTGTTTACTCTGTTGATATTTCATACCACCAAAAAAACCAGCTCCCCCTGCTACAAAGATTACTATAACTAAGACGATGGCTATGTTATTTTTCATCTTACTCACCTCCTTTTAATCTATACTTATTCATATCTTAAGGCGTCAATCGGCTGTAATTTGGCTGCTTTTTGGGCTGGATACCAACCAAATAATACGCCGATGGCAGCAGATACTCCAAATGCTAAAAGAATAGATGGCAACGAAAATGTAAATGGCAAACCCATCGAGTGTGAAAGGACAGAGGAGACACCTATCCCTAAAACGACACCGATTATTCCACCCACAAAAGTAATCATCATGGCCTCAAGTAAGAACTGGGCAGTAATGATTTTCTTTTTTGCTCCCAGTGCTTTTCGCAAACCTATTTCGCGAGTTCTCTCAGTCACAGTAACCAGCATAATATTCATAATGCCAATCCCGCCAACAATAAGGGATATGGCGGCAATGCCAGACAAAAGAGTTGTAAATATACCCGTAACTTGAGTGGCCGTTCCTAAAATATCTTCTTGAGACATAATCGAAAAATCAGCTTGGGTTGGATCTTTTATCTTATGCCTCGCCAATAAAAAATAGCCAATCTCATCTTGAGCTTGATTCATCAGATTCTCACTAATAGCTTCTATATAAATAGAGCTTACATAATTCACGCCAAAAAGAAGTTTCTGAGCAGTGGTTAGGGGCACAAAAACCCTATCGTCCTGATTCATCAGACCGCTCCCACCCTTACTTTCCATCAGTCCAATAACATTAAAAGAAATTCCATTGATACGAATAGTTTTGCCAATCGGACTAACGCCCTCACCAAATAAATCTACAGATGTTTGCGAACCTAAAATAGCCACTTTACTCATTCCGGTTAAATGTGACTCGCTAATAAAAAAACCAGCTGAAAGAGCAATACTTCTTATGCTGGCATATTCTGGGGTGACACCCGAAACTTGAGTGTTAGTATTATTTCTGCCAGCTACCACCTGAGTTCTGTTGCTGTATTCCGCTGATACGCTTTTAACCGTCGTCAGTTCAGAAGAATCTTTGATTGCTTTAGCGTCGTTGTAGGTTAAAGTGGCCATTCCTCCCGAAGCTCCTCGAATACCACCGCTTCTCTGTGCACCAGGCGTTACGGTGAGCAAGTTCGAACCTAAGGATTTAATCTGATTTTCTATCGAACGCTGCGAAGCTTGCCCTAAAGAGACAAGGGCAATTACACTGCCAATGCCAATAATCACCCCCAGCATCGCCAAACCCGTTCTTACTTTATTAAGAGCTAAAGTGGAAAAACTCTCCTCTACTAATTCTTGATAATCCATTTATTTTGAGTTTTTTGGTAATAATCGCCGATTACCATTATTTTTATCTTCGACTATTCGACCATCTCGCAGGCGAATAATCCGCTTAGCATATTCAGCAATTTCTTGCTCATGAGTAATCATCAAAATTGTATTACCTTGCTCGTTCAAGTCTTCGAGAATCTCCATAATCTCTAATGCCTGTTTGGTAGCAATATTCCCTGTCGGTTCATCTGCCAAAATAATACTAGGGTTCATCGCCAAAGCTCTGGCAATCGCTACTCTTTGTTGCTGTCCTCCAGAAAGCTGATTAGGTGCATGGTGAATCCTATCACTTAAACCTACTCTTTCTAAATATCTTTTGGCTTTTTCCATTCTTTCTTCTTTAGAGATATCACCATACATCATCGGCACCATCACATTTTTCAAAGCAGAGGTTCTTGACAACAAGTTATAAGCCTGGAAAACAAAACCAATATTTTTATTCCTAATTTCAGCCAATTCATCATCATCTAAATTAGCAATCAATTTTCCATCCAGCCAATACTCACCTTTGGTAGGAATATCCAAAGCACCAAGGATATGCATTAAAGTGGACTTGCCCGACCCGGACGGTCCCATAATTGACACAAATTCTCCCTTTTCAATTTCAAAAGAAATATCATTAAGAGCAATTACTTCCACTTCACCAGTTTTATATGTCTTAGTAAGATGGGAAACCTTTATCATCTTTTCCTCCTCCATTTACTAACGAGCTATTCTCATCATACCGCCCATGCCTCCGCCAAATGGCGATGTTTCATTTTGCTGTGACCTTGTTGAAGAAACACTGCCACTAACTACTAAATCTCCCTCATTTAATCCGGAAATTATCTCTGTTTGGGTATCAGAGGATAAACCTACTCCTACTGGAACAGACTGCGACTTGCCACCTACTAAGACACTGACATAACTTTGACCCTCCTGGCTTTGAACAACACCTGAAGGAACCAATAAAACATTATCTTTTCTATCAATGACTATATTGGCTGTAACCGCCATGTTAGGTAGAACTTGGTCCGGAGAAGAGTCAAACTGAATAATGGCTGGGTATTGAGTTACTCCACTGCCCGTCTGACCAATTCTATCAACACGGCCTACCCTCTGAACTAAACGAATAATTGCCCAGGGGAGATCATAATTAACAACTATATACCCGTCCTGCAAATTTTGCACCTCACTTAATACATCTGTTGCTAT
>CAZPFP010000032.1:0-7355 GCA_964585895.1 uncultured Gammaproteobacteria bacterium
AATCTACGATGAGAATGGAAGAATATCTGGCTAGGGAAGTTCCCCTTATCGAAATCGCCAAGCGCTTTGTTCAAGGAAACTATGATTCTCCTTCTTCAGCGATAAAGTTGGCTTCCTTGATCTAAAATTCTGGCAGGGCGAGAAAAATCCCCGCGAAGCAAGCTTTAATCTGGAGGCTACTTTTTTTTGAATCCTAGACCCTTTTTGATGAGGATAATTATGGAGACAACGGAAAGATAAAAAAGAGCAAAAGGAATAACAAGAGCTAGAATAAGGAAAAGAGAGAAAAACAATGGCTCTTCGAATCCCCCCAACCCTGAAATAAGATTGTGGAGAATAATTGAAATTAATAAAAGGGCAAAAGATACACCAGTAATGATTGAGGATATTTTTAAATGTTTTTCCATTGCCTCAACCAGTATAGCAGATTTGTTGCTCGCAAGAAAATTTCTTCCTGAATCTGGTAAAATATGATGTAATGAAAACAAAAATCTTTGCTGTCCGGCATGGCGAAACTGATTGGAATATAAAGAAACGTGTTCAAGGACATGCCGATAGACCATTGACCAAAAAAGGAGAAGATGATGCTAAAAAACTGGCAAGAGATTTTAAAGAAAAAAGCATTGATTTAATCTTTTCTTCTCAATTGAAACGCTCACGAAAGACAGCTGAGATTATTGGAAAAGTTTTAGGTAAGGAGGTTAGGAGTACCGGCGCCCTAAATGAGAGAGATTTTGGCTCTCTTACTGGAAAGACTTGGGAAGAAATTGGAAAGATTGACCCCAAGTTTTCGGACCTTGATCGAAAGCAGCAATTTAACTATCGTCCTTTTGGCGGAGAGTCAGCCGAGGATGTTAAAAAGAGAGTTGATGAGTTTTTAGAATTTTTAAAGAAAAAATATCCAGGCAAAAATATTCTCCTAATAACTCATGGCGGAATTATTCGTCTTTTAAAACACCTTCATCGTGGGGAAGTACTAGCTCCTTATGAGATTGATAATATAAGTGTTTACATTTTTGATTTATGAGGTAAGAGTTTAAAATTCTGCTCTCAAATTTCCCCCTGAAATCTGGTAAAATAGAAATATGCTAGAAAGTTGGGATTGGCAAGATTGGTATCAAGCTCTACAAAAACCTAGTTGGACTCTAGGCCCTGGAACCATCGGCACTATTTGGACCATTCTTTATCCGATTATTTTTGTTTCCTTTGGGATGGTCTTTTATAAAGCCATTAAGAGAAAAATTCCTTTTGAGGTCGCTCTGCCTTTTATTATCAATCTAATTGCTAATTTTGCCTTTACCCCCATTCTATTTGGGTTAAAAAACCTAAACTTAGCCACGATTGATATTTTAATTGTTTGGCTAACCATTGTTTGGGGAATGGTTTTAATCTGGCCTTATTTGAAAATTCTAGCCCTTATCCAAATTCCTTATTTGGTTTGGGTAAGCATAGCGACATTTTTACAGCTATCAATTACATTCCTTAATAGGTAGAATTGGTTAGATGAGACATTCATTAAGAACTGGCTTTAGCTTTGGCTTAACTTCTGGTATTATCACCACTTTAGGTTTAATGGTGGGTTTGCATTCAGGGACTCACTCAAAACTAGTAGTGATTGGTGGGATATTAACGATTGCCATTGCCGATGCTTTTTCTGATGCCATGGGGATTCATATTTCTGAAGAATCAGAAGATAAACATGCCTCAAAAGAAATCTGGCTTTCAACTCTTTCTACCTTTTTCTCTAAGCTTGTTTTTGCCTTAACTTTTGTGGTGGCTTTTTTGTTTTTTGAACTTTTAACGGCGGTGGTGATCAATATTATTTGGGGATTGTTACTTTTGAGCATTTTCAGTTTTCTTCTTGCCAAAGAACAAAAAAAGAACCCCAGACAGGTGGTTGCCGAGCATTTGATTATTGTCCTGGTGGTGATTACGATTGCTCATTATGTTGGTGATTGGGTAGCCTTGACTTTCAAATAACGCGCCTGCGAAAAATTTCTCCCTGAATCTGGTAAAATTTTTGTTGACAAAAGGCTAAAAATCGAATAGAATTTAATCAATATGGCGTCCACCTTCACTATTAAATTAATTTACGATAAAACCTACAAAGGCTACGTTGCTGAAGTCGTCAATCTTCCTGGTTGCATGTCTCAAGGAAAGACAAAAGAAGAAGCCTTTTCTAATGTTAAAAAAGCTATTAGTGCTTTTTTGAAAACATTAGCCAAGGATGAAAAGAAAAAGAAGGAAAAGGTTGAAATGAGAAACGTTCGAGTTTCGCTTCCCAGGTCGTTTGTGACTGCCTAAATGAAGCTTGTAGGCTTATCTTGGAGAAAAGTGGTTACGGCCTTTAAAAGGGCCGGTTTTTATATTAGGAGTGATGATGGTGCCCATATTATTCTGAAAAGTGATAAGTGTCCTTATAATCTTTCTATCCCGAGACATAAAGAAGTCGCCCCCTTTTTACTCCGCAAACAACTAAAGCTTGCCAATATAAGCATTAAAGAATTTGAAAAGCTTTTAAAGAAGAAGAAAAAGAAAACCTAAAACTCTCACCCTTTAAAATTTCTTCCTTGAATCTGGTAAAATATATGGGATGAGAATCGCCTTAGTCTATGACCGAGTCAACAAAATTGGGGGAGCGGAAAGAGTTCTAGAAACTCTTCACCAGATTTTTCCTCAAGCTCCGCTTTACACCGCTGTTTATAACCCAAAAACCGCCCCTTGGGCAAAAGAATTTAAGGTCATGCCTTCTTTTCTCAACAAATTTCCTTTAGCCAAAACCCAGCATGAACTTTATCCTTATCTCATGCCCTTGGCTTTTGAATCATTTGATTTCAGCGCATACGACATTGTTATCTCCATCACCAGTGAAGCCGCCAAAGGGATTATCACCAAACCAGAGACTTTACACCTTTGCTATTGCCTGACTCCCACTCGTTATCTTTGGAGTGGCTATGAGGACTATTTTAGAAATAAAGCCCTGCGCTTCTTAAGCAAACCCATTGTTGCTTATCTCCGCGCTTGGGATAAAATTGCCGCTCAAAGACCAGACACTTACTTAGCCATTTCCCAAAATGTCCAAAACAGAATAAAAAAGTATTATCACCGGGATTCAGAAATAATTTATCCACCCTTAGACATGGAAAAATGGATTCCCACCGAACAAAAAACCGAAGACTATTTCTTAGTGGTTTCCCGTTTAGTCACTTATAAAAGAGTTGATTTAGCCATTGAAGTTTTTAATCAATTACAACTGCCCTTAAAGATTATTGGTAATGGTCGGGAAAAAAGAAAATTAAAAAGAATGGCCGGAAAAAACATTGAATTTCTGGGAGAATTGACAGACAAGGAACTTTTAGGTTACTATCAAAGGAGCCGTGCGGTGATCTTTCCGCAGGAAGAAGATTTTGGCTTAGTTCCTTTAGAGGCACAAGCAAGTGGCAGGCCGGTTATCGCCTATCGAAAAGGGGGCGCCCTGGAAACAGTGGTTGAAGGAGAAACCGGTCTCTTTTTTGGATCACAAACACCTAGGGGTTTAACAAGAGTGATTAAGCAGTTTGAGACAATCAAATTCAAACCCCAGGCCTTTGGACAGAATGTAGTAAAATTTAGTCAGGCAAGATTTAAAAAGGAATTTAAAGATTTAGTTGAAAGAGAATGGTTAAAGAAGAACTAAAAAAACATCTCTTCGTGCTTATCCTTTGTGGTGGTGGTGGCACCCGCCTTTGGCCTCGTTCCCGCAATAAGATGCCTAAGCAATTCTCTAAACTGGTTAGCCAAGAAAGCCTTTTTCAAATGACGGTTAAAAGATTTGAGAGTTTCGTGCCTTGGGAAAGAATGTTTGTGGTGACGACTACCGAAGCCTACGGCAAACTCGTTCAAAAACAGGCGCCTAAAATCCCCAAGAAAAACATTATTGTCGAGCCTTTACGCCGCAACACCACTTTAGCTCATGGTCTAGGCGCCCTTTACATCAAAAAAGCTGATCCTGAGGCAGTTATTCTAACTGAATCGGCTGACCACCCGATTAAAAATGTAAAGGCCTATTTAAAAAATTATCTTGTTTCGGCTCAAACCGCGGCGAGCGGTGATGTGCTTGTGACCACGGGTATTGTTCCTGAATATCCTCATACAGGCTTTGGCTATGTTAATGCCGGCAAACGCTTTAAAAAAATTGATGGTATCCCGGTTTTCAAAATTGATTCCTTTACTGAAAAACCAGACTTAAAAACAGCCAAGAAGTTCCTTAAAAGCGGTCATTATTATTGGCACGCTAATTTGTTTGTTTGGAAAGCCAGCTCCATTCTTAATGCCATTAAGAGACACCACCCCGGGAGTTATAAAACCCTAGAAAGAATTGAAAAAGCCATTGGCAAACCAAAGGAAAAAGAAGTCATTAAGCAAGCCTATCAAGAAGCCCCGGAAATAGCGATTGAATACTCTGTGGCTGAAAAAGCAAAGAATTTCTATGTGGTTGAGGCCAGGTTTGATTGGGAAGATGTGGGCAACTGGAAAGTAGTCTATGAAATGATTAAAAAAGATAAGGATGGCAACGCTGTTCTTAAATTTGGCAAAAAAGGCGAATTTATTGGCATCAATGCCAAAAACAACCTGGTTCAATTTGATGACCAGTTAATTGCCTTAATTGATGTAGAAGATTTGGTTATTGTTGACGCTGAAGGAATAGTTTTAGTTTGCAAGAAAGATAAAGCCGAAAACGTCAAAAAAATGGTAAACTACTTAAAGAAAACGGGCAGGCAGGAATATCTTTAAGATGTTATACGACGTCACTAAACGAGCAATTGATTTGATGATGGCAACGACCCTGCTAGTGATCTTCTCTCCTTTATTTGTTTTTATTATTATTCTTATTAAACTTGATTCGCCTGGTTCAGTTTTTCCTGAGACTCCTGAAAGAGTGGGCAAACACGGTAAACTATTCCATATGTATAAATTTCGTTCGATGGTTACTGATGCTCATGAATTGCTGCGGACTGACCCCAAATTCCGCCGTCTTTATAAGCGATATAAAAAGAACAGCTACAAGCTTAAGGACGACCCAAGAATTACCCGGGTTGGTCGGTTGCTCAGGCGCTTTTCTTTAGATGAACTGCCGCAAATCATTAACATTTTTAAGGGCGAAATGAGTTTAGTTGGTCCAAGGGCTTATTACCCTGATGAACTGGAACAACAGCAAAAGGTCTACCCAAAAAGTAAAAAATATGTTAAACAATTATTAAAGGCAAAACCAGGGATCACTGGTTTTTGGCAAGTTCAGGGACGAAGCGAGATTAATTTTGACAAGCGGGTGAGAATGGACGCGACTTATGTAAGCCGACGTTCAATTGTAGAAGATGTTACGATTATCTTAAGAACTCCCTGGGCAATGATTTCCGGGAAAGGAGCTTTGTGAATGACACTTTAAACAAAAAAATAGAACTTGAAGAAACTCCCATTGAGGAGGCTGTTTCTCAACCCAAGAAAAGATTTAGGTTTAAACCGCGCCTTTCTAAAAAGGTGGTTCTGCCAGTCTTGGGGGTTTTAGGTTTCTTATTAATTTTTCTGGTTGTTTTTCTTTTTTTACCTCTTTGGCGAATGAAAAGTAATCTCCCCCCGCTAATTGCCAGTAGTCAAAAGATAACCGTTGCCATTCAAACTCAAGAGCTTAATCAGGCAGTGGCCGGCATTGAAGAAACAAGTCAAGGGTTGGATAAATTGGCTAAAGATTACCGTTGGCTGGGCTGGCTAAGGTTTGTTCCTTTCCTGAATAATTTTTATAGTGATGGTCAACACCTACTTAAGGGTGGAGAACATCTTCTCCAAGCCGCTAATGCCGGCATTGAGGGACTCCAGCCCTACGCTGACATTCTTGGACTTGAGGGTGAAGAAAAAAAGACGATGGAAGAGATGACCGTTGAAGAAAGGTTGATGCTCGTCTTAGATACGCTTGACAAACTTCAGCCAAGCCTGGATAAGATTGGCGAGAAACTAGAGTTAGCCAAGGAGGAAATTGACCAGATTGACCCAGGGCGCTACCCTCAAACTCTTTTTGGCAAGAAGGTTCGGTCTAACGTCGTTGATTTAATTGAAGCGATTGATGGTGCGGCGGAGATTATTTTGGAAGCAAAACCAATTATTAGTTATCTTAAACCCTTACTCGGCGTCCCTGAGGAAAAACGCTATCTATTGATTTTTCAGAATGACGCCGAATTAAGACCAACCGGGGGTTTTATTACTGCCTACGCCGTCTTGTCGGTTAAGAACGGCCAAGTAACTCCTTTAGGCTCAAATGATATTTATACCCTTGATGCCCGATTGGGTAATCGGGTTAAAGCCCCGGAGCCTATTCTTGATTATCATAAAAATGTCTTCTACTGGCATCTGCGTGATATGAACCTTTCGCCTGACTTCAGCGAATCGATGGCTGTCTTTTGGGAGAATTATCAAAAAGCCGGCGGTCCTGGTGATATTGATGGAATTGTGGCCATTGATACGAAAGTGCCGGTTGATTTACTTGAAAGTCTTGGCAAAATTGGTGTTGGCGGCTGGGGTGAATTTTCCGCGGCAATAGATGAGCGCTGTGATTGCCCGCAAGTTGTTTATGAGCTAGAACGCCTGGCCGACAAGCCTTTGGGGGTCGTTAATGCAGGCAGAAAAGCGGTCATTGGTCCCTTAATGCACTCGATTTTAGCGAATGCAATGGGTTCGCCTCGAAAGAAATGGCCTGAATTCTTTAATATTGCCTTTGCCGCTATCCAAGAAAAACACTTGCTTTTTTACTTCTTTGATGAAGAGCTTCAGCAAGCAATGGAGGCTTTGAATGCGGCCGGAAGAATTAAGGAAACCGAAGGAGATTATTTTCATCTTAATGACTGTAATTTTGCCGGCGCCAAGTCTAATATGTTTATTAAACAATCGGTTAAACAGGAGATTGAAATTGCTAACGACGGGACGATTACCAAAACCGTCACTATTGATTATCGGAATCCGGCCTCGCCATCTAATTGTAATTTAGAATCGGGTGAGTTATGTCTGAATGGGCTTTATCGGGATTGGGTCAGACTCTATGTGCCTAAGGGGAGTGAATTGATTGAGGCCACGGGGGCAGAAATCGAAGCCAAAGTTTATGAAGATTTGGGCAAAACCGTTTTTGAGACTTTTTATGGTGACCAAGCCCCGCTAAGACCGGAAGGCACAAAGCAATTGACTTTTAAATATAAATTGCCGTTTAAATTAGAAGAGGATGAGAAGTATCAATTGTTAATCCAGAAACAACCAGGCACTTACAATCCGGAATATGAGATTGTTCTTGGTAACCAACAGGAGATTTTCGAGCTTACTTCCGATCGCCACCT
>CAZPFP010000033.1:0-7084 GCA_964585895.1 uncultured Gammaproteobacteria bacterium
TTGATTTGTTTTTTATGACCTTGCCTTTAATGAGAAAAAGAAAAACGGTGGTGACCATTCACGATACCACTCCTCTAGTTTTTCCTGAACATTTTCCTCCGGGAGTAAAAGGAAAGCTAAGATTTGGTGCCCAAAAAATGGTTTTAAAGACAGTCAATGGTGTTATCACTGACTCGAGAAATTCCAAAAAAGACATTGTTAAGTATCTGGGTTATCCAAAAGAAAAAATCTACGTTGTTCCCCTGGCGGCGGCTGATATTTTTAAACTGGTTGATGATACAAAAAAAATGGAAAAAGTGAGAAAGAAATATCGCTTGCCGCGGCAATTCATCCTTTATATTGGCGATGTTAACTATCATAAAAATATTTTGAGTTTGGTTAAAGCTTGTAAATCAATTAAACTTCCCTTAGTGATTGCCGGCAAACAAGCAGCTCAAAAAACATTCGACGAGAATCATGTTGAAAATCAACCCCTGGTTCAATTAATTAAACTATATGGTAAGGACCCGGAGGTCATCCGCTTGGGCTTTGTTCCCGATGAAGATTTGGTAATTATTTGCAATTTAGCGACTGTTTATTGTCAGCCTTCATTTTATGAAGGCTTTGGCTTACCGGTTTTAGAAGCGATGGCTTGCGGGACGCCGGTGGTGACCAGTAAAAAGGCCAGTTTATCTGAAGTCACTGGTAAAGCCGCCGTCTTTATCAATCCTTATGATATCAATGATATTGTCAATGGTTTAACCGTGGCGATTGAAGACGAAGGCTTAAGAGAAGATTTAATTGACCGGGGATTAAAGCAAGTGAAAAAATTTAGTTGGGAAAAAACAGCCAATGAAACTTATAAAATCTATCAAAAAGTGGTTCAAGGATAATCAAAAGATTATTAATTTTCTTTTGGCGGCCCTCGTAGTTTGGCGAGTAGTTTTAGTTATTTTAACTTTTATTGGCAGCAAATTTCTGCCCTTACGTGAAGGCTCCCTGGGTGGGGGAACGGCTTTATATTTAAAGAATCCTTTACTTTGGTCTTGGGCAAATTTCGATGGGGTTTATTATCTGACTATTGCCGAGCGGGGTTACAGTCAATTCCAGCATGCCTTCTTTCCTTTATACCCTTATCTTATTCGCTCTGTAGCGGATTTGATAGGAAACTATCTTTTGTCCGGGCTTTTAATTTCTCACTTTTCTTTGATTATCGCTCTTTATTTATTCTATAAATTGGTAAGGCTAGATTATAGTGAGGGAATTGCTAGAAGGTGTTTAGTTTATCTCCTTATTTTTCCCACCGCTTTTTATTTTGGCAGTCTTTACACCGAATCATTATTTTTAGCCCTGATTTTGGGTTCCTTTTATGCCGCCCGAAAAAAACACTGGTGGATAGCGGGGATTTTAGGGGCCTTTGCCAGCGCCACTCGCTTTGTAGGTATCTTTTTGTTTCCCGCTCTTTTAGTAGAGTGGTATCTCCAAAAAGGTGAGAGGAAGAAAAAAATTACCGAAGAAATCATTGAGTGTTTACCTTTATTTTTCATTGCTGTTGGACTTTTATTTTACATGGGGTATTTGAAAGAAACGGTAGGTGACCCCCTTTATTTTATTCATATTCAACCCCTTTTTGGCGCCCAACAAACTGGTAGCAAGTTAATTCTTATTTATCAGGTCTTTTGGCGCTATTTTAAAATGTTGCTTACCGTCGAAAAATTGACCCCAACTTATTTTGTCGTCATTTTGGAGACTTTAACCGCGGTTGCCTTTTTATTTTTGACTATTTTTGCTTATCTCCGGCGCTGGTTTGCTTACGTCACTTTTATGGCTTTGGCTTTTATTGCTCCAACCCTAACCGGTACTTTTTCTTCTCTACCTCGTTATGTTTTAGTTTTATTCCCGGGATTTATTCTTTTGGCGATTTGGGCGGAAAAATATAAATCGGTAAGAATTTTATATCCCCTAATTGCTATTCCTTTATTAATTGTCTCCTTGTTTTTTTTCACTCGGGGATTTTGGCTAACCTAAAAGATGATTTATTATGGGAAAATTTGAAAATGTTAAATTACATTGAAACCATTATAAAAAGATTCACTAAAAGCCAACTGTTAACTGGCAGTTTAATCATGATGATTGGCGGCTTAATCACTGGTTTTGGCAATTATCTTTTTCATCTTTTAATGGGGCGAATGTTGGGACCGGTTGATTATGGCATATTAGCTTCACTTATCTCTCTTCTCTATCTCTTAAGTATTCCGGTGGGAACGCTTAATTTAGTTATCGTTAAATTTGTTTCTACTCTAAAAGGACAGAAAAAACTGGGGGCGGTGGGCTCTTTTTTCAAAGTTGTTAATCAAAAAGTTTTTTTTCTTGGCTTGGCGATGCTTTTGGTTTATTTTATTTTGAATCCTATTTTAACTTCTTTTTTACACCTCAATTCAAGTTTGCCTTTAATCATTATTGGCGGTATT
Organism: uncultured Gammaproteobacteria bacterium; assembly: GCA_964585895.1. GTDB lineage: Bacteria > Patescibacteriota > Microgenomatia > PFEM01 > JAHIFH01 > CAZPFP01. Next base: position 2,451 of record CAZPFP010000033.1, read on the forward strand.
GCCCTGATTGTCATTATGACAATGATTAATCGAGCCACTCTCCAGGGTTTGTTACGATTTAACTATCTTGCTGCCAGTAATGTTTCAGAGATTGTGGTTAAATTACCTTGTGCTGTTTTGTTGGTGATTTGGGGTTTAAAAGTTAATGGCGCTCTTTTGGCAATTGTGATTGGCGGGATGGTTGCTTATTCTTTTTCCCTTTTTCCTTTGCGACAATTACTGGCAGCGAAAACCAAAAGTAGTGTTTTTGCTAAAAAAGAAATTCTTTCTTTTGCCGTTCCTGTTTTCTTGTCCACTTTGGCTTTTACCTCACTTTATACCACGGACATTATTTTAGTCCGCCACTTTCTTATTGCCCAACAAGCAGGTTTTTATGCCGCCTTGGCCACTTTGGGAAAAATTATTTATTTTGTTTCTCTGCCTATTATTTTAGTGTTGTTTCCGATGGTGGCCGAACGTCATGCTAACGGTCAGCATTATCGACCTTTACTTTTTGCCAGCTCAGCTTTAGTGGGATTGGCCGGTTTTGGAATAACTCTGATTTATTTTCTTTTTCCCGGGTTGATGGTGAAAACCCTTTTTGGCAGTGATTATTTACCGGCGGCTTCAAACCTAGGTGCTTTTGCCATTTTTTTAAGCCTTTATTCTTTTTCCTTTCTTTTGGTCAATTTCAATCTTTCCATTGATAGAACAAAAGTGGTTCTTTTGCCAATTGTGGCCGCGATTTTACAGATAATTTTGATTTCCTTATTCCACCAAAATATTGGTCAAATCATCAGCATTTCAATCGGCATAACGGTCTTTCTTCTTTTTTCGCTCCTAATTTTTGGTAAAATAAAGACAACTAAAAAATGAAAAAGAAAAAAAATCATTTTCTTTCCGTGGTCATCCCTGCTTATAAACAGGAAAAAACGATTGCCAGGGATTTAAGACGAATTGAAGAGGTGCTTGATAAAATTCGTTATGACTATGAAATTATCTGTGTGGTTGATGGAAAAATTGATAAAACCTTTGAGAACGCTAAAAAAATTGAATCAAACAAAATTAAAGTTGTTGGCTATAAAAAGAATAGAGGTAAGGGTCATGCGGTTCGTTACGGTATGGCCAGAGCTAAAGGCGACCTAATTGCTTTTATTGATGCGGGCATGGAAATCGACCCCAATGGGATCAGTATGATTTTAGAACACATGGAATGGTACGAAGCGGATGCTATTGTTGGTTCTAAACGGCACCCCGTTTCCCAAGTAAGCTATCCTTTTAAAAGAAGAGTTATTAGTCGGTTTTATCAGCTCTTTGTAAGAATTTTTACTGGTCTTAATGTCCGGGATACTCAAGCCGGATTGAAAATTTTTCGGCGTAAAGTATTGGAAAATGTTTTACCGCGCTTACTGGTTAAACAATATGCCTTTGACCTGGAAATGTTGACGGTTGCTAATCGACTAGGATATAAAAGAATTTTCGAAGCTCCAATTAAAATAGATTATAATTTTGAAGATTTAACCCATGCAGCCACGATTGAGGCAATGCGGGGGGCTTTCATTGACACCCTAGCAATCATTTATCGCCTCCGAATTCTTCGTTATTATGATGACCACAATAAACGAAAATGGAAACATGACCCTGATTTGGATTTTAAAGTAAATATTGGCTAAAGATAATGTCCCCAAAAATTTCCATTATCATTCCTGTTAAAGAGATTAATGATTATCTCCGCCGGGAAACGATTCTGGCAATCTTAAAACAAACTTACAAAGAATTTGAAATTATTATTCTGCCTGATAAAAAAACAAAGGAAAAATTTCCAAAAACCAGAATTATTTCCACTTTCCCCAAAACCGGACCAGCGGATAAAAGAGATCTGGGGGCAAAAAAAGCTAAGGGTGAAATCTTGGCTTTTCTTGATGATGATTCTTACCCAGATAAAAACTGGCTTAAAAATGCGGTTAGAATTTTTGGAGAGAGTGAGGAAATTACCGGGGTTTGCGGGCCAGCCTTAACACCACCAGAAAATAATCTTCGCCAAAAGGCTTCCGGTTATGTTTGGTCGACTTGGTTGGGGAGCGGCGGAGCCGGAACCTATCGGTGTGCCATTAGTTCTCGCCAAGAAGTGGATGATTATCCGACCGTCAATTTTTTAGTCAGGAAAAAAGATTTTTGGAAAGTTGGCGGGTTTGACTCTCATTTCTGGCCGGGTGAGGATACGAAATTGTGTTTAGATTTGACCAGAAAACTGAAAAAGAAAATTATTTATGACCCAAGAGTTTTAGTTTATCATCACCGCCGGGAAGTTTTTGGACCTCATCTTAAACAAATCTCTCGTTACGCCATTCACCGGGGTCATTTTGCTCGGATTTTACCTGAGACCTCTTTAAGAATAGGCTATCTGATACCCACGCTTTTTGCCTTGGGTTTAATTTTTGGTTTTTTTCTTTCATTTATTCATCCCCTTTTTCAGTTTATTTATCTCTTTGTCCTTGGTGTTTATCTGATAGCTCTTTTAGTCACTGTTGTTCAGGTTTATCTGAAAGAAAAAAATTTCAAATTAGTTATTTTAGTTATCCCTTCAATTTTCATTACCCATTTTGTTTATGGGGTTTTGTTTATTCAAGGCTTCCTTTCGCCAAAACTGAAAAGATGAAGATTTTAGGACATGCTTATATTGCCACTCGCGCTGTTGAGGGCGACAATCAGTTATTAATTGTTGGAGCCCTTCTACCTGAAATGCTTCCCTACGTTCCCAATGATGTTTTTGAATACAAAGAGTTACACGAGGGCGGGAAAAAATTGCTTGATTATCTTAATAAAAACTATCCTGAAAAACGAGACCTAGCTTTAGGTTTGTTATCTCATGGGGTTGAATTTGGGGCCGATAAGTTTAGTGAGGAATTAGAGCAGTTGGTGGGTAAGAAGCGGGACCAGTTAATAAAAGATATAACTCAAGCGAATTCTGTTACTTTAGAAATTGCCAAAGGAAGACTTCATAATTATGTTGGCTTAGGAATTGATTGGTTGCTGGTTCAAAATGAACCAGAACTAGTGAAAGAAGTGCAAAAGACACTAAGGGAAATTGATGTCGAGGAAGTTAGCCATTTATTGGCTGAAGGATTTGGAAAAGATGAAACCAGAGTCAAATCAATGATTGAGACTCTTTTTAGAGGGATCTATCGACCGGAAGATCTTACTTCTATTAAAGGTTTGGTTCGGATTTGGGCAAGACAAGCAAGCGGATTGCCAGAAAAAGACAGAGTGGATATTCGAAAAGCAACTGAGCTTATTCGAGATTGCTCTGACTTATTAGTAGGAGATTGGAGAAGTTGCCTAGAATCAACTAGAATTGGGGTGAAAGAAAATTTACAACCCTTTGTAATAAAAGAAAAGAAATAATGAAGATTGCTATTACTTATCCTCCTCTTGAATCGAAAAAAGGCGTGCCCCTTTTGAGCCAAAACCGTCAATTTCAGTGGTTTCACAACCCCACTTATATCTATCCCATGGTACCGGCTTATGCGGCCACCTTATTAAAAAAAGCGGGTCATGAGGTGGTTTGGTTGGATGGGATTGCCGAAAAATGGAGTTATCAAAAATGGCTGGAGGAAATTAAAAAAGAAAAGCCGGATTTAATTATGATGGAAACAAAAACCCCAGTGATTAAGAGACATTGGCAGATTATTAATGATTTAAAGCCGCTGAAGACTGTTCTTGTGGGCGACCATGTGACCGCCTTACCTGAGGAATCGTTTCAAAAATCTAAAGTGGATTATGTTTTAACCAGTGGGGACTATGATTTTTTGCTTTTGAATTTAGTTAATCATTTAACCAAAAAAGAAAAGTTAGAACCAGGGATTTATTATCGTGATGGCAAGATGATCAAAAATACCGGCAAGTTTCTTCTTAACCATGATTTAAATAAATTGCCTTTTATTGATAAGGAATTAACCAAATGGAAACTTTATGCTTATGAAAATGGCAATTATAAACGAACCCCCGGGACCTATATCATGGCAGGGCGAGATTGTTGGTGGAGAAAAAATGGCGGCTGTAAATTCTGTAGTTGGACAACCTTATATCCGACTTGGAGAGTGAGAAAACCAAAAAATGTTTTAGACGAAATAGGAGAGTTGCTGGAAAAATATTCCCTTCGGGAAATTATGGACGACACGGGAACTTTTCCGGCTGGCGAATGGCTAAAAGAATTTTGCCAAGGAATGATAAAGCGCGGTTATAATAAAAAAATTTATTTTGATTGTAACTTGCGTTTTGGCGCTTTAACTAGAGAAGATTATAAATTAATGGCAAAAGCAGGTTTTCGATTTTTACTTTACGGGTTAGAATCTGCCAATCAAGAAACAGTTGACAGATTGAACAAGGGGATAAAAATTGCTGATATCGAAAGAGAATTAAGAACTGCTAAAGAAGCCAATAAAGAGGTTGGCGGATATCTTGAACCCCACGTTACCTGTATGGTCGGTTATCCTTGGGAAACAAAAAAACAAGCGGAGGAAACAATTGCGATGACCAAGGAATTGTTTGATAAGGGTTTAATTGATACTCTCCAAGCAACAGTTGTTATTCCTTATCCGGGAACCGCTCTTTTTAAGGAATGTGAGAAGAATGGTTGGTTAAAAACAAAAAAA
>CAZPFP010000034.1:0-2309 GCA_964585895.1 uncultured Gammaproteobacteria bacterium
CGCAGAGTAGAGAGGCGACGCTTAATGGTTGATTCAGACAAATCCAGTTTTTCCAGGTGCTCCTGGTACCGGGCGATTTTTTCTTGGTTTAGTTTTTTGAGCAGGTCTTCCATTTTTTTTAGCTCTCTTTGACTTTTGGGCGGCGTGTTATAATCGAAATGCGGGCTACCTTTTGCTTTAACGCAAAAAGGCAAAGTTTTGGTCCCCTCCAAATTTTTGCTTGCGGCGGCCCGCATTGATTTGTTAACCTTGCCTGCCGGCAGGCAGAATTACGTTGCTACTTCCAGCCAGCTTAAAAAGTGCCTTAGATCCGAAAGATAATTCTTGATACTGATGGGGCTAATTTTTTCTTTCTCTAGGTGTTTTTTGAATTCGGTTAAGACTTTTTTACCTGGTGTTTCAGTCTCAGCCAGTGATGCGCGAAGATTTAGGGCTAAAATTGCTTCGTTTTTCGATAGCCAGCCTTGGCTAACACCAAACTGACCAAATTTCCTTAAAGCCGAAAGCCGGCGGTTAATAGTGGAAAGAGGAGTTTGCTTAGTGTTTAAATCTGTTTTGTATTCTTCAATTGTTTCAAGAGTCAGCAGACCAAAAATAGTTTTACCAGCAACTTGATATTTAATACTGGTTTTGCTTGCTAGCCAATTAAGGAAGTTTTTGATATCAGCAACGTAATTTTTGATAGTGACCGAGGAAACCTTTTGGGTTTTAAGATATTGGCGGAAAAGTTCGGGCAGGTTCATGGGTTTATAGAAAAAGCCAGAGAAAAGCACTGGCAAAAATTAGTAAAACAACAAGAACTTCAGCAAAACGGCTGACATAGTTTGATTTTTTAATGGTGTAGTTCTGGTTGTAATTTCTCATAATTCCCGCAAGATTTGTTTTGTGCGTAAATTATACCGAATTAGACTAAATTATATATTACTAACAACTATAATAAGGTTTGTAGAAGTATGTCAAGAGTCAATTTTTGTAGAGTTTGACCTAGTTAGATTAGGTTGAAAATAACATCCGGTGGATGCCAAAATGCCTTTTCATAAGGATTAACACAAACGATAATTACCGCAAATTGACCAGATAAATATATCAATTAACTTCTTAATATATCGTGACTGAGAAAATTTTGTTTATTTGGTCAATGATATATTATGATATAGAAAAGTATTCGTGCCCAAGTTTAATCCTATAGAAAAAATAGCCATTTTTAGATTACCGGTTAGGAAGAACCTGAAGCTGGCAGGATTTAATTGTGATATAAATTAGAAATTTTGAAACTGACTTGGTCGAGATTTGAAAAAGTATTCCCGAAAATTGGGCAGTTTTTATTTATGTCCTAGAGTAATTGTAAAAGTGATTTAATTAGCGGTTACTCCTTTTGTCTGCTAGAGATGGCTCTTGTTAAATAATTCTGTTTGTTAGGGGATAAATTGTGCTTTTGAGTTTTGTTTCTTTTATGTTCTTGAGTTATGCGGCCTTTTTATTGTTAAAGCCTCTAGTATTTAATCTCAGGGTAGCTTTATAGGGAAGACACCGAGTGTGATAAGGGTTCTTGACAGAGTTGGTCCCTGTCACGGCTGGCGGTGGTGTTCCTGGTGGCGCCTGCGTTCTCGGTAATAGAGATAGCCGAGAAGGGCAATGATAAGCAGTAGGAGGCGCTTAACCGGTAGAAAGGATAAGAATTGGGGCTTGACAAGCTAGAACAAGTTAATTAACATAGTTGTTAACTATTATGGAACAGACTAGGGCAAAAGAATTAGCTAAAAAACTCCAAATTTCCCCTGAGCAGGTGGCTCGAGAAGAATATGAACTTTTCTTTTTGAGAGACTTGTTTAGCAGTAGTTTCGGCCCAAGTTTGGTCTTTAAAGGAGGAACGGTTCTAAGACTAGCTTATGGTTCGCCTCGTTTTTCCGATGACCTTGATTTTTCCATTTTGAAAAGAATTGATACCAAGAAGTTCACTGAAGTCATTCAGAAAATAGGTAATCGCTACCCAAACGTAAAGATTAGCGATGTCAGGCGAAAGAAGAATACTCTTTTTGCTTTAATAAAAATTAAAGAGGAATTTTTGCCTCTTGCTTTTAGTATTAAGATTGAGATTTCTACCAGAACTGTTGATTGGAAAAGAGGAGTTGATTTTTTGGTTAAGACTTTGGCGAGTGAGGCAACACCGGTAGCGGTTATCGGTCAAACGGCGAGCTTATTGAGAATAAAGAGAGATAAACAGTTAGCCATTAAAGCAAGAAAAAGAGGCAGAGATCTCTATGACCTTTGGTTTGTTAGCAGTCAATTAAGAGAGGAGTTTAGAGTTC
>CAZPFP010000034.1:2319-6426 GCA_964585895.1 uncultured Gammaproteobacteria bacterium
GTTCCCAAGCATAAATTATCTTTAAAAGAGCTCAAAATGGAATTGAATAGATTACTGCCTCTTAGTGAAAGGTATCTGGTTGAACAATTGATTTCTAAGGGGAAATAATGAAGCAAATAGAATTTTTACAAAAGTTGAAAGAATTGGGCAAGTCTTACTATACGGTTTCGGAGATTCAGGCGGTTCTCGGACAAAGCAGGCCAGCGGCAAAAGTGATTATTAATCGCTTTATTAAAGCAGGTGTTTTAGAAAGACCGTGGAGGGATGTTTACGTGCCTGCTCTTGGCGGCTACAATCTTGAAGAAATTGCGGTGGCTCTTTATGCGCCTTGTTATATTTCTTTTGAAAGCGCTCTGTCCAAATATGGAATTTTAAGTCAAGTTCCTTATACTCTGACTTGCGCTACTTCCAGGAGGTCAAAAAAAATTATACTGGGAGGGAAAGAAGTGGAGTATCGAAAGCTTAAAAAAGAGCTTTTTTTTGGCTACCGGTTTTTAGATAAGATTGCTCTAGCTGAACCCGAAAAAGCCCTTTTGGATCAACTCTATTTTGTTTCCCTGGGAAAGACAGCTATTGATTTGGGGGATTTTCATCTTTCCGGAATTTCTGAAAAGAAACTTCTTAAGCTGGCAAGGAATTTTCCTAAAGCTGTCCAGAAGAAAGCCCAAGAACTAGTTTAAGGCAGACTGACAGGGACCGACCCTGTCATGGCTTGCGATGGTGTTCCTGGTGGCGCCTGCGCTCTCGGTAATAGAGATAGCTGAGAAGGGCAATGATGATTAACAAGAGGAGAACAATCAGCCAGCAGATGGGGATAACAAACCTCGGCGGCGCCTCAACAACCAGGGTAAAAGTGGGTAAAAGGATAGTGTTGCCGGCCTGGTCAAAAGAGATAACGGTTACTTGATAGGTGTCGTTAGCAAGGTCTTGGTCAGGGATGAGAACAAAACTGCCGTCCTCAGCAACCGTGGTAATGAGTTGATAACTTTTTTTGTCTTGAAGGTTTATTTGAATAGTGGCGCCGGGTTCACCCCGTCCAAAGAAAGCCGGTTGATGCGAACGGGTGGTCACGGTCACGCCCGGGGGAAGAGTGGTCAGGTCAATGGAAGAAAAGTTTAAATTAGGTGTTTCTTCAATGGTGATGATGATAACAAAAGGCGGTTCAGTGTCAACAGTAAAGTGCCAGGTAGACGAGAAGGCGTAATTACCGGCATAGTCGAAGACTTTAACATACCAGACGTGCTTGCCGTCAGTTAGGTCACTCGGGGCGGTGATAGTAATGGTGGAAAGGGAGCTGGTAATGTTGTCAATAAAAAGCTTGCTGTCAAGAAAGAGCTGGTATTTGGCAATCCCGGAGCCTTCGTCTGTTGAGGCCAGGAAGATAAAATCAGGCTGATTAGTGGCGATATAGGCGCTGTTTTCAGGAGCAATGAGGATTGGGGCTGTGGGTGGAATTAAGTCAACTCCCGGAGGGACTGGTGTAGGCGTTGGGGTTGGTGAGACTGAAGGCTGAACAACGGTGACGCTGACTTGAGAACTTTTTTCAATCGTGGCTAGAACTTGGCTTGGTAAAAAAGGAAGTTGACTAATCGAGCTGACTAGACCAAGTTGAAGAATTAACCAAGAAAGAAGGACAGAAAAGAGAATTCTTTTATTCATCTAATTTCAGTGTAGATGATAATTAAGAAGTTGACAATACAAAAAGATAAGGGGAGTTAGGATCTGGTTTCCTCTTCCACTTCCACTTTTTCTTTTTCTTCAATAAGTTCTTCTTCCTCAATTTCCTCCGGTTTCATTTCCCGGCGCTTTTTAAGGAATTTAACGAGGAGGATAAGAATAATAATCAGAATAATAACGCCGATAGCGGCTAAGGTAATCTTCCAGGGCCAAGCCCAGAAGAAAATGGTGGCGCTTAAAGGCAAATTTTGTTCTCCATAAACAAGATTGAGAGTGGCTTTGTAGCGTCCAAAAAGCCATTTTTTGTCCCAAATGTTCTTATATTCTTGAGAAGCGCCAGGAAAGATATTCCGCTCTTCAAGCTCCAAATTAGTAACGGTTTTTCCAAGGACATTTTTAATCTCAATCGTTCCAAGGGGACGGATATGATAATCGCCGAGGTTAGCGATCTCCGAAGTGAAGTCAATCGGACCATGCTCCGAGAAGCGGGGCGCTTCAAGGCGGCGGACAATTGCTTCTTCGGTAATCGGACCTTCAACTCTGAGCAAGACCAGATTGCGAATCTCTGCCGCAATCCCGGTGACTGTTTGACCCTCTTCAATTGCCCCCGGAGAAGTAAAGAAAATACTGGCGTAGCGCCCGCCGGGTAGAGCATCTTCGGGAACAGAGATGACGATGCTGACTGAGCCTTGTTCGCCGGCGGGAATAGTGAGCGTGTCGGGGTTAAAAGTGAGCCACTGACTTAAAGCCCAGTCACCGGCGGTTTCCGGATCAACAAATTCCGGTGTGCCGTCCATATTTCTGACAATAAAGTCACTCATCCCTACAGAAAAAGTGGTTTCGTTGTCTGATTGGTTTTGGAATCTAATAACGTCTTGGATAACTTCGCCTGGTTTAGCGGTTAATTCTAATTTAGGAGGAATGACAATAAATGCACGTTGGATTGGGGTGGTTTGGGCTCGGGCAATATTGACTAGGAGTCCGAGAGCGATTATTACTAAGCAGATGGGCAGGTATTTTTTCATCAGAATTTAGGAGTGGCAATATAAGTAACGGTATTGTAATAGACACCGGCTTCTTGAATACCACTGACGGTCAGACGATAACACACAAAAATACTTGAACCTGAAACCGGTCCGGTATAGGACATAATTTTAGCACTAGGGTCAAGGTATTCAGTTGGACCAGTAGTATAGTTAGGAAATTGGTTGGCTTTAAAGCCCGTTGTGGGGGTGGTGTCGTCCCATTCAAACTCGGCATCAGTGCCGTTAGAGTCTTGGAGAGAATAACCAAAGCCGTTCTGAGTCGCCGTGACCCACTCTTGGGGAGAAGCGTGAGTACAAGGACCGGTATCACAGGGGGTATCGGCAATAAAAGGAGAATCGGCGCCGTCTTTGCCTAACTCATCATCTTCATACATTCTTACCTCATAACCGTCATCAGCGTTAGTGGAAACCGATAATTGTTGTTCGGCATCATAAAAGGCGTTGAAGGAGCTTATTGAACCAAAGGGAACAGAATAGACGGTGGTGGTAGCGTCAGTCGACGCGTTCGCACCACAGTTAGTGACTCCCGTACCCACGCTAGCAATAGTGAAGGATAATGTTTCTTCAACGGTGGCAGAGACTCGGACAGCTTCGATCACCACCACTTTAGCGTCAACTGTATCAGCCACATCATAGTTGGAGTCCCTGTTTTCAATTCTGATGGTGTAGTCGTCGGCTATTCCTTGAGTGTGAGTCGAATCGGGGGCGGGATTAATAAGCTTATTAGTACCCCCAATGGTCATGGTCAGAGCCGTTGAAGTGTCGCCATTGCCTGAATAACGGCATTCAAAGGTGTGCCAGCCGCTGGTGGCCGCATCGGTGGCGGTGCCGGTGGCTAAAAAATCATAGTAATCGGAGACATCACTCGGACAGGTAACATCGCTGCCGGCCATTGAGTCAAAATCAAAACCATCAATGTCAGGCTGGCTATCGCTATTATTGGCGTCATTGGTGTTGGCGGGAACAGAGATGCGGATAGAGCCATCAGCTACCGCCGAGGTGGTGGTGAAAGAAATTGTATGGGTAGAAGCTTGGTTGACATAAATAGTGGAGTCATCGGCCGTGTCGCCGGATAACAAGCCGGTGGTAATGGTGAATTTGTCATCACTGGCGTCGTCAATAATGGTTGAAACAGTATAACTGTCTGAGCCAATCGTAACGCTGTCGCCCGGAAAAATATGAAAGTTATTTTGGTCAGTGTAATTGGTCGTATCAATAGTAACGGTGGTCGCCCCAACGCTGTGCGCCCCTTCTAGGGCGGTTAAATAGGAGAGACGGGAGTTGCTAAGTTGGTCTTTGGCCAAGGTGATAGTGGCTGAATCCAGTTCGCTTGGATGAAGTAAAAAAACACTGCCGAGAGAATTTAGGGCGATACCAATGAATA
>CAZPFP010000035.1:0-5990 GCA_964585895.1 uncultured Gammaproteobacteria bacterium
AACAATTTAGCCGTAGGGATGACGGAAAAATACTCAAAATACATGTGGGGGTGGCCGTTTAATTTCATTAAAAAGGCACAGGAAAATAATAGCCCTGTTTATTTGATGGTTGATACGCCAGAGGAAATAAGATGGGCTAAGAATCTACCCGTCAGCGGAATTATTACCGACCATATTGAGACAGTTGGCAGAGAATATTAAAAACAATATTAGATTTTAAGTTGTAAAAATCTATTAACTTCTTTATTCGTAAATTCTGGATATTCCAGCTCAGTTGCCCAGTCTATTTGTCCGAAATCATACCATCGTTCGAGCTTGGAATAGAAAAGCCCGATTTATTGGGTTTCTTTTTTTATGTTAAAATAAGAATTAATGAAACTAACTCCATTTGAAGCTCTTTTTCTCACCCATTTCATCTCCGACTGGCTCTTCCAGACCCAATGGGAAGCGCTGAATAAGTCCAAACAAATCACCCCTCTTTTAATTCATAGTCTGATTTACACTCTTTTTTTTATCCCGGTTTTTTACTTTTATCATTTTCAATGGTTTTATTTATTATTGCTTTTTATCTCTCACGCCATTTTAGACAACCGTCAATTTGAGTTTTGGTGGATGGAGAAGATAAAAAGAACCAAGATAAAAGAATTTGGTGAAACTAACTGGGCCATCGTTCTCATTGGCATTGATCAAATTTTTCATTTAGCCATACTGGGATTGTTAGTCCTTCTTTCGAACTAACTCATCAATTTTACTCAACCCCTTTTTAATCATTCTAGTTATCAATGGCTCTGACTGAGGAAATATGGCTTTGCCATTACCCATTAGTTTAGACCAGCAAGAAAGAATTACCCATTCTCCTTCTTCATTTTGTTTGGCGATGACTTCAATTCTTTGTTGGCCGTAATTCTTGTAAAACTTTTTTGAACCAGGCGTTTTTCCCGGCAGATTCCCATCAGGATGTTGAAAAGTATACCAGGCATCAGACTGGGCAAGACCCCGATTATAGAGCCGACTAATGGCGTGTTTAGTAAAAATAGCGTTCAGGTAGCGGGTTTTCATTATCTCTAGTGTATAATAATTATCAGTGAAAAAGAAAATCGTCATTACCGGCGGCCATCTCACCCCCGCCTTAGCAGTGATTGAAGAGTTAGAAAAGAAGAAAAACTTCCAAATCTATTTTTTTGGCCGTCAATATGCTTCCGTGGCTGAGAAAACAAAATCAATGGAGGCTGAGCTTTTGGAAGAGAAAAACCTGACTTTTATTCCCATTATTGCCGGTAAAGTCCAACGCCATTGGGACCGCTATACTTTTCTTTCTTATTTCAAAATTCCAATTGGTTTTTTTCACGCCTTGAGCTATTTAATAAAAATCAAACCGCAAATAATTCTTTCTTTTGGGGGTTATGTTAGCGTGCCGGTAGTTCTGGCGGGCTGGTTATTAAGGGTTCCCATTATTAACCATGAGCAAACCGCTAGTTATGGTTTGGCCAGTAAATTTAACAGTCTTTTTGCTAATAAAATTGCCATTTCCTGGGAAGTGAGTAAAAAACATTTTCCTGCTAAAAAAGTGGTTCTAACCGGCAATCCGATCAGGAAAAATGTTCTTCAATTTGATAAAGAAATCTGGCAGGTTTTTGATTTTGATGAGGAGTTACCCTTGGTTTTTATCACCGGCGGTAATCAGGGCTCTCATCTTCTTAATCGGGCTACCGGTAAGATTATTAACCAGCTAATTAAAAACTACAACGTTTTTCACCAATCCGGTCACTTAGAGGCTAAAAGTGATTTTGAATGGCTGGAAGAGATTAGGGAAGAATTGCCCTCTCAACTAAAAAATCGCTATCACTGTAAAAAATACCTTGATGATAAAGAAATGGGTACTTTTTTGAATAAAGCTGATTTAGTTGTTTCCCGAGCCGGAGCTAATATTGTTACCGAATTGGCCGTTTTAGGCAAGCCGGCTTTGTTAATTCCCATTCCTTGGGCTCATGGTGATGAGCAAAACAAAAACGCCCGGATACTGGTTGAAGCGGGAATAGCCGAAATCTTTTCTCAAAACCAACTGTCGCCAATGAAGTTGTCAAGAACAATTGAAAAAATGATTAACAATCTTGATGTTTATCAAAGAAATTCTTCTCGGTCTAAGAAATTAGTCAAGCTTGATGCTGTCCAAACGATTGTCAAACTTGCCGAAGAGCTTGTCCAGTGAAAGCCAAGAAAACAATTGTTAAGCTGGTAAAATTTATTCTTCTGATAACTGGCTCAATTCTGATTCTTCTCTCTCTTTTTCTGTTATTAAAAGGTGATTTTTTCAAGATTGACCAAGTAATTTGCTATGACAAGGATAATCCCTGTCAAACTGATTTGTGGCTCAGGGTCAATGGTTTGGTTTTGGGGAAAAATATTATTCTTCTTTCACCTCAACAAGTAGAAGAACAGATTAAAGATGCTCTGCCTGAGGTTAATCAAGTTGAGATCGAGAAAAAATTACTTCATAAGTTAGTCGTTCATTTGACGATGAGAAAAGCGATGGCGGTGATTGAAGCCAATAATAACTATTATCAAGTCGATGAACAAGGTTTTATTTTAGCTAAATTAGACCAGCCCACTGATTTAACCCTGATTGCTAGCGGTGAACTTTCAATAGCGGCTGATAATCATCAACTTGAATCACCCCCTGTTCTTGCCAGTCTTGATTTTCTTTATCAATTATTGATGAGAAATATGGCCACCCGGCGAATAGAAATTGTCAATTCTCGAGAACTGACTGTTTTTTTGAAAACCGGACCCAAAGCCCAAATTTCTTTGGAAAAAAGCCTGGAAAAACAAGTTGGCTCTTTACAATTAATTTTAGACCGAGCTAAAATGGAAGGTAAGCAAATTCAGCTAATTGATTTGCGGTTTGATAAACCAGTTATCAGTTATTTCGAGCGCTAGTGAGAAACAAGGTTTTTGCTAAGCAAGGTTCTTATTTCGAATTTGTGAGAAACAAGGTTCTGCCGAAGGCAGGTTCTTATGGCTAAGCAAAGAATTATTGCCGGTATTGACGTGGGCTCTTCAAAAATAGCCACGGTTATTGGTTCGATTGGTGAAGAAGAAAAGGAAGTCAAAGTAATAGGCGCCGCCAGCATTCCTTCTCGCGGTATCAGAAAAGGCCAAATTGTTAATATTGAGGAAGCGGCTGAGGCAGTGGTGGAATCAGTTGAGTCAGCCGAAAGAATGGCCGGTTATAGTCTCACCCGAGCGATGGTAGCCATTAGCGGTCCCCATGTTGCTTCCCAGAACTCTAAGGGGGTGGTCGCGGTGGCGGAGCCAGAGGGAGAGATTAATGACAGCGATGTTCGCCGGGTGATTGAGGCCGCCAAGGCAGTTTCTTTACCCTCTTCCAGAGAAGTTATTCATGTCATGCCCAGATATTTTACCGTTGATGGTCAAGACGGAATTAAGGACCCAATAGGCATGTCAGGAGTGAGATTAGAGGTAGAAACTCATATTGTCACCGGTTCAACCACGGCGATGAGGAATCTAGCCAAGTGTGTTTCTGAGGTAGGCGCTGATGTTCAAAACTTAGTTTCGGCTGGCTTAGCGTCGGCTGAGGCAACTTTAAGTGAAACAGAGAAAGAATTAGGCGTCGTTTTGGTAGACATCGGCGGCGGCGTGACTGATGTGGTCGTTTTTATTGAAGGCTCGCCTTTTTATACCACTGTTTTACCGATTGGCGCGAAAAATGTAACCGCTGACCTGGCGATTGGCTTACGACTTTCTTTGGAGTCAGCCGAGAAAATTAAGATTGCTTTATCAGAAAAAACAGAATCAGGAGAACATAAGAAAGCTAAGCCGGAGGGGGAAGAAAAGGAAATCATGGAAAAAGATAAGGATGAAATTGATTTAAAAGAATTAGGGATTGTTGAAGAGGTGAAAAAAGTTTCCAGAAAAACCTTGACTGATGGCATTATTAGACCACGATTAAATGAAATTTTTACGATGGTTGGTTTAGAGCTAAAAAAGAGCGGGGCGATTGGTTTAACCCCCGCCGGATTGGTTATCGCTGGCGGGGGAGCGATGACGATCGGGATTGAAGAGGCAGCCAAAAGGAACTTGCCCATGCCGGTGAGAATTGGTGTGCCCCAGGGTATTACCGGTCTCATTGATGAAGCAGGAAAACCGGATTTTACCACCGCTGTTGGCTTGCTTCATTACGGGGTTAAAAGTGAAGCTCGAGGGATTGACAATTTTTCTTTATCAAAGATTGGCAAGAAATTAGAGAAAATTCCTTTTCGGGGAGTGGTCGGTAAAGTGAGTGATTTAGTCAAACAATTTCTACCCTAGACAATTGTGTTATGATAGATATCATAAAGTTAAAGGATTTAAGAGTTTAAAAAGTTTAAAAGATTTGCTTCTTATTTTCTCCTGCCCGAGATAACAATGGCACTTGTTAAACCAGATACAGCCAGTTTTGCCAGAATTAAAGTTTTAGGTGTGGGTGGCGGTGGGGGGAATGCGATTAACACCATGATTGAAGAGGCATCAATTCAGGGAGTGGAGTTCATTGCTGTTAACACTGATGCCCAAGCTCTTCTGGTTAACAAAGCTCAAACCAAGATTCAAATTGGCGAGAAATTAACCCGAGGCTTAGGTGCCGGTGGCGACCCAGAGATTGGCAGGCAGGCAGCTAAGGAGTCTCGAGAAAAACTTAAGGAATATCTAGCGGATACGGACATGATTTTTCTGGCGGGCGGAGAAGGAGGCGGTACTTGTACCGGAGCAGCGCCGATTATCGCCGAAATAGCTAAAGAATTAGGGGCTTTAACCATTTCCGTAGTCACTAAACCTTTTGCCTTTGAGGGAACGAGAAGAATGGTCATTGCTGAAGACGGAGTCGATAACCTCAAAGATAAAGTCGATACCCTGATTGTTATTCCCAACCAAAGAATTATGGAAGTGATTGACCAAAAAGTGACTTTGGTGGAAGCTTTTAAAGTGGTGGACGGCGTTCTTGGCCAAGGCGTTCAAGGGATCTCCGACATTATCACTATTCCTGGTTTGATTAACGTTGACTTTGCTGATGTTAAGGCAATCATGGGCAACGCCGGCTCTTCGTTATTGGGGATTGGTTCAGGCGTAGGCGAGAACCGGGCCCAAGCCGCGGCCAGAGGCGCCATTTCTTCAAGACTTCTTGATGTTTCCATTGAAGGGGCTAAAGGAATTCTTTTCAATGTGACTGGCGGTAAAGATTTGACCATGCTCGAGGTGGACGAGGCCGCCAAGATTATCTCCAAAGCGGCGGATGCTGATGCTAATATTATTTTCGGGGCCGTGGTTGATGAGAGTATGGTTGACCAAATTAAGATTATTGTCATTGCCACTGGTTTTGATGAAGCCAGATTAAGACTGGCCAAACTGGCAAGATTAAAGGAACCAATGCGAGAGCCAAAAGGGATTGTTAGTGAAAAAACAGGGCTTGAAGAAATTAGGGAACCTGAAGAGGAAGAGCCGCCAACAGAAGAAAAACCCCCAGAGGAAGAAGAAGATTATTCTGAATTTGATATTCCTGCTTTTCTTAGGCAGGGAAAATAAAATGAGTAAAGAAATACTACCTTACACCCCACCAAATCCAGAAACAGTCCAAAAAATCATCGATTGCTTAGAAAATGATCTCCGCTTCAAAATTCCCAAACTTGAATATCCTGAGGAAACAGAAATTAGGGAATTATACCGAAGCGAAGAATTAACTGCTTCACTGACGCAGGCTGGTTTAACTTCAAAACAAAAGCGATTGGTCAGAATTGCTTTAGGAGCAGTTTGTTGCCACGACCGTGAACCAGAAAAACTGATGACGGTGGGAGAAATCAGAAAGATGACCAATAAAGAACTTCTTTTACAAGGAAGGCGAGGAAATAGGGTGGGAAAGAAAAAATTAAAAATTCTCAGAGCCATGTTCGGTAAAATTCCAGATGGAGCGGATATTCCTGACCCAGCTGAAACCTTAA
>CAZPFP010000036.1:0-5886 GCA_964585895.1 uncultured Gammaproteobacteria bacterium
GAATACATTTCCGAACGACTTGGACTCACTTACTCCTTCCTAATTCAAGCCATTTCTGCCGATGAACCGCCATGCTACCCCCGGCTGTCCAAAGAGTATCCTTTTTGTTTTGGTTTTTTGCCCGCCAATGAATTAAAAAACCTCGCTTAAACTCCCCTAATCCTCGACCACTATAAATTGTTTTGCCTTCTTTAATGTCTTTTTCTTTGCAGCCAACCGCAAAAACTTTTGGGTTTTTAAAGTGTTTTATTAAAGGCTTTAAAAAATCAGGTTCAGGCGAAACATCATTGTTTAAAAGGACGACTACTTTGCCTTTGGCTTTTTTAACACCAGTGTTACAATTTGCCGCAAAGCGCTGATTCTTTTGATGAACAATCACTTTTACTTGAGGATAATTCTTTTTTAAAAAAGCAACGCTGTCATCAGTTGAAGCATCATCCGCGACCACGATTTCCCAGCCTGTTTTTGCCCATTTTTGACAGGCTTGTAAAACCTTGGGCAAGTTTTTTTCTAAAAGTTTTTTGCCGTTGTAATTAGGGATAACAATGCTAATATTCATATTTAAATCTTACTTCATGAGTCCCCTTAGGAACAATAATTCCCCGGAAATTATAATTAACTAAGTAAATTTTTGTTTGCCCACCATTGATTGTTGCTTGCCAGCCTGGGTAAAATGAGTCAGTTAAAATTAAAATTCCTTTTTGATTGGTTTTAACGTTAACAACCACTTGATTTTCTTGATAATCCTTAATGGTCACCTCGTTCTCACCTTCAATTAAGTCAAACCCCTGAGGTAATTCTTCTAAAACGACTGTTTTGGTAAGGTCTATCTCCGTCTTCATCAACAAATCAATTACTTCTTGTTTATTTTTAGCCAGTTGATAATCATAAACCATAAACGCTCGAGGGAAAACATTTTTATTTTCATAAACACGAGTCTGACCTTCTTGAAAAACAAGCTCAAGTTTTGGTGAATCTAAATCAGTCAACGCTAAAACATATTTAACATTAAGAAGGTCAATAATTGGCGACTGGAAATTATGAGGGGTGATAATTCGATTATAACCAAATGGCGGCGAAATATTTGGCTCGCCTCTTTCGGAAGCAGCAATCAACTCAGCATAGCGAGTTAAATAAAGAGGGTCATAGCCTTCAACTGTTTGGAGTTTATAAGGTAAAGAAAAATTGGGGGCGAATAAGCGACGGTCCGTGGTCATAAACCGGAAAATATCTTCATCAGCCTTAAGGAATTCAATTGTTTCGGTGGTGGGAAAAACCCACTCTTCTTTAGTAAAAGGAGTAAACTTCCAGCCAAAACGCAGGAGGTCAAAAACAATTAGGGTCAAGATTAAAAAGAAGATAATTTTTTGAGGGATTCTTTTAAAAGTCAAAGAAATTATTAAAACACCCCCAGCAATAAAAAGCCCAGTCGGCAAAATCAAATTCCTTTTACTCACCGCTAAGTTGGCTATCCAAGAGGCTTCCGGCCAAATTTGTTTTGCCCCTAAAACAAACAGCCAGAGCAAGCCATATAAAAGAAAAAAAGGCATTAAGGCAAGAATGATTTTTTTCAAAGCTATTCTTTGTTTTAAAAGAGCGTTTAAACCAAAAGCAGCTAAAACCGCTAAGCAAAAATCAACAATAAATAAAAGCCGAGTGGGTTGGCTGGTGGCCACTAAGGGTATTCTCAACTGATAAGGTAATTTTGCCCAAGGAGTAGGCAAAGCAAAACTTAAAGTCAATAAAGCCAGTAAGCTGAAAAATATTGTTTTTTTATCTCGCCACCAAAAAATAGCATAAAAAGCAAGAACCAAGGGAATCACCCCAAGATAGCCAACAAACTCAGCATAATTCCAAACGCCCCAGTAATTAAGGGTAGTGGGATTGCCAAAGAAATCAGGCGCTAAGAATTGGACTAGATTCTGCCAAGGAATAAACCACCCAGGTTGATTAAATTGAATTTGGTCAATTCCCCGAGCGCTCAATCTAATCAATTCCCAGGTTGGCAGCCACTGAATAGAAGTAATAATTAAAGACAAGCCATAAGGAATCAGACAAAGGCTAAATAATTTTAAACGGTTCTTTTTTACTTGAGCTGTTTTCCAAATCAAATAAACAAGCGAAAAGAGAACAAGATAAAATGAGGTTTGGAGGTGACCGGCAAAGAACTGAAAACAAAGAGCCAGAACTAAAACTAAATTCCACTTTGTCCATTGCTTGCTCGCGAATATCTTTTCAATTGAGAGTAAAATTAACGGCAGCCACAAAGCCACCTGAAGCAAGGTCCCCCATTCAAGCCAGGCAATGAAAAAACCGGAAAAGGAAAAAGATAAAACTCCAACTAAGGAGGCTACTTTTCTTAACTTCAAATAACGAAGATAAAAATAGAGAAAAATACCCGCCAAGAGCGGCTGGACTAAAATCAACCCGCCCCAAACCAGATTAAATGGAAAAAGAAAAAAGAAAATATTAAAAGGGTAAAAAATAGCGCTTTGAAAATTAGCTAACAGGGGCATGCCTCCAAAGGTATAAGGATTCCAAAGAGGCAATTGACCATTTTTTAGAAGATTAATCGCCAACTGGCGCCAAGGATATTGTTGGCGGACCGGGTCAGTAATTAGAAAATTCTTAAAGGGAGTTCCGGCAACTAAATTATCCCAAACAATTTCCAGCCAGGGATGATACATGCCGACAGTGGTGTCGGCAGGAATAGGCAATTTACCTAACAATAAAAACTTTCTAAAGAAAATTGCCACTATCAATCCCAAAACAAGCAATGGCCAATATTGTTTAATGCAACTGCACCAAGCCGAATTCCCCCAGTCTCCGCACTGGGGGATGAGGCGCCGCTTCTGCCAAAGGCAAGAGTAGGAGTGCGGCGCATCGAAACCTTTCGGCGAAGCCGAAATATTTTCTTCGGATTGTTTAAAGAAACCCCCAGCCTCCGTGCTGGGGGAGGTTTCATTTTTTGATAATTTCATTGATTTTTTGGTTAAAAACTTTTTCACTGAATTGCCGACTGTCTTTAATTGCCTGAGATGATAACTTTTGCCATAATTTTGGTGATTTGATTAATTGAAGTGTCGCCTTAACAAGGTCTGTTTTTGTCTTCCATAGAAATCCATCAACCTTATCGGTGACTATTTCTGGCTGACCTCCTTTATTAATCACTATCGGCACACAGCCCGCGCTCATCGCTTCAACAGTCGTAATCCCAAAATGCTCCATTCTCTCAGGATGTTTCTGTTCATCTTCGCCAAAACCAGTGGCATGCCAATAAATTTTTGCCTTACCGTAATATTTTTTTAAATCAGCAAATTCAATATTCGTCTTTAATTCGATTGGATAGCTTTTGGCTAACTTTTTTAATCGCTCAACATAATTCTTATCTTCTTTGACTGCCCCACCAGCCAAAATTAAGCGCCAATTTTTCAACCCCTGGTCACACATTTTCTTGAAAACCTCAATCAAGATTTCTTGTTTTTTTGAATGAAGGGGGCGAATTAATCCTTTTTGATGCTTGATTGGCTTAACAAAACGACCAACAGAAATAATCACATTTTCTTTTTCCCCTGGCTTGAAAACTTCTACCATCGCCGGCGGATAAATCACCTGGCTTTTAACACCATATTCCTGATCAATAAATTTTTTGTTAAATTTAGAAATCGTGACAACTTGATGAAATCTCTTCAATTTAGCTCTATTTAAAAGAGAACGACCGTTAACTTTAGTGAAAGGCACCAAAAACAACAAGAAGTTTCTTTTTCCAAACAGAAAAGGAACGCTGCCATCAGACAAAAAGAAAATAACGTCATATTCTCTTGTTTTTTGCCATTTTTGAGATAAATTTTTGTTCGAGGAAAAAATGTTTTCAACAAAATTAACTTTGTCCAATTTAATACCCAGTCTTTCCGTCAATCTTTTTTTCAAACCGGTCTCATCCCAAAAAACATCTACTTGATGACCTTGCTCGCTTAAATGTGAGGCAATGGTAAGAATATAGCGCTCTCCGCCGCCAAGGGTATCAAGATAGGGAGTATAAAGGCCAACTTTCATTTTTTCCGCCTCCAAACAATATTAGTTGTTACCAATGCGCCTAGAGAAAGCAAAGTGATAGTTGAACCCCATTTAAAAGAAGGCGGGTCATATCGAAAGATAAGTTGATGCTCTCCTTGGGGAACAGGAACGGCTCGAAAGCTATAATCAGCCCGATAAATTTTAGTCTCTTTTCCATCCACAAAAGCTTTCCAGCCAGGATAATAATTATCAGAAAGAAACAAAAAGCCAGGCGTGTTTGTCCAAATCTCTATCTCAGCAAGATTGGGTTGATAATTAAAAATTTTGGCTCTTGACTCTCTCTTTTCATTCTTTTCTATTTTAACATCTGGCTCCTCTTCAAGAATTAATTTTCCTCTTAAATCAACATCTTTAGCCAACATCCGGTCAATAATTGCCTGGTCTTCTTTAATTACCTCATAATCATCGAGGAAAAGAGCCCGGGGAAAAACAAAGCGATTTTCATAAACCTGATATTTGTCATCTTCATAGATCAACTTAAACTGGACCGGATATTCCCAAAAAGGAAAAGCCCAAGAGTGACGACCATCAGCTTGAGCATGAAGAATATACTTGCCACCCATAAGATTAAGCAGTTTCATTGTGTGCTCGGCTCTTTTTTCTAAGTCCACTCCCCGAATTGAAGGCGGTTTTATCTTGCCATCAGTGGCGGTCAATAAAAGTTCACCATAGCGCTGAATGTAAAGAGGGTCATAGCCACCAAAACCTTGAATTCGATAATAATTCATCATTTCCATACCAAAAAACCCAAAAACCCTATCCGGATGAGTGGTTTTTGTTAAAAAAGTCAGAATCGGCAGCCGGGGATAAACGTGTTCCCTTGAATCAAAAGGCATCCATTTCTTGGTAAAGCGAAAAACATCAAAAGTGGTTAAAAGCAAAAGAGCAAAAATAATCATTAATTGGATTCTTTTGTCAAACACTTTTTTAATTTTAAAAAACCTGTTTAATAACCAATAACCAAAAACCAAAATACCAAAAGCAAAGACCATGCCTGTTGGCAGGATAAGATTCCTCCTGGCAATAAGCACTTTATCAAAAGGAAACGGCTGTCTAAAAAACAAAATTCCCCAAACAAATAAAACAATGACCACAAACATTAGAACCACTAACAAACTGGCTTTGAATTTTCTCCGAGCTAAATCTTCTCTTAGTTTATCCAAACCAAATCCAGCCAGAATAGCAATGGAAAAACTCAGCAA
The DNA here is from genome assembly GCA_964585895.1 of uncultured Gammaproteobacteria bacterium. Classification (GTDB taxonomy): domain Bacteria; phylum Patescibacteriota; class Microgenomatia; order PFEM01; family JAHIFH01; genus CAZPFP01. The sequence goes on from CAZPFP010000036.1 coordinate 5,280, forward strand.
ACCATTAATTCGCGCCGCCGCACTACTGGAAAGAACAGGAAATTTGAACTTAATCATTAAATCAAGAATCGGGGAAGGGTGACTTAAAAATAATGAAATCAAGCCTAAAAAGCCAAAAAGAAAAACCGTCTTTCTTTTCCGTTCAAAAAAAGCACAAACTGCCAAAATCAAAGGAATCACCCCCGCAAAAGCCGACCACTCATTAAAATTACCTAACCAATCATTGCGGGTGATCGGATTGCCGTAAAAATCAGGCACCAGTAAAGTAATCAGATACCGCCAGGGCATTACTTCAGAAGGACCAATAATTCGACTCCTTACCGAATACCGATAGAGCTCAAAGGCAGGTAAAATTTGGATTGAAGCCATAAGAATGCCCAGAACAATAAAAAACAAACAAAGGAAAAAAATTCTTTTCTTTTTGGTGACAAACAATTTAAAAAACAGAAAGGCTAACCCGGCAAACAAAACATAAAGACTGATTTGAAAATGTCCGGAGAAAAAGGAAGCCGCTAAAGAAAGACTAACCAAAGTTAAGGACCAGCCTGAAATTTTAGCAAAACTTTTTTGAATCCCGTAAAGAACTAAGGGTAGCCAAAGCAAAGCG
>CAZPFP010000037.1:0-5664 GCA_964585895.1 uncultured Gammaproteobacteria bacterium
TTATCTTACGGTCTTTTGATTCCTTTTTCCTTAGGGCAAATTCTTAATCTCGGACAGATAAAAAGGCGATTGAAAATTAAGTATCTGATTTTAGGTTTTTTTGCTATTTACTGGTTGTTTATTATCCAGCCCGCTTGGCTTGGTCAGCTTGGGGGAATTTTTAAGGCACCAGGAGTACCCCAAGAATATAAAGAGCTTAAAGATTTTATTTATAATCAAGATGAATTTTTTCGGACTCTTTGGATTCCCCAAAGACAAACTTTCACTTTTTATAATAACCGTCACCCCGCCATTCAAAGTTCCGAGCTATTTCCCGCGGAGGAGTTAGTGGCGATGGCAGTGAAATATGTGATAATTCCTTTTGATTCTGAAGAGGAGATTTTTTTGGAGGATAGACAATATGACTATCAACAACGACTGGCTCTAGAGGAAAAACTTGATGAAGTTGATTGGTTAAAAAAGATTGAGGTAACTGATAAAATTGCGGTTTACGAAACTCCGAGTTATCAAGATCACTTTTTTATTGATGAAGAAAAGGCCCCTTCGCTTACCTGGACGATGATTAATCCCACCAAATATCTGGTTCAGGTTAAAGAAGTTCAACAACCGTTTGATTTAATTTTTTCCGAGACCCATGATGAGCTTTGGCAGGCGAGAGTGGGAGAGAGAGTAGTTCCTTCTGAGCGATATGACTTTCGGCAAGTAGGAGAGGAGACGATACATAATTATAATAGTCTTAATAGTTTTAGTATTTCCCAAACAGGTGATTTTGAAATTACAATTGAATACACTGCCCAGAAATATGTTTATTACGGATTAGTGGTTTCAGTGGCGATGCTTTTAGCTGCTTTCAGCGCTTTAGTCTATTCTTTAAAGAAACAATGAAAATTCAAGATTTGATCTTTATCATAATTTTCTTGTTCGTTCTTTGGCGGAGAAGTGAGCGGCTGTCAGTCATGATAGGTCTTTCTTGCCTTTTATTGGCGATTCCCTTATTTAAATTCTGGATTTTCTTTACGGCCGAACGTTTAACTTGGTATGCAGCGGCTTTTTTTGCTTTTGCTATTTTGTTATTATTAGCTAAATTAGCCAAAAGGAAAAAATGAAAATCGGCATTGATATTTCCCAAATTGCTCATGAGGGAACAGGGGTGGCTATTTATACCCAAAACTTAGTCGAGAATCTTTTAAAAATTGATAAAAAAAATGAATACGTCCTATTTGGGGGGTCGTTACGCAAGAAGAAAGTTCTTGATGATTACTTAGCTCAATTCAAGAATAATAAAAACGTTACTCTAAAAACTTTTTATTTACCGCCTTTATTTTTAGAATTTCTTTGGAATAAATTACACCTTTTCCCGATTGAATATTTGATTGGCAAAATTGATGTTTTTCATTCTTCAGATTGGCTTCAACCCCCCACTAAAGCGAAAAAAGTGACCACTCTTCATGATTTGATTGTCTATAAATATCCGGAGAGCTTTCAACAAAAAGGCGGTCATGACATTGTTGTTAACCAAAAAAGGAGGTTGGCGTGGGTTAAAAAAAAAGCTGATGCCATTCTTTGCGATTCCCAGGCAACCAAAAAAGACGTGATGGAAATCTTAAAAATTCCTGAGAAGAAACTTAAAGTCATTTATCCAGGAGGCAGATGTTAATCGGCATCGACGGCAATGAAGCCAATGTGAGTCAGCGAGTGGGCAGTAATATTTATAGCTTTGAATTACTCCAAGCTCTTTCTAAACTTAAAGCCAACGTGGTTGTTTATTTAAAAAACAAGCCCCTGGATGATTTGCCCAAAGGAAACAAGCGGTGGCAATATAAAGTTGTTGGTCCCAGTAAATTTTGGACTCAATTTGGTTTGCCTTTCAGTCTCTATTTTCATCAACCCAAACCAGATGTTTTTTTCACCCCCGGACATTATTTGCCTCGTTGGTGTCCTTGCCCCACAGTCATGGCCATCATGGACCTTTCCTATGTCTATTTTCCCGAGATGTTTAAAAAACGTGATTTATGGCAATTAAGACGCTGGACAAGTCGTTCAATCAAAAAAGCTAAGAAGGTTTTAACTATTAGTCAGCATTCTAAAAATGCTATAATTAAGCATTACCAGGTTGAGTCCAAAAAGGCGGTTGTTACCTATCCGGGTTTTAAAATGGCAGAAGAGAAGAAAAAGATAAATTTGAAGAAATATGAGATTGAAGGAGATTTTATTCTTTACGTGGGCACGCTTCAGCCAAGAAAGAATTTAGATAAATTAATCGAGGCTTTTTCTCAATTAGAAAACAAGGATTTAAAACTCGTGATTGTAGGTAAAAAAGGCTGGCTTTACGAAGAAATATTTGAAGAAGTCAAGAAATTGGATTTAGAAAAAAAAGTTATTTTTACGGGTTATGTTCCCAATGAAGAATTACCTGCTTTTTATCAACAAGCCCGATGTTTTGTTTTGGTTTCTCTTTATGAGGGTTTTGGCTTGCCAGTTTTAGAAGCGATGCATTATGGTTGCCCGGTGGTGGCTTCGAACGTGAGCAGTCTGCCAGAAGTGGTTGGTCAAGCAGGCATTTTGGTTGACCCCAATAAACCGGAAGAAATTGCTCAAGGAATCAAAAAAGCGATCGAAAACAGAGAAGAATTGATTAAAAAAGGCTATCAACAAGCAAAAAAATTCAGTTGGGAAAAATGTGCCAAAGAAACTTTAGCGGTTTTAGAAGAAGTTGGAGGAAAATAGTGTTTTATTCAAATAACATCAAACTAACAAAAAAAGGAATTTCCTTTACCGATAAGCACGGCAATCCGATTGGTGTCAAAGAAGCTTTTCGCCGCGCCTTGATTAGATTTTACAACTGGTGGCTTGACTTTAAGATATTGATTGTTAATCGGAGCGGCTGGTGTCCCCTTTGGTGCTGGCGAAAATTTATTTATCAATTAGCCGGTCTCAAAATTGGTAAAGGCTCAAAAATCCACGTTTTTTGCCGCTTTTTTGAACCAAAAAACATTGAGATTGGAGAAGGCACCCTGGTGGGTGAGTTTGCTTTTTTAGACGGCCGCGCCCCTCTCAAAATCGGTAACCATGTGGACATTGCTTCTCAAGTGTTAATTTATAATTCCGAGCACAAAATTAATCATCCCGAATTTAAAGCCGAAGAGGAACCGGTCGAGATTGATGATTACGTTTTTATTGGCCCGCGGGCCATTATTCAACCGGGCGTTAAGATTGGCAAAGGGGCGATTGTTGCTGCCGGCACCGTAGTTGCTAAGGATGTGCCTCCAGGAAAGATTGTTGGCGGTGTCCCCGCCCGGGAAATAGGGGAGAGAAAACTTCGGGATTTCCGCTATCGCTTGGGTCGGGCAAGGCTTTTTCAGTAATACCACCGCTTTTAATCCTATAATATTGACTTTCTTGTAGTTTTATGTTAAACTTTCTCCTGTGTCTTAGGCACGAGAGGCACTTTGACAAATCTGGAACCTGATGATGATGATGATGAGGAGGGTAAAGGATGGTCCCGAGAATAGTTGTTGAGGAAATAGAACCCAATGTTAGAATGTACAATGTCAACACTGAGATTACTGAGGATCCTTGTCAGACCTTCTGGCGTCCCCTGCGGGAGACGAGTAGAGTTTACTTGGAAAAGTTGGGAGAGATAGGCTCCGACCTTGTCAAACAGTTGTTTAACATTGCAGGAGTTGAACAACTGTCTATTGAACCCTATCGCCTCAAGATTGAGATAGGTAAGGCCTTCGAGTGGGAAGAAATCAATCCCACTGTGATTAAGATTCTTAGCCAATACCTCATGGATTGCTTTGGGACGCAATGGGTGGGGCTTGACTACGAGCTTTCCGAAGAACTCCCCTCAACAGAAGAAAAACCCGAAGAAGACGAAGAAGTCGAATCATAACCCGAAAAGTAAAGTCGGGAGACTGAAGAACGCTTCACGAAGATTCTGGAGTTCGTGCCATCCAGAGGTCCTTTAGAGGTTGAGTGATGAAGCACCTGAGGGTGTTGCCAAACGGAAATGGAGAACTGGCCGCGGACAGCCGTGACCACAAACCAATTCTTTTTGTGCAACGTAAACCTGAGGGTGCTTTTCTTTTGGGAAAAGTACCGGTATCTTTATGTTAAAATAGGGACAGATGGACTTATCAGTTATTATTGTTAATTTTAACACCGAAAATCTTCTTGAAGATTGTTTAACTTCGATTTTCAATCAAACCAAAGGCATAAACTTTGAGGTTTTGGTGATTGACAATGCCTCTAGCGATGGCTCGGTAGCGATGGTCAAGAAAAAATTCCCTCAAGCAGTTTTGATTGCCAATAAGAAAAATCTGGGTTTTGCCAAAGCTAATAATCAGGGTCTGCGCCAAGCCAAAGGCGACTACGCTTTGCTTTTAAACTCTGACACAGTTTTAAAAGATAACCCCTTTTTAAAACTAATTAAATTTGCTCAAAACCATCTCCAAGCAGGCGTCATCGGCTGCCGGCTTCTGAACAAGGATAAGAGCCACCAACCTTCAGCGGCGCCTTTTTTTACTTTACCCCGGGCGATTCTTTGGCTGACAACCGGAGACAGATTCCTGTATTCTTCACCCTCTAAGACTCAACAAGTTGATTGGGTGATGGGCGCGGCTTTAATGATTAAGAAAGAAGCCATAAAAAAGGCTGGCTTGTTAGATGAGAAATTTTTTATGTATATGGAAGAACAAGAATGGTGTTATCGAATTAAAAAAGAGGGCTGGCAAATTTGGTTTTACCCGGAAGCAGAAATTTTTCATTTGGTTCGGGGGAGTTCGCCTGAAGGCAGACAAAAAGTGATTTTAGGAATTTACCAAGGTTTAATCTTTTTTTACCAGAAGCATTTTTCTTCCCGGCAATTAATCGTGTTAAAATTGACGTTACAAATAAAGGCAATTGGCGTTTGGTTGATTGGGGTTTTAACAAATAATAGATATTTCAAAGAAACGTATGCAAAAGCTTTTAAATTGGTTAGATAAATATGTTGTCGAAGTAGGGGTTGGTCTTCTTTTGGCTTTTATTCCTCTTTACCCAAAACTGCCTTTAATTGATATTCTCCAAACCTGGGTTTACGTTCGGATAGAGGATTTTGTGGTGGCGGCGGTGGTTGGCGCTTGGCTTGTTCAGCTTATCCGTCGGCGCCTTTCACCCAAAGCGCCTCTGGCTCTGCCGATAATTTTTTATTGGCTCGTAGGCGGAACTTCTCTTTTGTTTGCCTTGATTTTTTTAAGAGAGCAAATGATTGACTTTTTTCCTCATTTGGCGGTCCTTCATTACTTACGGCGAATAGAATATTTGATTGTTTTCTTTATCGCCGCCACCAGCATCAAGAACTTAAAAACAGTCAGAAAATATCTTTTGGTGGTCGCCTTAACTTTACTTGGTGTTTGTCTTTATGGTTTTGGTCAGAAATTCCTTGGTTGGCCAGCTTTTTTAACCATGAATGAAGAATTTGCCAAAGGTCTTCCTCTGACTCTTGGACCGGCGGCGAGAATGTCTTCTACTTTTGCCGGACATTATGATTTAGCCGCTTACTTGGTTTTAATGATTGCCCTTTTTAGTTCTTTGATTTTTGGTTTAAAAAAACAAGGCTTAAAAATAGCCACGGCCTTCTTAGTTTTCTTAAGTTTTCTTCTCCTTCTTTTAACTGGTTCC
>CAZPFP010000038.1:0-5427 GCA_964585895.1 uncultured Gammaproteobacteria bacterium
AACGGTATTAAACCCCGGTTTAGAACACTTATTCTCGACTGCCTCCAGAGTCTTTTGGTCAACTTTAAACTTAGCTTTCTCGGGGTCAGCTTCGGCTTTTTTAGTAGCACTAATATAACCCCTGCCTTGACCGCGCCATTTGTTTTCGGCTGGAGAAATTAAAATTTGAATAGCGGCTCCTTCGTCTTTACTCATCTTAGCTAAAGCGGCGGTAATCGCCGATAAGGGGTCAGTGGGTAAATCCTTATAGACTTTAATGGGAAAATAGGCTGAGCTTCTCATGGTTAATTCGGCAAAAGCAACTTTTCCTTTTTCAGAAAAGATATTATATTCCTGAACTTGGGTAATTTCCGCGTCCGGATAAGCCCCGTTAATTTGCTTCTCCACCATATCCTGCATTTTCTCAGGCACAGAAACATAAAAACGAATATCTTCATGTTTAGCAACAACCTCAAAAGAGATATGGGGTTGGGTTTTAAAAAACTTAAACCAACCGCCTTTTTTGATGGAATAAAGAGAAGCAAGCATCTGCTCAGCCGCATCAATTTTAATCTCATTGCCTGCTGGCATGGCTACTTGTAAAAGAACATATTCCAATGACTGCTCTTCTCGACGAGAATGACGGAGAAAAAGAACCACCCCATAAAAAAGGCCAAGGAAGGCAAGGAAAATAATACCAATAACCACTAAAATGAAAAGAAAATAGCTCGCTTGTGATAATAATTCAGCCAAAGGACTGCTCATGTTTTCGCCCCTCGATAAACAAATTTTCCGTGAGTAATTTTAACCAATCGCTGACACCACTCAGCCAGCCAGCGAAAAGAGGCGGTAATCTTATGATGCAAACCATTCACCATACCCGCCTCAGTCAAAGGCAATTCAATCGTCACTTTTCTAGGACTGACATCATCAGCCACCACTTGACCTTGGTCATCAGTGATTGGCTGGGGTAAATCTATTTCCGCGGCTGTTTCTACTTTAGTAAGATAATCCCTAACTTCAGGCTTAATCTCCGCCTTCCGCTCAACAATGGGAATTTTCTCTCGCTCAGAGATTAATCTTTCTTTCTCTTCTCCTGAAGCAGTCTGTGGTTCGGGCAGAGCCATCCTGAAGTCATTATATTACATAGATTAAGGGAGAACAATTAGGAAGCTCTTAATTCTATCTCAGAATAATGTTTTTTGGCTGCTTTCAAAAACTCTTCTAACTTCTCTTTTTTAAAAGGCTTTTTCTTTTCAAATTCAGGGTCTAGGCAGTTTTGGGGCTGGAAGTTTTGCCAAAGCCAAGGAATTTTCCTTCTCCCCACTACTTTTTTTAGCTGTTTGGCCATTTTAATTAAAGTTTTTTTATCATGAATCCCAGGAACAATGGTTGTCCGAAATTCGAACGGAATTTTAGATTTAAGCAAAAGTTTGATTGTCTCAATGATTGCTTCAGGATTAAATTCTTTTTTTCCTATCGCTTTTGCATATTCTCCACCAAGCGGTGCTTTAATATCCAAAGCCGCATAATCCAGAAGGTTTTTCTTGAGCAATTTTTGCGTCACTTCAGGTAAAGAACCATTAGTATCAAGTTTAACCTTGTAACCCAAACTTCTAATCTTTTTAATAAATTGCTCGAGGCCTGGCTGGAGAGTCGGTTCTCCTCCGGTAAGCACCACTCCATCAAGAACCTTTTTCCTTTTTTTTAGAAAGGAAAAGACTGTTCTTTGAGAAATGGTCGGCAAATTATCCAAAACCAAATCACGGTTAAAACAAAAAGGACAGGCAAAATTGCAGCCTTTAATAAAAACAATAGCGGCAATTGAGGCAGGAAAGTCGATTAATGTGACCTTCTGAAGTCCACCGATTTTCATTGAGTCTATTACACCTTAAAACCTTTTCGGTCCCAAAATTCAGCTTGTTTTCCCGGATTCCACTGTTGGACCGGGCGAAGATAACCCACTACTCTTGAGAATATTTCCGTCGTCTTCCCACACTCCGGACAGATTGCCTGTTCACCTTTAAGATAGCCATGCGACTGACAAACACTAAAAGTTGGGCTTAACGTATAGTAGGGTAAATGATAATTCTCCGCAATTCTCTTAACCAATCTCTTAGCCGCTTCTCCGTCATGAATCGCTTCTCCTAAAAAACCATGAAGAACCGTTCCGCCGGTGTATTTGGTTTGAAGTTCATCTTGTAATTCCAAGGCTTCAAAAATATCATCCGTATAGCCCACTGGCAATTGACTCGAATTGCTGTAATAAGGCTCGCCTCCATTTTCCTGAACATCATTCTCATTGGCCACTTTGATCTTAGGATAAAGTTTTTTATCAAGAGTGGCAAAACGATAAGTTGTTCCTTCCGCCGGTGTCGCTTCCAGATTAAAAAGTTCATTGGTTTCCTTTTGATAATTAGCTAGCCTCCCTCTCATAAAATCAAGAACTTTAATGGCAAACCGCCGTCCTTTTGGCGAGCCGATATTCTCACTCATAAAATTAAAAACGCTCTCGTTCATGCCGTGAATACCAATGGTATTAAAATGATTTCTCCAATAGCCACCGAACCGTTTCTTAACACTGCTCAGGTAGAATTTTGAATAAGGATAAAGTCCTCGCTCCGTTAATTTTTCTAAAACCAGACGTTTAGTGAGAAGACTATCCTTAGCAATATCCATTAAGCGGATAAGGCGCTTAAAATAATCTTCTTCGTCTTTAGCTAAATAGCCAATTCTTGACATATTAAGGGTTACTACTCCGATACTACCAGTTAGCGGATTAGAGCCAAAAAGACCACCGCCCCTTTTTCTCAATTCTCTGTTGTCGAGCCTCAATCTGCAACACATTGACCTGGCATCTTCCGGTTTCATGTCTGAATTAATAAAATTGGAAAAATAGGGAATGCCGTACTTGGCCGTCATTTCCCAAACAGGGTCTAAATCTTTATTATCCCAATCAAAATCACGGGTGATATTATAAGTAGGAATGGGAAAAGTAAAGACTCTGCCCTGAGCGTCTCCTTCAGCCATTAACTCCGCAAACGCCCGATTAATCATATTCATTTCTTTTTGAAAATCTTTATATTGCTTGTTAATCGGCTTGCCGCCGACAATAGCGGCCTCATTAGCGAAAGTCTTCGGAAGCGTCAGGTCAAAAGTAATATTGGTAAAAGGAGTATTTCCCGTGATAAACACCTTACCGTTTCTCCTGGCAATCACCGTCTCATTCTGAGTGTTAGGACACCAAATTATTCCTGAATATTTAACTTTTTTGATTTTATTAATATAGGTGTCTTCATGTTTTACTAATCTTAAAACATACAGCGTTTTGGTCCCAATTGTTGGTTCTCTTACCAAAACAGTGGAACCATAGCCAGCATTTGAGGCAATCGCCTGTAAGTCATTTAAAACTTCAATATCAGAGCAGGTAATTTTACTTCCCTCAAAACCTTCGGCTTTCAAATAGGTATCCAGAAACAATTTGGACTGCCGCTGACTCATGTTAAGCAGAACTTTTGGGATAAACTTAACATTTTCTCTAGTAAACCATTGATGAATTCTTCTTGAAGATTCAGCGTTTAATCTTAGACTTTGAACTGGTTTCCCCAAGCTTTGATGTGTAAATTCAGAGTATTTCAGATTAAAATGCTCCAATAAGTTTTTGATTTCTTCATAATTCTTCTTATTTTTTATAGCTGATTGATAAATGCTCACTCGATAAGAACATCGATGTCTGCCTGGCCTCTCAATGCTCCCTTCACCAATTATCCAAGTCATTAGCTTAATTTGCTCGTCACTTAAAGAAATATCTTTTTCAAAATTTTTACCTGCAACTGGAATGATAAAAGGCGATTTTAATTTTAAAACATCCTCAACTGTTTCTAAGATATATTTGTCGGTTTGAAATTTCTTTCTTACGATTCTATGTTTAGGAGAAACTAGTTGATCTTGAATACGATTCTTTAAATTGTACATCACTCCTTTGTATTTTCTCTTGAACACACTCTTCACTTTTTGGATTTCCGTCATCCCCTTCTTCACATTGAAAGTCTTTATTAACATCCCTTTTTTAATCTCATCATACTTCTTCCAACCTTCAACAGTTAGTATTTCCGTGTCCTCCGAGAGACATTGAAAACCTACCCGAGTGGGGACATTCATATTAAAAAGAAATTCCTGCATTGCTTGTTTCACCCATTTGTAAGAAAGTTTGTCTGACCAAACAAAGGGTGCCAACAAAGTATCAAAATTAGAAACCGCATTGGCTCCGGCTGACTCACCCTGAAGAGTGTAAAAGAAATTAGCCAGTTGTCCCAAAGCTGTCCGCAGGTGTTTCGCCGGTTTGGCAGCGGCTTTACCTGACACGCCAGTAAAACCTCTAATTAAAAGGTCTTGTAAATCCCAACCAACACAATAAGGAGCTAAGAGTTGAAGATCATGAATATGCAGATCTCCTTTTTGATGGGCATCCCGAACCCCCTTGGGATAGAATTGATTAAGCCAATAATGTTTGGAAATGGTCGAAGCCACATGGTTATTCAATCCCTGAAGAGAGTAGGCCATATTGCTGTTTTCTTTAATCCGCCAATCAGATCCATTGATGTAATTCCCCATCAACTCATCAGAATCGATTAAGGACTTGACGTCGCGAATTTTATTATGGAGGTCTCGATAAAGGATATAAGCTTTAGCGGTTGTATAATGCCCACGGCGCATTAAAACCGCTTCAACAACATCCTGAATTTGTTCAACCGTGGCAATGGCGTGGCCATTAAAACGCTTCTCAAGAATGTCAACCACTTTATCAGAAAGATACTGGGCTCTTTCTTTGTCTCTACCGCCCACAGATTCGGCGGCTTTCCAAATAGCATTGGTAATCTTTCTTTGACTAAAGGGAAAAATTCGCCCATCGCGCTTTTTAATTTTTTTAATTGTCAATTTTCTTTTTGCCATACGAAAAAAACAACAGAAAAAAGTAACAAAAAATCCTGCCCGAGCAGAAACTCCTTAGTAAAGAAGTAATTTACTATAACACCAAATCCTTAAAAGCTGTCAACAACCAACTACCATATCAAAGCATATCACTGCTGTTTTCCGAGAAGACGGGGTAGATCTTATTCTCCCAATCTCTCCATCACTCTCTGATATCCTTGCTGTGCATTTTGAAGAGCGCTCTCATAAGGCGGCCTAGCCATATCAGGAATACTTCCTTTAAATCCGAGCATGACTTCTTCGTGTTTAAGCGTCGCCCGGGATAATCTCTCTAAAAAGGCAGCCGTATCCTTACCCGACTCATGGGCTATTTTTTCTTGATTAACAGCCTGTTCTAAATACTTCTCCGCTTTAGTTAAGGTTGTCACCCCCACATTAAGTTTATCACCTTCAACTAAAGCCTTAGCCGCCCCTAAGCGCTTATCGGCAAGTAAAAGATAAAGTTCCGCTTTCTTC
>CAZPFP010000039.1:0-5248 GCA_964585895.1 uncultured Gammaproteobacteria bacterium
GTGGACCAATTTTGAGAAAGAGTTTAAGCCCCTATTTCTTCTCTATTACGACTACTCCCTCGAAATAGAAGGAGGAATTAGTGCTAAATATCTGGCAATGGGTAGTGATGGTGTAGTCTATTGTGCCTCAGATTGGCTTGATGTTTGGTTTATTCCCTATAAAGCTGCTATTGAGAGGGAAGAGGAAGACAAAGTTTGTCTTCGGTTTGAGCGGGATTTTCTGGATAAAGTATTCCTTGAAGTTCTCTTTGTCCGCTTAATCCTTATTCCTTTCTCTATAGGAGCCGTAGTTTCTCTCGTGATGTTCAATTGGCAAAGGGGTCGAAAATCCTCTAGCTGATTTCGGGGGTGCCTGTTGGGTTCAATTCCAACATAACGAATTCAGCAGGCACTCCAGATTCCCTCATATCCAGAAAAAGGAGGCAGGATGAGGAGGTTTCTAATCAGTCTGGTTCTGACAGTCCTACTGGTGCTTCTGTTTCTCGGAGCGGGAATCATCACCTCTCCCCAATACAGCTGTCCCCCAAACTACTGTGTGGGTGAGTGTCTTATTCAGGGTGATACTTGTATTTGTCTGTGTTCTGGTCACCCTGGTCAATGCGTTTGTCCAACCTACTGTTGTTTAGGAGAGTGGCTACGGAGTGTCTACTAGGTTTAATACCAAAACCAAAAGGCACTCCATTTCTTTTCTCTTTTAGCACCCTTTTGGGTGTTTTTTTATGGTAAATTTGGTAAAATTAGGCCATGTCCGGACACTCCAAGTGGTCAACAATTAAACGCCAAAAAGAAACTACTGATAAAAAAAGAGGCAAGATTTTTTCTAAATTTGCAAAAGCGATTACCATTGCCGCGCGTGAGGGCGCTGACCCTAATACTAATTTTAAACTTAGATTGGAAATTGAAAGAGCTAAGCAAGCCAATATGCCTAAGGAGAATATTGAGCGGGCAGTTGAAAAAGCTAAGGGCGGAGCAGGGGAGGGGCGATTGGAAGAAGTTGTTTACGAGGGTTATGGACCGGGGGGAGTGGCGATTATTGCTGAAGCGGCCACTGATAATCGCAATCGAACAACCGCAGAAATCAAAAATCTTTTTGAAAGGGCAGGGGGAAGGTTGGGCGGTCCGGGCGTGGTCGCTTATCAATTTAAACCCATGGGATTAATTACCATTAAAAAATCTGATAATCCTGATGAGCAAATTTTAAAGATTATTGATTTAGGAGTAGAGGAGGTTGAAGAAGCCGCGGACGCTTTGGAAGTTTATATTCAATCACAAAAATTGGCTGAAATGAAAGAGAAGTTAAGTCAAAGTGGTTTTAAGATCTTGAATGCCGAACTGGTTAAGCAAGCGAAAAATGAGATTCAAATTAATAATTCCGAAAAAGCAGCCAAGGTTTTAAAATTAATGGATATTCTTCAAGACCATGAGGATATTCAAAGAGTTTTTGCCAATTTTAATATTCCCGAAGAGGTTTTGAAACAAATTCATGGTGCTTAAAAAATTCGCCATCACCAAAAGACAGAAGTTTATCATCAGTGCGGTTTTATTGTCTGCTGGTTTGTTGGCAATTCAGTTGGCTAACGTTCCCTGGCGATATCAAGCTATCTTTACTTTAACGGTTTTCACTTATTTGTTGTCGGCTTGGTCTTTGAAAGAAGGACTTTCAGGAATTAAATGGTTGACGGTGTTAATTTTACCGGCTTTGTTCACGGCTGGAGTAGGTCTTTTTTACTTTTTATTGCCTTCGACTTGGTTAACTCGTTTGCCGGTGGCGGCTCTTTACGGACTGGGACTTTATGCTTTGTTTTTGACTGAGAATATTTTTGCCGTGGCCGCCATTCGCAACATTCAACTCTTAAGAGCCGCTCATGCGGTTGGGTTTCTATTAACCCTTTTAACCGCTTTTTTTCTTTATGACACCATTCTTTCTTTCCGTCTTTCTTTTTGGCTTAATTTTATTTTAGTTTTTCTGGTCAGTTTGCCCCTTTTTATTCAGGGACTTTGGTCAGTCAAGCTTGAGGAAAAGATTAGTGGTCAAATCTGGTTTTATTCTTTGGCTTTATCTTTAATTATCGCCGAAGGAGCTCTGGCTTTATCTTTTTGGCCAGTGACCGTTTCGGCTGGCTCCCTAGCTTTAATTACGATTATGTATGTGGTTTTGGGACTAACTCAGAATTATCTTAGTCAGCGTTTGTTTAAGCGGACGATTAATGAATATTTAACCGTGGGTATTATTGTTCTGGCGGTTATCATTATGACTACCCATTGGGGAGGATAAGATGGAGGAGCAAAGAGCAGAAGGAATAAAGTTTGAATCAAAAACGTACACCTTAAAAGAAGGAACAACTTTGTTTTCCGGTCCCTACGGAGAAAGCGGAGAAGTGATTGGCCATGTCGAAGGGGGGAGTCTTATTACCAGTGTTTTTACTGATAAAAAATTGAAACGGGTAAGCTCGGATGGATGGATTTTTTTTCCTACCTCTCACATTGTTAGGGTAGGGCCCAATAGCGAGGCGAGAGCTTGGATAGCAAAGAGTCCCGGTAAAACCAAAGGTTTTGTAAAAATATAATTTTATTTCATGATAATTGTGTTAGAAATTAAAAAAATTCTTCTAAAATTTTTTTGACAGACATTAAAACAGGGGAGTAGGGTAACAAAAAAGACCCCAAAAGACGATAATATCCCATAATAAATAAGTGAGTTTTCACGGATATTGACCTATAGTTTTCACAAAACGGCAGAATTTTAGATTGAGTGCTAATTAAGGGAAACTAGGCATAACCACTTCTCCGAGGACTTCAATATTTTCAGGCGTAATAATAGAGGTCTTCTCTTCCTGAAAAGGTCTCTCTAAATGAGAGTAATCTAGCCTTGAAAAATGTAAAAAGGAGCGATATTTAGATAAAAAATGGGCTTTTAAGTTGATATAGTTTGATATAGTTGTAGGCTGGGGACTGTGGATAACTTGGAAAGGGGTTTTTAGAGCGTCTAAGAAAGGAGTTTTATTATTAATTGGGATGAATGTCCACCAAATAGGCTTTTGCCTTTATTCCCCAAAGAGCAGGTGGCAGATAATTAGCCCTTGACAAGATAACAAAGAACGCTTTAAACTTGTAGATAACTGAGTATAATATCCCTTACACTCAGTTCCATTGGAACATGAGCGTTAGGAAAAGAGATAAACAAAAATTAATTACTACCCTATCAAAATATATGTCTGAAAAAATCATTTTACCAAATTTTGACGACTTCCTACTTTACTTAAGGACCAATAATTATTCTGATGAGACAATTTATAACTATGAGCGAGATTTGAGAGTTTTTAACGATTTTCTGCCTAGGCACTCCCCCGCTCCTTTTAGAAAGGTCACTAAAAAAACCATTGAAAATTATAAAGCTTATTTAATTTCCCGCGATCGCCGGCTAGCCTCGGGAGAAAAATCAGAAGAAAAACTAGCTTCCCGGAGCATTAATCGAAACCTTTCAGTTCTCAGGTCTTATTTGCGCTATCTGATTGACATGGATTATAAGGCACCAATCGCCCCAGAATCAGTTAAACACCTTAAAACCGAAAGGAGACATCCTCAAGTGGCCGAGTTGGAAGATTTAATTCGTTTGATTGAGACCCCCAGTGCTTTAGAAAAGAATAAAAAAGTCGCTTTAAGAAACAGAGCTATTTTAGAAGTTCTATTTTCCACCGGAATGAGGATCAGTGAATTAGTTAATCTTAATCGTAATCAAATCGACAAGACAGGGCGAATTTTTATTATGGGAAAAGGTAAAAAAGAAAGATTTGTCTACTTAACCCCAAGAGCCCAAAATCATTTGGAAAGATATTTAGTCACCAGAGATGACAGTTCAACAGCTCTGTTTATTCCTTACAGCGGCGCCAATGTTGGTTCGTCTAAACGTCGCATTTCTACCAATTACATTCAATCAAAAATTAAAGAATACCGAGAAAAATTAAGAATCAACGTTCCCACCTCAGCTCACTCCTTACGCCACGGATTTGCCACCTACTTAGCAGAACAAGGAGCTAACCCAGCGGCAATCCAAATTCTTTTAGGTCACGAATCGCTTGATACCACGACCCGCTATGTCCATGCTTCAGATCGTTATGCAGAAGAGACTCATAAGAAATTCCACCCACTTTCGGGAGCGACGCGCAAATAAAAATGAAAGCAGAAGACTTAAAACATATTTTTTATTCAGGCTATGATGTTTCGCCAGATTGGGAGATTTTAGATGAACTTTCGACATTGATTAGTGATGGTGTCATTTTTTATAAAAAGAAGGAAGTTTACTTAAAGAAAAATTACTATGATTTGATTGACCAGGTAAAAATTATTGAAGGTTTGGGGTCTCAAGGAAAAGGCCATATGGCTTTAAAAGAAATTGCAAAAGAGTTTTTATTAAATCTTAAATTAAAAAGTAAAGCGGAAAGATATTTTTTAGGGGTTTACCCTGATGTTTTAAGTCAAGATTTATCTTGGGTAGTAGAATGTGGAAATACTAAACCAAGCTCGATTTTGCCTTTTCTTAAGGATAAAAGAATTAGAAATATTGGTGTTCTTCCATATCCTTATGAAGGCGAGGAAAGATTGACTTTACATGTTTTTTCTCGAGGAAAAAACTTTGACAAATTGGTAGCCGCTAAGACAACAGGATTGAGAGCTGTATTTAAGGAATTTCACCGAAAAAATTCATAAAATTTCTTGAATTTTATTAACGAATTAGTTTTAATGATTGATATTATATCCTCTTTTTAAAAAGGGCTTTAGGGATTGGCTAAGAGCTTTTCTAGGTTTGACAAAGGCTGTTTTTTCTGTTTAAATGAACGTTCTCCTGTCCGATTTTTATGTCTTATCCGGAAAATTTCCCTGAAAAAAAAGAAAAACCTTTTAAAGTCCTGCGAGTTGGGATTGATGCCGATGATACGTGTTTCGACATTAGCGAACCGTCGTTAAATATTTTGAATAAAACCTATGGCACTGATTTTACCAGAAAAGATATTAAAACAACCCAGAATTCCAGAAAAATATTTTTTTGATTTTCTAAAAAAAAGAAAAGGACTTCTTGAGGGAATTGTAATTTGTGGCGGGGAGCCAACTATCCACAGAGAATTGCCCGGTTTTATAAAAAAAATAAAAAAAATCGGTTATTTAACAAAACTTGACACTAATGGTTCAATCCCTGAAATGTTAAAAAAAATAACAGATAAAAAATTAATTGATTATGTAGCAATGGATA
>CAZPFP010000040.1:0-5209 GCA_964585895.1 uncultured Gammaproteobacteria bacterium
GAGGTAATCGGTACATGTCTTTTTTTTGGTTCACTGGCAACCTTAGGCCTAATACTCAAAAGAACGGATTATTGGCAAAAAGAGAAAGAGGAATGAAGGAGGGTTGAAATGAGGGAAGGAAAGTCAAGAAAGAGAAGGATACTAGGTATAGTTGTTTTCTGGTTGGTATTTGCTATTACGATATTTGGTGCGTTTGTTTTTTCTTTTGGTAAGGGTCAACTACAAACAGTGGGTATATTGATACTTTTGGGACTTATTGCTTGGCCTGGGTATAGACTAATCGTTGTTCCTCTCTATAAAGACATCCAGAAAATCATAACAATCGTTCGGGAAGAATAAGGAGGGAGGGGATGAAGATGGAAAAGGCCAGAAAGAAGAAACTCTTGTTATGGCTAGCCATTGTCATGCTCACGGTCTGGGTCTTTGCTTTTGGTAGAGAATGGTTAAGAGTCATAGAGATAATGGTTCTTTTCGGGACTCAACTAAGGTCAATAGGTATCTGGATAAACGTGGTGATTGTGGCCTCGTTATTCGTTGGCGGACTTCTTCTTTCTTTCGTAGGTCAGTTGCAATGGGGAGTAGCTCTATTTTGTTTGTCGCTTGTCTGGGAGATTTGCTTTATGTTTTGGAATTCACCCCTTTACTACAAAAAAACCAAATAGAGGAACGAGAAGAAGGAGGGATTGAGATGAGAAAAATCACTACTTTTGGGTCCTACCTCAAAAGGACGGAAGGAGTAAGGCGGTTAGCTTTAGTCCTTACCCTCATGATGCTTTTCCTCGCGGCAGTCAGCTTCTATCTGAAGAATGTTGTTCTTGGCTTTATTTTGATAGTAGTGGCTTTTGCGGTGAACCTGATACTGGATTGGCAATGGAATGTTCGCTTAAGCCACTCGAAAAGAGAGATTTCTCTAAATACTTGGCTTTTGGGGATTTTACTTGCTCTTGCCGTAGGAGGCTTAATAGGAACGCTATGGAGTTGACGACCAGGCAGAGTTATCCCGTGCTTCTTTATCACCTCACTCACGAGGTCGATAAACTTTTTAAGAATAAAGAAGCACTCTTTCCAGTAGTCATTATTTTAAAAATAGTGATTAGTGAAAAAAGAAAAGAGCTGGTTCATTGTCTTTGTTGAAGACGCCCGTACCCTAAAAGGCAACTCGCCAGCTCGATATTTTAAGATGGAGTGAGATCAAGATCTTAGGTGTTCAAGCCGCTATGAAAAGCAGCTTGGACCAAAATCTTCTCCAAACCCTCGGGGGAAATCACCAGCCAGGAATGACTGGGATAAAGGATGACTTGTTTTCCGGTCAAAGTAACTTTGAGAGTGCCATTTGCATCGACAATGGCCGGTGTCAAGTCGTTCATCACTGCCAGAGCGTCAACATCGGTAGGACATTCGAGCACTTTTGCCGGGTAAACAGCGGCTGTTTTGACTTTTGTGTCACTCATTATTTCTTGCCTCCTTCTGGTCTTGGCCAGCAATTCTAGGCAGGCAGTTTCGCGGTTCTTTGTTTGAAACCAGCCTGCTCCATGATGCCAATCGCCCAAATCTTGATTTCGTCCAATCGTTCTGGGCCAGTGGCTTCGAAAACCACAACTTGTGGCCGCCGCCACAGCATTTCTACCGCGTCGCAAGTTGAAGTGGCAACAGTATAGATCGGATCCTCCTTGTCCACCAAAGTGAAGCAATCCTCCTCAAGGAACCGCCGAAAAAGTTCTGTTGCTTTTGCCATTGAGAAACAACTCATTTCGATTGTCAACTGGTTTTGATCAACGACTATACCCACAAACTCATCCCCATCCATTGCTCATCCCCCTTTCTTTAGTTGTATATGTGCAATGTGGTTTATTTTACCCTATAGGCATAAGGGTGTCAATTGAACTTGCGTCAATTAAGAAAATTTTGTAAAATAAAGATAATGGAACAGTTAATAAAGAAAATCAAAGAGTTATTTAATATTATTATTAGTAAGTAGAAGCCTGGCTTGACCATGGCTTCTGAATTCGTCCTTAAAAACAAGGGCGATTTTTTGTAGAATTAAGACATGGTTAAAAAGAAACCCTTTTTTAAACCAACTACCTCAAAGCCGGAATTTACCAAAATGGAAAAAAGAATTTTTACCTGGTGGTATCAGTCTGGTTTAGTTAAAAAATATCTTCAAAAAAACGAAAAATCAAAAAAGCAATTCTCTTTTCTTGACGGCCCGATTACCGCCAACAACCCCATGGGCGTCCACCATGCTTGGGGAAGAACCTACAAAGACCTTTGGCAACGATTTTTTAATATGAGGGGATTCAAACAGCGTTTTCAGAACGGCTTTGATAATCAAGGGCTCTGGGTGGAAGTGGAAGTCGAAAAAGAACTTGGCTTCAAAGACAAAAAAGACATTGAAAAATATGGTCTGGCTAAATTTGTTAAGAAATGTAAAGAAAGAACCCAACACTTTGCTCAGGTTCAGACCGAGCAATCAAAAAGATTAGGCTACTTCATGGATTGGGATAATTCCTATTACACCATGAGTGATGAAAACAATTACATGATTTGGCATTTTTTAAAAAAATGTTGGCAGGACAATAATCTTTATAAAGGCAGAGATTCGGTGCCCTGGTGTCCCCGCTGTGGTACGGCTATTTCTCAACATGAAATTCTTCAGGAAGAGTATCAAGAATTAACTCACGACTCGATTTATTTTAAATTACCGATTAAAGGAAAGAAAAATCATTCTTTTCTTGTTTGGACGACCACCCCTTGGACGATTCCCGCCAATGTGGCTTTAGCGGTTAACCCGGATTTTGTTTACGGCGCTTTTAAGAAAAATGATGAGGTTTTAATTCTTCACCGGGATCTGAAAAAAGTCTTGGATGGTGGTTGGCAATTAGTTAAAGAATATTTAGGTAAAGACCTGGAGGGCTGGGTTTACCAGGGTTCTTTTGATGATTTGCCTCAGGTCAAAGAAGCCCAAAAAGAAAAACCAAAAACTTTTCATACCGTGGTGCTTGATAAAGATTTGGTGACCGCTACTGAAGGCACCGGTATTGTTCATCTTGCTCCGGGCGCCGGCCAGGAAGATTTTCAATTAGGCAAAGAGAAAGACCTGTCCATTATTGCCGCTATTGACGAGGGGGCAAACTATTTAATTGGTTTTGGCAATTTAAGTGGAAAAAATGCTAAAAACCAGCCTGAATTAATCATCAATTATTTAAAGGAGAAAGAAAAAGGCAGGTTTTTATTCAAAATTGAACCCTATGCTCATCGATATCCGGTTTGTTGGCGCTGTAAAACCGAACTTGTTTGGCGGGTGGTGAATGAGTGGTATATTGCCATGGATGATAAGGTCAACAAAAGAGCTAAGAACTATCGCCGACGAATGATGAAGGTGGCTAAAGAAATTCATTGGTTTCCTCAATGGGGGCTGGAACGGGAACTTGATTGGCTGAAAAACATGCAGGATTGGATGATTTCCAAAAAACGGTACTGGGGCTTGGCTTTGCCTATTTGGGAATGTGAGTGCGGTCATTTTGAAGTCATTGGCTCTAAAGAAGAATTAGAAAAGAAAGCGGTTAAAGGTTGGCAGAAATTTAAAGGTCACACCCCCCACCGCCCTTGGATAGATGAAGTTAAAATTAGGTGTTCTCAGTGTGGCAAGGTAGCCAGTCGAATTCCTGATGTGGGTAATCCCTGGTTAGATGCCGGGATTGTTTCTTTTTCTACTCTTAAATACAGGACTGATAAAGATTATTGGCAAAAATGGTTTCCGGCTGATTTTATTACCGAATCATTTCCGGGTCAGTTTAAAAACTGGTTTTATTCTGTCATTGCCATGGCGACGGTTCTGGAAAACAAAGCACCCTACAAAACCGTTCTCGGTTATGCCACTTTATTAGCTGAAAACGGCCAGCCGATGCATAAATCCACTGGCAATATGATTGGCTTTGATGAAGCCGCAGAGAAAATTGGCGTTGACGTCATGCGCTGGATGTATCTTAGTCAAAACCCCGCTTACAACCTTAATTTTGGCTATCATTTAGCCGATGAAACCAGGAGACGTTTTCATCTCATCCTCTGGAATGTTTTTAATTTCTTGATTACTTATGCCAATATTGATGGCTGGCAGCCGAAAAAAGAACTCCCTTCAAAACCCGCCAAGCTTGACCTCTGGATTTTAACCAGACTTGACGAACTAATTATTAAGGTGACCGAAAGTTTGGAGGAATATCAGGTCGCTCCTGCCTCTCAGGCAATTGAGGGTTTTGTCCAAGATTTATCCACCTGGTATCTGCGCCGTTCCCGGGGGAGAGTTGGCCCCACCGCCACCAATAAAAAGGATAAAGACTTAACTTATTCAGTTCTTAACACGGTTTTAGTCACTTTAACTAAAGTTTTGGCGCCTTTTACCCCTTATCTTGCTGAGGAAATCTACCAAACCTTGACTAATGGCAAAAAATTAGAAATTAATAATTCAGTTCATTTAACTGAATGGCCTGAAGTGAATAATAAGAAAGTATTAGACCAAAAGCTCCTTCAAGAAATGGTTTTAGTAAGAAAAGTCTGTGAGCTTGGTCATGCCGTTAGAAAAGAAGCTAAGATTGGGGTGCGCCAGCCGTTAAATGAATTAAGAGTTAAGAATAATGAATTAAGAATTGGTAATCAGTTAGTTCAATTGATTAAAGACGAGTTGAACGTAAAAAAAGTGGTTTTCAAAAAAGGAAAAGGTGACTTGAAAGTTGAGTTAGACACCAAAATCACTTCTCCACTAAAAAAAGAAGGAGAAGACAGAGAACTGATTCGGCAAATTCAGCAATTACGAAAAGAAAATAATTGCCGATTAGATGAAGAGATTGAAGTGGTGACGCCAAAACTTCCCCATAATCAGCCGTTGGTAAGCCTGGCAACGATAGCCAGGAGTTTTAAAAAAGGAAAAAGACTGGCGATTGAATGAACAGACGATTACTTAACTTGGACTGGACCCTCACTCTGACCATCTTAGCTTTATTAATCATCGGACTGGTGGCGGTTAGCAGTCTCGCCAGAGAACTTTTTTTTCAACAATTATTCCATGTTTTAATTGGTTTAGTTTCCTTTTTCCTTATCAGTAAAATCGATTATCATCTTTACCAACGGTTTAAGTGGTGGCTTTTTATTGGTGCGCTTCTTTTTCTTTCTTCAACTTTTGTTTTTGGTGCTGTCACCCGAGGTTCAATTCGCT
>CAZPFP010000041.1:0-289 GCA_964585895.1 uncultured Gammaproteobacteria bacterium
TTTTTTCTCATCCCCATCAGAAAAAAAGTTACTCCCGCTATCAAAAGAAAGCTGGCGACATTAGCTTCCCAAGCGGCTCGGGAAAGCTGAATATGCCAAGGCGAGATGGCCAACATAAAAGCGGTCATTTCCGGCAACCAAGAATTTTTAAGTTTAGGAAAAAGTTCTTTAACCAAATAAAAAGCAAGCAGAACCGTTAAAGTGCCAAAAAGAGCTGAGGGAAAACGAACGGCAAATTCATTCAGACCAAAAATCTTGACTGGTAGAATAGCTAAGTAAGCATAAACCG
>CAZPFP010000041.1:299-5183 GCA_964585895.1 uncultured Gammaproteobacteria bacterium
CAAAAGATTCAAGATAATTCAAAGGCAAAAACCGCCCAAATTCATCTTGTCCAGTTAAGCCTAAAGAATAGGCATTATAGCCCCAAGCGACTTCATCCCAAGTCAAAGCCGGTGGGTTAATGCCGAGTTGATAAAAACGTAAAAAAGCAGCTAGAAATAAAATAAGCGTTAGAAGGAGAACTTTTGTTTTCATTGCCCTCAGCATAATTCATCATAGCATACGGCCTTAGCCAAAACAACGAATTTTTTGAATTATTTTTGGCGTTTGAAATCTTTAAATTTAATTAACAACAGCCATACTATTAATAGAATAGCGGCGAAAACAGTCAGTTTTAAGCCTAGATAAAAGGCTTTCGGTTCATAGAGAAAAACCACCCTATGCTTCCCTTTTGGTATTGCTACGGCTCGAAAAACAAAATTAGCCCGATAAATCTTTTCTTTTCTGCCATCAAGATAAACATTCCAGTCCGGATAAAAAACATCAGAAAGAAACAGGATATTGTTACCCAAAGAGTCGGTTTCTATCTCAATTTTGTTTGGCTGATAGTCAAGAACAGTCGCTTCCCCTACTTGTTCTTCGTCTAGCCAGAACCCATCAAATAACCTCTCTTCCAGAATGACGTTTTCTCTTAAATCGAAAGTGTCATCAAAAATCTTGTCAACAATCGTTTGACTATCCTTCTCAGCTACAGTTCGCCCGGCTAGAAATACTCGCGGAAGGGCTTTATTATTTTGATAAATCTTCCAACCCTCTTCTTCCCAAATGAGCTGGTAATCAATTGAAGGGAACCTCAAACCTTCAGCCACTTGCTCTGAAGAATCATTTTTAGCCAAAATATATTTTACTCCCAAAAGAGCTAACAGCCTCTCCCGCCTCAGGTTATCCTTTAGAAGGTCAGACTCTGCGCCGGGTCCCAAATAAGCATCGGAGCGAGCAACAATCTCTTTTATTTTCCCATCGGTATTAGCTGCTTCTATAAGTTGACCATAGCGCTTAATATATAAAGGGTCATAGCCATCTGGCGAAAACAACTGATAATTAACCCCAAGATTAGAAATAATCCTTGCTTGGTTGAATCCAAAAAAGCGGTCAATACCAGCCCTTTCCTGTAAAAAGTTGAAAACCGGTATCTGGGGAAAAACAAACCTTCGATCAGAAAAAGCTAAAAATTTATTACTAAAGTAAAAACCACTTAAAAGATGAAGAAAAATCAGCCCAATGACTATCCGGCTTCGCCAATTACTCTTAAAACTAGCCAAAATCATTAAGCCAACCGCCACCAAAAAAGTCAAACCTGGCAAGATTGTGTTTCTTAAGGCTACCCGCCAACAATTTTCCTGAGTAGAGGGACAGGCAAAAAATAAAGGCGCCAGCAGTAAAAAAATTACTGCCCCAAGATAGATAAAGCCAATGGGAATGGCTACTTTTGCCAATCTTCTCAAAGAAATCTCAGGTTTTAATTTTCGCCGCCATTCATCAATCCCAAATCCAGCCAAAACAATAAAGGCAAAACCGGTAATAAAAAATATTCTACTGGGAACGTTGGTAGAAATAACCGGTAGATTTAAAGAAATAAAAAGCTTGGTCGTTGGCAAGGGGAAAGCTAAACTCAAAGAAACAATTGCCAATAAAGCGAAAAACAAAACTTTTTTCTCCCGGCTGAAAAAAAGGGCGTAAAAACCGAATATCAGTGGTAAAATGCCAAAATAGCCTATTGTCTCCGTATAATCAATGAAACCCCAAAAATTATAGGCAGCGATATTGCCAAAAAAGTCAGGAATGAAAAAGGTAATCAGCTGAGAAAGGGGTAGTGAAAACTTTTCGAAGATAAACTCGGAAGAGGTGCTGCCAACAGCGGCTAAGCGATAAAGTTCATAGGTAGGTAAAAATTGAACCGCGCCCAGTAAAAGTGAAAAAAGGCCAGCCAAGATAAACAAAGAAAGTTTTTCCTTTTTTAACTTAATCGGGTCCGTTAATCTGAAAAGAAAGTAAGCTATGGCGACGATGAAAACAAAAAAAAGAGGTTGGGGATGGCCAGCAAGAATTGCCATGGTCAATCCCAGAGTTATCAACAAAAAACTCCACCAAGAGATTTCATCTAAAAACTTCTCAATCGCAAAAAGAATCAGAGGCAGCCAAATCAAAGTATGACCAAAAATACCATGTTCAAGCCAGACAATTAAAAAAGGCAAGATTGCGAAAGCGCTAGAAGAAAACAAAGCTCCCAGGCGACTAATTTTAATCGCTCTTAAAAATAAATACATAAAGACTCCCGCTAAAAATGGTTGAAAAAGAATAATGATGGTCCAAGCGTCCAAAAAGGGAAGGAAAAAATAGAAAAGGTTAAAAGGATAAAAAACCGAAGTTTGAAAATTAGCCAAAAGTGGTGTGCCGGAAAAAATATAGGGATTCCAAAGAGGCCATTGGCCCGAAGTCAAGAAACTCATCGCCAACTTCTTCAAAGGATAAAGATTGCGAAAAATATCAGCTCCCACCGCTTTATGAGGAATTCCTAATAGATAACCTGGCCAAATTTGTGATTTAAATGGCTCGTACCAAAAAGCCATAAAATTTACCGGAATGGGAACAAGATTGTTGAAGATAAACTGCCGGAAAACAAAAATAACAAGAAAAAACAAAAAAGGAATAATTAAAATCTCTTTGTTTAAAAACCGCTTCATCGCCCTAAGCTTTTCTTAATTTAAAAGCGACAGACATCCCTAAATGAGAAACTTGCTCTTCTTCAATCTGAAAAGCTGCTTTTTTAAACAGTCTTCTAAGTTTCTTCCGATTAAAACTATGCAAATGAGCTCCTTGCCAAACCTTACCTTTGGTTTTTAGCCAAAAGAACCAAACAAGATTAAATAATCCACTGCCGCTATCCAACGAAATAATCACTTGTCCGCCCGGAGAAAGACAACGCTTAATCTCCAAAAGAACGGCTAAAGGGTCTATCACGTGTTCCAAGGTTTCACTGCAAATAATCAAATCAAAGCTTTTATTACGGAAAGGCAATTGGTGGGCATCAGCACAGATAAAGATAATCTTCCGGTGCTTAGTTTTGGCATATTTTATCATCTTCTCGGAAACATCTAATCCTGTCACCTCAGTCTTAGCTAAAGTTCGAGCAATTTTTGCTGTCATCCAGCCGCTCGCACAACCAATATCTAAAACCTTACCCGGATTTCCATCCATCATTTTTTTTATAACCATCCATTTGCGAGTATGCCATAATTTTTGGAAAAGATTTCTTGCAATCCCTCTTTCATAATAATTCGGCGGAACTTGAAACCAAATCTTTTCTAATTCTTTTCGTTTCATTTTCTTTTCTTGATTTCTTTTTTAGGCCAAATAAAAGCCAGTGAGATTAAAACTAATAAATAAGCTAAATGGGCTTCAAGAAAATAGCGATTAAAAAACCAAATTACACCTAAACAAATTGCGTAACTGGCAATCAAGCCAACGGCAGTCATTTTCTTTTTTTGCAAGTACAGAAGCGCCAGCATCAACGGTCCTCCTAAACCCAGTTGGTACAACCAGAATGGAAACTGGTCATAAATTGTTTTTAACTTTCCCCAAGCCAAAAGCAAGCGGCCAAAACCATAGCCTTCAATAGGATGAATTAGGAAATCAGTTTGCGAAGCGCCGCTAACATAGAAAACGAGACTATTGATTAAAGCAGAGGAATTCCAAAGGAAAAAGGGCAAGTAGAATGGTAGGGCAGTTGCCAGGCTGGCAATGACAAAGTATTTAAAACCGGTTCGTTTTGCCTGCTGCCAAGCGTAAAGAGCAAAAAAAGGAACGGCAAACCAAGCGGTTTGCTTGCTGGCTACTGCTGCTCCTAATAACAAACCGCTGAGAATAAACTTCTTTTTTTCTAAGAAAAACAAACACCAAATAAGTAAAGCCAGAATAATAACGTCATTGGCGCCGCTAATGGTTTCGATTAAGAAGAGAGGGTTAAAACAAACCAAGGCCAAAAAAAGCAATAGCTTTTCTTTAAGACCAAATCTGAGTAAGCCGAAGTAGATAATGGAAAGATAAGCCGCTAAAATAAAAACCCTAATATCAAACCAGCCAAACATTTGGGAAAAAACACGAAAGCCCAAAGAGGAAAGAACAATAATTAAAGGTGGGGTGACATTAGTAAAGAGGGCGGGATTAACGGTATTGCCTGCACTATCATAGTAGGTCCATTTTGCCAAATCAGTTTGAGTATAAGGTTCAACATAGGGATTTTTTTTAAGAAGTAAAAACCGACCGGCGATTTCCGTTTGCAGAGCCGAATCATTGATGTAATTGGCGGGATGAATTTTGTCTCTTAAAGCCATAATATCAATGGAAACTCCTAAAGAAACAAAAAGAACAAAAGCCAAGAGTAAAAGAATTTTGACTTTCTTAAGCCAAGCTTTTTTAGTTAAGAATAAAAACAAATCTAATAATGGGTAAGCCAGAACAGCGAAAATCAAAAAAGTAATATCCCGACCCTCCTGAAGAAGACCTTTACCGAATAAATTACTCTTAATAAAAACGTAGACAAAGACCGCAATTAGAGGAACATCAATACTCATTGCTCTTTAATTTTAGCACATCCATTGTATACTATTAATATGACTAGGAAAAAAATCACCTCTTCAACCTTTCTTTTTTTTCTGATTATTGTCCTCGCGGCGGCGGTTTTCCGAGTGACTAACCTTGAACTGGTTGAGTTCAAAGCTGATGAGGCGATTAATTTGTTTTTGGCTTCCCGGCCTTTATTTGGCCATCCCCTTCCTCCCGGAGGAACGGTTTCCAGTGTCGGTGTTTTGAATCCTCCTTTTTTTAATTACCTTCTCTTTCCTTTTACCCTTATTAGCCTTGATCCCAAAATCATTTCTTTTTTC
>CAZPFP010000042.1:0-2406 GCA_964585895.1 uncultured Gammaproteobacteria bacterium
TTCAGGCGCTTGTTGTAGTTGTACAGTAGATGCGGGAACCGGGGTGTACTGTATTTGCCTGCCATAAGTTGATTTTAGGAAAGAGAGAGGTTTAATTTTTGGACAGGCTTATATTATAGTGGTCTTTTGGCAGGTCTGACCTGTCAGGAGGTCAAACCTCATTTTGGGACGGAAATATCAAGCTAATCGTCAATCGCGATTTCTCCTAGAATTTCTTTGGAATCTTCTTTGTAATCCTTAATCCCCTGAGTCCTAGCCGACGGGGTTTGTGATATACTGAAATTATAGTGTGTGTGGTTAATGTTTTGATTAATTTAATTGTTTTTCTTCTCGGGCTTTGTGTAGGTAGTTTTCTTAATGTGGTTGTTTATCGCCTCAACCACAATCTCTCGCCCCTTCGAGGGCGATCTTTTTGCCCGAAGTGTAAAAAGAAAATCCTTTGGCAGGACAATATTCCTCTTCTTTCTTTTATTCTTCTGCGGGGTCGGTGCCGCTTTTGCCACTCCCCTATTAGTTGGCAATATCCTCTGGTTGAATTAACCACTGGAATTCTAACTTTATTCACGATTTACTATTCTTTATTTTTTATTCAAACAACTTTTTTGGTGACTGGTTACCGGCTACTGATTACTTATGCCCTGATAACTATTTTTGTTTCCGATTGGCTTTATCAAACCATTCCTGATGAGGTTGTTTATCCCGTTATTGCCATTTCGCTCCTCTACGCCATTCTCTTTATGCCAGGGGCTATTCTGGCTGGGCTTGTTGCCGCGGCTTTCTTTGGCTTACTCGTCCTGGCAACTCGAGGCAAAGGTATGGGCATAGGCGATGTTAAATTAGCGGGTTTGATGGGTTTAGTTCTGGGTTTTCCGGGGATTGTGATCGCTTTGATGCTGGCTTTCTTGACCGGGGCTTCGGTTGGTGTCATACTGGTTGTAGTGGGTAAAAAGCACTTTGGGGAACATATCCCCTTTGGACCCTTTTTAGCTAGTGCCACTTGGGTTAGTTTATTTTGGGGTCAGACAATATGGCAATTTTACTTAGACAAATTCTTTATTTAAAAGAAAAGAAACTCCAAAAAGGATTCTCTTTAATTGAAATTATGATTGTCGTTGCCATTATCGCGGTGCTGATTTTGGTTGGTATTTTGGCTTATCAACAGTCTTTATTAAAGGGTAGAGACGCCAAACGAAAATCTGATTTAGCCAAGTGGCAGAGAATGCTTGAGGATTATATCAATGATAGTGTTTGTTATCCCGAAGGCATGGCTTGTGGCTCAACTGCAGGAAAGAGTTTTGAAGGTTATCTCTCCGAAATTCCCTGCGACCCAATTAATAACATCCAATATAATTATTTATACACCTACGAAGAAGGTTCTGGTTGTAATAAATATTTTAAAGTTTTTGCTAGGCTGGAAAGTGAGAAGGATCCAATTATTACTCAACTTGGTTGTGACAGTAGTGAAGAGTGTCCCAGTGGAGGCTGTGGTCCTGAATGTCATTATAATTATTGGGTTGGTAGTCCCAATGTGACTGAATTTGCCCAGCTGCCCGATGAGTTCTGGCCAGATATTCCAGATGGAAATGGAGGAAATGGAGGCTTGCCTACTCCCTCGCCAGGGACAACACCTACTCCCTCGCCAGGGACAACACCTACTCCCTCGCTTGCTCCTTCGCCTTCTCCGGGAGGGTCACCTCCACCGGAAACAGAGCCAATCTGCCTGGATGACGGTGTGCCTTATTGTATTTGGGATGTTTGTGGTTCTTGTTGCCCTAGTCCAAATTATTTATGTGATACAGGAGGAACACCCGAAGATCCGTATGATGATAGGTGTGTTCTTGATCCAGAATGTCTTTAATGAAAAAAAAGACCGGTTATTACTATTTGTTTTCTGGTTTTACCCTAATAGAACTTCTTGTCGTTATTGCCATTTTAGGCTTTTTAGCCACCGTGGGTTTAGCTAGCTTTCGTAGCTCTCAAATTAAAGGGCGGGATGCCAGCCGTAAGCATGATTTAGGTCAAATTCAACGAGGTCTAGAGGCTTATTATAATGATAAAGGAGGCTATCCTGACGCTCCTCTTCCTTCTCCGGGGGTAGAGTGGCAAGATACGTTACCCAATGGAGATCCAGGCACATTATATATGAAAGCTATTCCTGCCGACCCCAGTGGCAATGATTATCTTTATGAAAGTAGTACTATTTCTTACATGATTTTTGCCCATCTGGAAAATCAGAAAGATAAAGATATTCGAGATTGTATTATTAGTTTGGGTAAAAGTTGTGGTTCCGCAACTTGTAATTATGGCGTTTCTAGTGCTAATCTAGACGTATGCGATTAAAAAAAGGTTTTACTTTCGAAGAAAGGAAGACTCGAAGAGGATTCACTTTCGAAGAAAGGAAGACTC
>CAZPFP010000042.1:2506-4231 GCA_964585895.1 uncultured Gammaproteobacteria bacterium
TTCGAAGAAAGGAAGACTCGAAGAGGATTCACTTTCGAAGAAAGGAAGACTCGAAAAGGATTCACTCTAATTGAGTTACTGGTGGTTATCTCGATTATTGGGATGTTAACGGCCTTAATTGTGGTTAACTTTAATTCTGCCCGGGCAAGAGCCAGAGATGTTCAGCGCAAATCTGACTTAAATCAAATCAAGAAAGCGTTAAGGATGTATTACAATGACCATAATAGTTATCCAGCGGATGATGGTAGTGGTAAGATTTTGGGCTGTGGTGTTGATGGAACGACAGTTTGCGCTTGGGATAGTGCGTCAGGCTGGACAGCGGGTTCAGACGGGATGGTCTATATGAGGATTTTGTCCCAAGACCCTTTATATGATGACCAGAATTACAGTTATTATGCTGGAGCGCTATCTTGCTCAGAAGGAACAAATGATTTTCGCTTAGTCGCTGTCTTGGAAAATAAATCTGATGCAGATATTGGCAAATCTCATACTCGATGTGGTGATGATTGCGGGTTTACTTGGAATACTGATAATCAGAATCAATATGTAGTTTGTGCTGATTAATAATTGAAAACGTAAAAGAAGGAGGTGAAGATGAAAAAAGGTTTTACCTTAATTGAATTACTGGTAGTGATTTCTATTATTGGCATTTTGGCCTCGCTAACCTTTGTTAGTTATTCTGGCGCCCAGAAGCAAACCAGAGATACTCAGAGGCGAAGTGATTTGGCTCAATATAGAAATGGTTTAGCTAATTATGCGGCAAGCAACAGCGGGTTGTATCCTGATAATACAAATGATGATGTTCAAATTGATGACGGATCGCCTTTTTGTCTTATTCTAAGCCCTGATTTTATCAGTAGTTGCCCTCCAGACCCAACTAATTCGGAGTCGGAAGGTTATACCTATAACTTTTTTGGTAGTTCTACCGGAGTTGAATATCTTTTGTGGGCTAAACTGGAAACCGGTGGCTGGTGGGAAATTTGCTCTGATGGTAGATCTGGAAAAGTAGATGATGAGCCAGGTGATGTTGCTTGTGATTTGTAATTTTGTTTGGGGATAAAAAATGAGAAAAAAAAGCGGTTTTACTTTCGAAGAAAGGAAGACTCAAAGAGGATTCACTTTAATTGAACTTCTGGTAGTGATGACTATTATCGCTGTTTTGGCGGGCTTGGCTTTGGTTTCTTTTCAAGGAGCCAGAAAAACCGCCCGAGATGGCAAGAGAAAAGCCGATTTAGAACAGATAAGGAGTGGTTTAGAAATGTGCAGAAATGATACGGGTGGCTACGTAGTAGGTACAAGTTTACCTGGGACCTGCTCTGATTATTTATCACCCCTACCGACTGATCCTCTTTCAAGCCAGTCGTATTACTATAGTGGAAGTGCCAATAATTATGAATTGTGTGCTCATTTAGAAATTGGGGGTAGTGATACTTGTAGCGACTTATGTGGTAGTGGTGTAAGTGGTGTAAGTTGCAACTATAAAGTAAGTCCTCCTTAAATGCATGAAAAAAGCCTGCTCAAGACTTCTAAATCCCAAACCCAGTCCCCTCTTCCCTAGATTTGGTTTTACCCTGATTGAACTTTTAATTGTTGTTTCGATTACCACTATTCTTTTTACCATTGGCACGGTTCAGTACATGAAATTCAATCGCCAGCAAATCGTGAATCGAGCCGCAGAAGAGCTTAGGGATAAACTTCGATTGGCTCAAAATAAGGCTTTGGTAG
>CAZPFP010000042.1:4241-5166 GCA_964585895.1 uncultured Gammaproteobacteria bacterium
ACTGGAACACTTGATGGTTATAAAATGACTTTTTCCTCTAACAGTTATGGTTTTCAATCAGAATGCAATACGAGCGGTACAGATTATGGTCCATTAACCACAGTTAGTCTTCCGGACTCAATCTCGATTGATTCGCATCCTGACTTTCTTCTCTTTAGGGTCTTGGGCTTGGGGATAATAATTGAAGGTCCACCCACAATTATTCTTAAAGGTTATGACTTGGAGGAAACGATTACTGTTACCGAGACTGGGGAAATCAGATGATGGATCAAAAATCAAAAGTTAGTGGTCAGTCTTTAATTGAAGTTTTGGCTGCTTTGGGAGTGGTCGTTTTAGTTATCTTAGCCTTAATTATTGCGACTACCCTTTCTATTCGTAACGCCACTTTTGCCAAAAATCAATCGATGGCTACTAACTATGCCCAAGAAGGAATGGAATTACTCAGGTCTTGCCGTGACCAGGACCCAGAAAGTTTTTGGAGTCAGAGTTGTAGTTTACCTTCCTTAGAGGAGACTTTTTTCGAGAGGGTGGTTGTTTGGAACGAACTTGTTGAAGATGAAAAAATGGAGGTGACGGTGACTGTCACCTGGAAAGATGTCAGAGGAACGCATAAATCAGAATTGTCTACTTATTTAACTAAATGGCAGTAAACTAAGTTTTTTTACAACTGTATCAAGCCGAAAAACTCGGACTTCCATGTCCGAGGATGAAGGCGCAGCTCTCGACGGAGTCGGGAGTA
Organism: uncultured Gammaproteobacteria bacterium; assembly: GCA_964585895.1. GTDB lineage: Bacteria > Patescibacteriota > Microgenomatia > PFEM01 > JAHIFH01 > CAZPFP01. The sequence continues at coordinate 4,981 of CAZPFP010000042.1, forward strand.
GCAATAAGAGCCTTGCTTTCAGCAAGAACCTTGTTTCTTACTAACGTTCGAAATAGAGGCGTAAGAAGCCGATACCAGCACGGAACAGCAGTTGGGTTATCAAAAAAAAACTTCCAATTTCCGTGCTGGGAGAGGATTCATTATGAATGATAAGTTAAAATCAGGTTTCACTCTTATCGAGACTTT
>CAZPFP010000043.1:0-5006 GCA_964585895.1 uncultured Gammaproteobacteria bacterium
AGCAATAAAGCGGATTTCCTGCTGATATTCTCCGGAAAAATCATCCAAACCAAATTCCAGTTTAGCTTTGAAAGGTCCGATTAAAAACTTTGATTCTGCTTGACAAGGATAATTCTTGTCATTAATTTGACATTGGATTTCTCGGGAAGAATCAGAGAGAATATTTTGAGGGAGCAAGTCCAAAGTTTCTTCTTGTTTGAACCAGCCTTGAATAGAAATTTTGCCCAAGGGCTTGAAAAAGGCGTGACCGGTATTTTTTATTTTTGTTAAAAATCGGGGTTGGTTAAAAGAATCAATAAGGCAGATTCGCGAACAGTTGACTAAACGAAATTCTTCAATCAGCGCTTTTTTAACTGGCTCGCCGGTTCGAGAAACAGTGATAAGAATATTGGTGCCAATTTTAGTCTGGGTTTGGCTGGCCGAAAGGCTGCCATAGCTTTTCATTGGCGCGGTTTGAAAAAGGAGAGTGGCGTAATAATCTTTTTCCCGAGCCGTTTCCGGCACCTTGATGATTAAAACTATTTCTTGAATTTCGCCGGCCGGTAAGGGAAAAGTTTGTCCCAATCTCAGGTTGGCGTTAAGAAAGGCAAAAGAAATGGGTTTAAGGCGTTCGGTATCGGCAATAAGTTCAATACCACCCGTTTTGCCGCTTGGTTCAAAAGCCATGATTGAACTAGTCATCATTAAGTCAATTTCACCTTGATTGCTTAATTTATAAACTTGGGTGATGGTTTTGCCGGGCATGATGGTCACCTCCAATAAGGGCGGATAGATACCCAAGCCAAGGGATTGAGCGCGGACTTTGGTTGTTAAGCCCAAAAGGCAAAGGGCAAAACTTAAAACGATAGCTAAAAACTTTAAACTTTTCATTTTTGACATCTTAATAAGTTGGGGTGGCAATAAAGGTAATGATGTTTTCGTAAACTCCGGCCGCTTGAATGCCGGAAACATTGATTTTCAGGGTCATGGTTGACGTTTTCCCAATGCCGACGTTTGTGCCAGTCATGACCGCTTGGGGTGTTTCCGCTCCGGAGATATCAGCATATTGTTTATATTTTCCCCCGGAGAATTCATTAGGGACATCAGTCCCGCTCATACTGTAGCCAAAGCCATAAGTGGTGTTTGAAGCCCAGGTGCCGGCATCGGACTCATCGCAGGGATCACCGGCGTCGCAAGTAGTGTCGGCGATGGTGGAAGCAGCCGTAGAAGTTAGGGGATTATTTTCTTGGGCAGTAACCGCATAGCCTCCTGCCCCGCCGCAATCAACTTCCAGGTCAATGGTATCCGTGCTGGGGGTGCCAACAGTTAAACTGTTAAAGTCAACAGCGATTTTGTTTATTTTAAAGACAAAAGGGATGATGGAATGAATATACTGGAAACCGGCTCTGACTTTATAGCCGGTTGAGGAATAAAGTCCGGGAGCGATTTGGCCAGTGGTTACGCCAAGGCCGTAATTACCGGAACTGGGCACGCCGGCGCCCATGTTAAGATTAGGCCAATCGATTTGGTAACTATCTGAGGTCATCGGATGGACGGCCACTACCGGGCTGGCAATAAACAGAACCATCAAAGCAAGGATTAGTAAAGATCTAATCTTCATCAGTTGTTTTATCAACCTCATCCTTTAATTTTTGCCCATTTTTAAGTAATTCTAAGGCTGTTTGCCTAACTTTGCTTAACTTCTCTTTTTGGCGTAAAGTTAAGTGAGCGACGTCTGATAAGAGGTCAGAGGTTTGATGGAGAATTTCGGTTAAACCCTTTCTCAAATCCAAACTGGCCCACATTAAAATATTGGTTTCTTCTTTTTCAATTTGTTCTTCCATGATTTCTGTTTCTTCCTTAAGAATTTTTATTTTCTCTTCATCTTCAAGCACTCTGAGATATTGTTTGCCAAAAAACATTGCCAGGGGAGTAATTAAAAGCAGAGAAAGAAGTTGAATAGCTTCTTCTAAAGGAGATTCCTTAGTGGGTTGGAGAACAAAGAAAAGGACCATAGCCAGGGCTAGGGAAAAGGTGATGGCTGGTTCAAAGAGCAAAGCCAAACCGAACATTAAGAAATAAATCAAAAAGAAAAGAGGGGAGGTTAAGCCGCCGGATGAAGCAATTAAAAGAAGAACGACCATGGTAAAGACAACCGCGTCAAGGGTGAGGTTAATCCGAGAAAGAGACTGCTTCTTTCTCCGTTGAAAAAACTGGTTGACGAAATAGGCAATGACAAAAAGGGCAATCAGCTGGAGGGTGTAGACGGATAGTCCCGGGATGTTGGTCCAAACAAAGACAAGGACGACAGCCGCAATCAGAAAGAAGCTATGGAGCAGGAATTTGGACATTAGTTCCAGTTTACACCAAAAAAGAAATCAATTACAATATCACTATGGCAAAAAATTATCATCCGGAGGAAATCGAGAAAAAATGGCAGAAAAGATGGTGGAGGAAAGGGACTTATAAGGTGGATTTGGACAAAGCCAAAAAACCCTTCTTTAATTTGATGATGTTCCCTTATCCTTCGGGAGAGGGGCTTCATGTCGGCAACATGTATGCTTTTACCGGAGCCGATATTCACGGTCGTTTTCAGCGAATGATGGGTAATGACGTTTTTGAACCGATTGGTTTGGATGGTTTTGGGATCCACTCCGAAAATTACGCTCTTAAGTTAGGCAAGCATCCGGCCGAAGTGGCTCAAAAAACCGAAAAAACTTTTTACCGTCAGTTAGAGGCGACGGGAAATGCCTATGCTTGGAAAAACACCTTAGAGACTTATCATCCTGATTATTATAAATGGACCCAGTGGATTTTTATTCAGCTTTTTGAAGCCGGTTTGGTTGAGCGAAAAAAAGCTTCGGTTAATTGGTGTCCTTCATGTAAAACAACTCTTTCTGACGAGCAGGTGATTAGCGGCCAGTGTGAACGTTGCAAAAATGAGGTCGAGAAAAAAGAGTTGGAGCAGTGGTTTTTTAAAATCACGAAATACGCAGATAAACTGCTTAAGAATCTTGAGTGGATTGATTGGTCGGAAAGAACCAAAATCGCCCAGAGAAATTGGATTGGCAAGTCAGAGGGAGCAGAAATAAAATTTCAGGTTTTTGGCTCCGAACTTCAAATTCCTACTTTTACCACCCGGCCGGACACGATTTTTGGGGCGACTTTCTTTGTTTTGGCGCCGGAGTCTAAATGGGTGGAAAAATTAACTTCGCCTGAAAACAAAGAAAAAGTATCAAAATATATCAAAAGAGCTCGAAAGAAAACAGAAATTCAACGATTATTTACAGAAAGAGAAAAAACAGGGGTTTTTACCGGCGGTTATGTGATTAATCCGGCCACAGAAAGGAAAATTCCGGTTTGGGTAGCGGATTACGTAGTCATGGGCTATGGGACCGGGGCGGTGATGGGTGTACCGGCGCATGACGAAAGGGATTTTGAATTTGCGGTTAAGTATGATTTGCCAATAGTGCAAACAGTTGCGCCTGATTTAGCAGGTTTTAAAAAGACGATAGAGACACTTGAGGTTTTTGATCAGATTAGTAATGAAGCAAGAAAGTCAAAGCTAAATTTTTGGGTGTTAGGTGGTTTAGCCTGTGCTTTTTACGCAAGAATTATTTATCGTGCCCACAGTGATTTAGATCTAATTGTTCAGGACACCGAATCGCTTCATAAAATAAATCAAATATTAAACAAGCTTGGTTTTAAAAAAGTAAAAGAGAAGAAATTATCGAAAAAATTAACCAATTTAATTTTTAAGAATAAAGAGGAGATAGAAATTGAAGTTGGTTTGGATCTAAGAGAGTTTGGGTTAAAAGAGAGTGATTTTGAGGAAAAGGTAAAAGAGTTAAATGGGTTTAATGCCCTGGTTCTGAGCAAAAGGTATGTTAAGAGTTTCAAAGAAAAGCAGTTAAAAGAAAGAGGTTATAATAGAGATAGAGTTGACCTTGAATATTTGAATGGCCAGGTCTTTGAAGGAAAAGGGAAATTGGTTAATTCTGGGCAATTTGATGGTTTATCAGTGGAAAAAGGGATTAAAGAGATAACTGTTTGGTTAGAGAAGAAGGGTGTGGCGAAAAAACAAACCCAGTATCGTTTGCGTGATTGGTGTGTTTCTCGCCAGCGTTATTGGGGACCACCGATTCCGATGATTAATTGTCCCCAGTGCGGTTGGCAACCCGTGCCCGAAAAAGATTTACCGGTAAAACTGCCCTTTGTTAAAAATTATCAACCTAAAGGAATTAGCCAATCGCCTTTGGCTCAGGCTAAGGATTGGGTCAAGGTTAAATGCCCAAAATGTGATGGTCCTGCCGAACGGGAAACAGATGTTTCCGATACTTTCCTGGACTCTGCCTGGTATTTCTTCCGTTACTCCTCGACTGATAAAAAAGACAAGGCTTTTGATAAATTGAGAGTGAAAAAGTGGCTGCCGGTAGAAATGTATATTGGCGGGCAGGAACACGCTGTTCTTCACTTGATGTATGCTCGGTTTTTGACCATGGTTTTTAAAGATTTGGGTTTGATTGATTTTGAAGAGCCGTTTAAGCGCTTTTATGCTCATGGATTGCTGATTAAAGACGGCGCCAAGATGAGTAAATCAAGAGGTAATGTAATTATTCCTGATAAATATATTAAGAAGTTTGGCGCTGACACACTAAGATGCTATTTGATGTTTTTAGGTCCTTTTGACCAAGGCGGGGACTTTCGGGATAAGGGCATTGCCGGCATGTATCGGTTTTTAGGCCGGGTTTGGAAAATTGGTCAGAAATTTGAGCAGAAGGGAACTTCTGAAGAAAAAAAAGTCATTCATAGAACTATCAAAAAAGTGACTGAAGATATCCAAAATCTGCGCTATAACATTGCTATTGCTGCGATTATGGAGTTTGTTAACTTTCTTTACAAGGAAAAATCAGTCAGTCGCCAAGCAATTGAAGTCTTGGCTCAATTATTGGCGCCTTTTGCTCCCCATATTAGCGAGGAGATTTGGTGTCAGGTTTTGGGGAATAAGTTTTCCGTTCATCAACAGC
>CAZPFP010000044.1:0-2144 GCA_964585895.1 uncultured Gammaproteobacteria bacterium
TTAATTCGGTAGAACTTTTTTGCCAACTTTCTCTTAGATTTTATCAAACTTGCCTTTTTTTAGCAATATCTTCTTTAATGAGGGAAATAAATTCGAGGATAGGCATCGGACCATGAAGTTTTTCGCCCCGAACGCGGACGTTAACGCTTTTGGCTTTAATTTCCTTATCGCCAACCACTAAAATATAGGGAATTCTTTGAAGTTCGGAATCACGGATTTTGGCGGAAGTGGTTTCACTCCTTTGGTCAAGTTTCACCCGAATATTTTCTTCTTTTAATTCGTCTCTCACTTTTTGGGCATATTTAAGGTGTTTGTCGGTAATGGGAATGACAACGACTTGAACAGGAGAAAGCCAAACAGGAAAGGCACCGGCATAATGTTCAATTAGAATGCCCATAAAGCGCTCAAGAGAACCCAAAATGGCTCGGTGAATCATCACTGGTTGATGATGCTTGCCGTCTTTGCCAATGTAAGTAAGCTTGAATTTTTCCGGAAAATTGAAATCAACTTGATTGGTAAGAAGCTGCCATTCTCGACCCAAACTATCTTTGACCTTCAGGTCAATTTTAGGACCATAAAAGACACCTGCGCCCGGATCAATATCGTAAGGAAGTTTGGTTTTTTTCAGAGCTTTCTTAAGGGCTTTAGTAGATTTTTCCCAAATAGCATCACTGCCCATTGATTTTTCCGGTCTGGTGGAAAGATAGGAATGAAAATCTTTAAATCCAAAAACATCATAAATTTGTTTAGTGAGGTTAAGAACCCCGACAAGCTCATCTTCAAGCTGTTCCGGTTCACAGAAAAGATGAGAATCGTCTTGAGTAAAACCTCTAACCCGAGTTAAGCCATGGAGAACTCCGCTAGGCTCATACCGGTAAACTGTTCCCAATTCACAATAACGAATTGGCAATTCTTTATAGCTTCGAACCTGACTCTTATAAACATAGAGATGAAAGGGACAATTCATTGGTTTAATGAGATATTCTACCCCTTCTATTTCCATGGGAGAATACATTAGTTCTCGATAAAATTGCCAGTGACCGGATTTCTCCCAAAGAGATTTTTTGCCAATATGGGGAGTGTAAATGTATTGATAGCCGTGTTTTCGATGAAGTTCTTTCCAAAAAGTCTCAATCTCGCTCCGAACTATGGATAGATTAGGGTGCCAAAGAGGTAGACCAGCCCCAACCTCGTTCCTGACACTAAAAAGGTCAAGCTCTCTGGCTAATTTACGATGGTCACGTTCTTTGGCTTCTTCTATTTGTTTCAAATGGTTTTCTAGTTCTTTTTGGGTTGAGAAACAAGTGCCATAAATTCGGGTAAGCATTGGATTTGTTTCCCTCCCCCGCCAGTAGGCACCAGCAATGGATAAGAGTTTAAAAGGACCAATTTTTCCGGCATCAACGAGATGAGGACCAGCACAGAGGTCAATAAAATCACCGGTTTTATAAAGAGAAACTTTCTTGTTTTTTTCTTTTTCTAAGTCTTTAATCAGTTCTAGTTTAAAGGGTTGGTTTTTGAAGATTGCCTTAGCTTCTTTAATGGAAACCTCTTCTTTTTTAAAAGGAATCTTGGCTTTGATGATTTTTTCCATCTCTTTCGAGATTTTGCCTAAATCTTTTTCCGTGATTTTTTGCTTGCCAAAATCAAAATCATAGTAAAAGCCGTCTTCAATCGCCGGACCAATACCCAGTTTGGTTTTGGGATAAAGCTTTAAGACGGCGGCCGCCAAAACATGGCTGCAGCTGTGTCTCATTTTTTCTAATTGTTTCTTTTCTGCCATTTTTTATCTTGGTAGAACCTTTCTTGTCTCCAAAGCTTGATTAGTGACTTCAATTAGTCTGGCAAACCAATCCCCTACCAGAGGTAAACCCCCGAGGTTGCCTAGGATGAAACCTAAAATGTAAATTAACAAAGCAAAACCGAGGGTAGCGCCAATGGCCCAGCCGATTCCCCCAACAATGTTTTTTAAGAAAATGGACAGATATTTTTCTTTAGGATTGACTTTCATGGTGGGCTCGAGAGGAGTCGAACCTCTGACCTTTCGCACGTCAAGCGAACGCTCTAACCAGCTGAGCTACGAACCCATTGAGATAATTTCGAGCGCTAGCGAGAAACAAGATTCTGCGCGAAGCGCACGATTC
>CAZPFP010000044.1:2244-4948 GCA_964585895.1 uncultured Gammaproteobacteria bacterium
TTATCTTCGAGCGCTAGCGAGAAACAAGATTCTGCGCGAAGCGCACGATTCTTATCTTCGAGCGCTAGCGAGAAACAAGATTCTGCGCGAAGCGCACGATTCTTATTTTACTAAATTTTGAGAAAGGGAGCAAGTTTAGCCTGCTTGGGTAGCCATGTAGCGCTCTTGGGAGAGCATGAATTTGGTACCGGATTTGCGGAATTGAGACCAGTAATGACCTTGTTTCTTTGAACGTTGATTAAACAAGGAAAGCCAGGAAGCCGATTCTTCGATTCTCTTCCTGAAGATAACAATTGCCTGCTTTAGTCTTTCAAAAAAATTAAGGTGATAAACACCTGGCTCGACTGGTTCTAATTTAGCCGCTACTTCAACTTCTTTTACTAATTCTTTAGTTGACTCAACCAGGTTTTTTAGTTCTTCTTGAATGGCTTGAATTTGGAGTTGAGTTTTTTGTTCTTCTTGTTTGAAAACCAGTCTTTCTTCTTGGCGAACCCTAAAAAACTCGCGATTCAATTGACGACCAAATCTTTCCTGTTCTTCTCTTTTGTCTAAATTAAGTGTTTCGTTTGGCTTAAGAGTGCCACTCTTCTGTCTGTTTGTAAGCTGATTCATGGCTGTTGATGGCAGTCCTTCAATAACGTCTTGAGCAACTGAGTCGCCTAAATCGCCACCTAATTCACGCAGCTTTTCTAAAAAATTATTCGTGAGAGCCGGTTTTTTCTTTTTTACTTGCGTTTTGTCCATTTGAAGCTTAGGGCAGAATCGGGATAATCTTACTATAGTTTAGTTAATTTGTCAATCACTTGCCGCTTACGCAGCAATTGACGAATATAGGCACGTTGAGCGGGTGTTTCCATCGCTTTTTTCGCCCCTTCATCAGGAGTGGCGTCAATCATTTTTTGGACTTCACTATCGCTGATTTGCACTTTTTCCTTATCGGCAATAGCGGAAAGAATGAGCTCTAGTTTTAGTGATTCTTCAGCTTGTTGATGATATTCTTGGCGAATTTGGTCACTGGTTTTACCAATTGAAGCGAGATATTGCTCAACCGTTAACCCCAAACGACCGGTTTGGTCAATTAAACGAGAGAGAATCCGGTTAACCTCTTCTTGAATTAATAATTCCGGAACTTGAATTTTAACGGTTTTTAGTAAGACTTGGAAGATTTTTCCCAGACGCTCGGATTCTTTTTCTTCACTTTTTTCCTCTTTATCTTCATCTTTACCAGGTACCCAAATTTTTTCAGTTGCCAAAGCTTTTTTTACCTCTCCTTTGTAATTACCTAAATTTAATTGAGGCAATTCGCAGGTAATCGCTTTTATTTGCCAATCTTTGCTTTCTTCTAGAGAGACAACACTGATTTGAGGATTAATAATTGGTTTAACTTTTTGCTCTTTAACTGTTTCGACATAAACTTCAGGAATAAGAAACTTAAGAACCTCTTCATAGATTTTTGTCTTGCCAATTTTTTCTTCAACTTTTTTTAAAGGCGCTTTGCCTTTACGAAAGCCCTTAACTTCAGTTTCTTTAGCTAATAGATTAAGAGTTTTTTTATATGCAGCCGCAACTCTTTTTTTGGGAATGGTAATGGTTAACTCTAGCGTACCATCGGTTTGTTTGTTTAAAGCGGAAATCATTGATGTCCTCCCAGGCTTCTTGGTCTTTGGGTGGTTAAAGCCGGATTGCGACGAAAAGTTTGTCTTCTAAAACTCTTTGGTGTTCGATAACCAAGTCTTTTGCGACCAAAAGGTAGCCCATCTTTAGTGAGCTTTTCCTCTTTTTTTGCTGGAGGTTTTTTGGTCATCAGAATAATTTCGAGCACTAGCGAGAAACAAGGTTCTGTCGAAACTTCGACAGGTTCTTATTTTACCATTATTTGGAAACGTCGTAAAGCTTGGAGATTTTCGTCGTGTCTTGAATTGAATTTCCTAATCGAACGTCGCTTTTTGATAACCCCAAAAACTTCTATTAACTTTTAATTATCTTTATAACCACTTGCCTTGTTCTTGGTCCATCCAGTTCAACCAGGAAAATATTTTGCCAAGTACCTCGAATCAAACGACCATTTTCAATCGGTAGCACTTTCCCCTGCCCTAAAAGTCCGCTTAAAAGATGAGAATCAGCATTATTGTCAATCCGGTCGTGTTCAAATTTTTCTCTGGCAACCAGTTTTTTAAGCATTTTCAACCAATCGTTTTTTAAACCTGATTCATTTTCGGTGAGGATAATGGCGGCGGTGGAATGAGGAACAAAAACCAGACAAATTCCTTCTTTGATTTTGCTTTTAGAAACAATTGACTCTACTTGGTCAGTAATATCAATTAATTGATATCTTTGGTTGGTTTTAATGTTTATTTCCATTAAAGAAAGCCTTTCAAAAAACTCAGCCATAAGTCCGGGGTTTTTTGAGAATAACCACCGGCGCACATCACTGCTATTTTAGCAAATTTTTTGAATCTTTGGCCAATTTTTCGGTAGGTGTCTTCTTTGAGTTTAATATTCGCCAAAGGGTCTTCTTCAAAAGTATCCACCCCTAAAATTAAAACCGTGACATCATGAGGGAATTTTTTGGCTAAGGGTAGAACCGAATCTAAAGCTTCTAAATATTTTTTTTCGGTGGTTCCTGGAGGCAGGGGAAGATTGAGATTAAAACCCTTGCCTGCTCCTTCGCCTGTTTGGGAAGCAAAACCTGTTCCCGGGTAAA
>CAZPFP010000045.1:0-4872 GCA_964585895.1 uncultured Gammaproteobacteria bacterium
AATTGGAGCTGATGAAAGAAGAGGTATTAAAATCAAGAAAACCATTTAAATTCTTCTTAATCTCGGTCATTAAATGGAAAATCAATCAAGTAAACAAAGCGATTCGTTTCTTGAAAAAAGGAAAAGAAAAACTTGCCCAAAACCAAATTGAGAAAACAATTTTCAGTTTTATCTTCTTTGAAAAAAATCTCAAATTTTGGTCAGTGTTTTATCCCCCTGAATTCCAACAAGAACTTCTAGAAGATATAAGAATTTCCCGAGACTATCTTCTCCAGGCTTATGAAATAGATTCTTCACTATAGGTTGACTTTGGCAAAGTTTTGTAGTATTCTTTTAAAACTGAGTTAGGAAATCCAAAACTCTAGCCCCTTGATAACAAAAAAGGAGGAAGGAAAATGGAAGAAGTAGGTATTGTGGTTATTGTCCTGGCAGAAATGGCCGTGATGATCATCGGAATAGCTTTTTTGTATCGTCGTATTTGGGCTATAGGTATAAGTTTTGTCATGGTGGGAATAGGCATCCCTTTTGGCATCTTTCTTGCGCTTTTCGGTGTGATAGTTGACTGGAAGAGTCTCACTGTCTATCTCTTGGTTCTGGGAGCTTGCATGGTTGGTTTGATTTACTGGTTAGAAAAGACATTTCCCGGAACCAAATTGATCCTTTGGGATAACTCCGAGTAATGGCACGAGAGGTATAAAGGAAGCAAACGGTTCTTTAGACTACATACGGCTTGCCGTTGCCGACGCCTTGGGCGTGTGTGTTAACACTATGTGGTCTTTCTTTTTTTTCTTGACAAATTATTTTCTTATTATATATAATAATCCTACCTTAAAAAGAAATCATCGGTCCTATCTGGAAGAGCAAGCCTCCCAGACATGGCTGCCTCCTGCACAGTTGGTGGGAACACGCCGGATCCCGGAAGGGAGTAGTTCCCATCAACGAAAGGTAGAGTGGAGGAAAGAAAGGTTAGACAAAGATTGGTAGCTTAAGACCGTTGGGTCACCTTGTAGGTGAGAGGGAGTGAGAGAGCTGGAGCTTGGTAAAGTCTGGGTTGTGAACCTAACGCTTGGTGGCAAAGGAGAGAAATCTCCAACTCGATAGCCGATGCGCCTGAACCCAGCTTAATCCCTCCCTCTCCTTAAAATCATGAAGAGTAGGATTTCCTACAAAAAGTCCTACTCTTCTTTTCTTTTCTCAATTCTCTCCATTAAAAAGTGGGCTCACCAGGATTCGAACCTGGGACCTCTGCAATGTGAATGCAGCGCTCTAACCAACTGAGCTATGAACCCTCTTATTCCTTAATTCTACCAAATTCCTTCTTTACAGACAATTCTTTTGGCGCTAATATTAAAAAGATGGTCCTTTTCAAAAAAATCGGTGGTTTTTTCCTTGATATCATTGAAACCTTTGTCATTGCTTTGGCGATGTTTGTTTTAATGTATCTTTTCCTTTTCCAGCCTCATCAAGTCAAAGGCAATTCCATGTACTCCACTTTTCATGATCAAGAGTATCTTTTAACCGACAAGATTACCTATCGTTTAAGCGAGCCAAAAAGGGGTGACGTGATTGTTTTTAAGGCCCCCAAACATGAGGAATATGATTACATTAAAAGAATCATTGGTCTTCCGGGCGATACTATCAAAGTAGAAGACTGTCATATTTTTGTTAACGACCAACCATTAGATGAAATTTATCTTTCTGATAACCTTTGTACGAATGCTGGTCGCTTTTGGCAGTCAGGTCAAAATATCTCTTTACAAGAAGGTGAGTTCTTTGTTGCTGGTGACAATCGACCCTACAGTTCTGATTCTAGAGACTGGGGCACAGTCCCAGAAGAAAATATTGTTGGCAAGGTTTGGTTTCGTTATTGGCCGGCTGATAGGATAGGAGTAATTAGAGGAATAGAGTATTAACTTTTCTTTTCGGTAATGCCTCGGTAAATCTTTTGCAATCTATCTTCAGTTTTCTCTAAGTTTCCTTTAAGAGTAATAAAAATCTTGGTTTGGGCTCGAGAACGGGTGACCCTGACAACCACATCATCCTCTCCACCCAAGAATTGATGAATTTCATCACGAATCTCGTCAGATTCTTCAGTAATAATAAGAGGGGCTTTTTTATCTATCAGGTCTTTAGGTGCTTGTTTGCCTCTTTTCTTCATTCGTCGGGCGACTTCTTCAGCTCTTCTTACTGAACCGGATTCCCGGAGAATAATTTTGTAAGCTTCAATCATCAGCTTGGTGTCATCAATTGAAGCCAGGGCCCGAGCATGACCTTCAGTAATTAAACCGGATAACAAACCATCTTTCAAAGCGTCAGGCAAGGAAAGAAGTTTAATGGAATTGGAAATGTAAGCGGAACTTTTACTGATTCGTTGGGAAATCTCTTTGTTGGTCAAACCAAATTCTTCCATTAATCTGATAAAAGCTTTGGCTCGGTCAAGGGGGTTTAAATCCTCTCGCTGGACATTCTCTACCAAAGCCATCTCCAGCATCCCTCGTGGAGAAGTTTCTTTAATAATGGAAGGAACAGAAGTTAAACCGGCCATCTTAGCCGCTCGCCAACGCCGCTCACCAGCAATAATTTGATAACCGGCTGGTGTTTTAGCAACCACCAAAGGTTCGAGAACGCCGTGTTCTTTGATTGACTCAGTTAAGTCAACCAAAGATTCTGGCATAATTACTCCCCGAGGCTGGAGAGGATTTGATTGAAGTTCATTGATATTAATATCAATAATTTGTCTTGCCATTGAGATTAGGAGATAGCCACTAATTTCCTGCCTTTTCTTTTAATAAATTCCACCAGACCGTCTCTAAGAGCAAAAAGAGTGTGGTCGCGCCCAATACCGACTCCTTCTCCTGGATGAAATCTCGTCCCCCGCTGGCGAACGATGATACTACCAGTCTTAGCTGGTTGACCACCAAAAATCTTTACTCCCAATCTTTTACCAGCCCGAGGGCTTTGTTGACTGGCTTTACTGCCGCCGGCTTTTGTATGAGCCATATAAAAACAAAGTAACAAATTTTTTCACAGTTGTCAAGATTTACACAAAAAAAAGGAGCCAAGCTCTATTGAAACTTGGCTCTGTGGCCTCCTCAATCAACCCCTAAGGGTAAGGATAAGGAAATTCTCCCTTGACGTCGGCGGCTTGGCCTTCATCATTGAAAAAACAGTGAAAGAGCAAATCTTCTCCTTGCTTGTGTCCCTGGGCCGTAAGGGTTCTCCATTCATTTCTTCCCAGCTCGGAAGATGGTTTGACGAGTTCCATATCCACGTTGACGATGTAGGTTTCTCCCGGGTGGTGATAAAACCAGAAGTGAATGCCGGCAATCACCCTTTCTAACATCTTCACATATAAATCATCGTCTTGAATGTGAATCTCTCTAAGGAAGGGCACCACTTTTTCAGGTGGCCAGCCTCCTTCTTTGAGGAGCTTCAACGCTCCTGCCAATCCCACCGCCATTCTTTCCGTCAGTTCTACTTTTCTCACCATATCCCCCTTTCTCTCAAAGGTTAGCCCATCACGGGCGAGGACAAAAGAAAATCTCAGAAATCAGCTTCCTGTCGGATCTGGGCCAGAGCAATTCGTCTGGCCTTCTCAATCTCTCCGGCGATACTCGTTTCTCGACTGGCCCTGTAGACAACTACCTGGAAAGCGTACTGGACTGTCTCTGGGTCCCAAACATAGTCTTCGAGTTCCAAAAAGATGAGATGAGTCACCTCTTCAAAACCCACCATTGCCTCAATGATGGATTCACCCTGAACAGAGTTGGCGATGTTTGCCCTTACTGGCACTTTCTTGACAGAGCCATCGGGCATTATTACCCAAAGTCTTTGCCAAAAGCTAAGGGCGCTAGATTCACACTCATTGAGCCTTCTGTTCAGAAGATGTTCATCAATCCTTTTTACCTTCATCGAGGTGACAGACGCGTAATCCAGCTTGTTTATTTCTGGTAGTCCCAGGATTTCCCTCAAAAAAGGGAAATCCTTCAAAAACGCCTCATACCTGAACCGATTCATCTCTACCTCCCGTAGATTTGATTTTCTGTTATTTATGGCTTCCCGCCGTCAGCGACAGATGGCGCCTTAATTTAAGGTGCAAGGTTTAAATGATAACAGAAAAGGGTGAAAAAGTCAATCTTATAGGATGATGTTGGTGTCTTAACTACTAAGATTTAAATGATTAGTTCACGTTTTGAAATTCAGAAAGTGTCCCGGCAAAAAATTGAGGAAATTCTCTGCCACTGATAATTCTATCTTTCGGGCCGAAGCAAATCCTAGTTTCTTCGTTTAAACTCAAAGCTTCTTTTAATTCTTCAAGTCTTTTTCTCACTTTATCAATCAATTCTTCATCAAAGGTAAAGTTCCCCTGATAACAATAGAGAGTATCCTCGGGTGGAAAATAAAAACCTCTGATGTTTTGATTGAGAAATTCGTCTCTGTTTTCTTCGCTCACCCAGCCTTCTTCTTCAAACCATTCTAAGTGAGAATTGGTGGTTCCTTTTGGAGCAACCTCTACCCCGTTGTCTCTGAGACAAAACATAACTCTTGAACGATGAAGTTCATGGTCTTCTGGTTTAGTTCTGAGTAACTCTAGCCCATTTTCAACCATGCTAATCTGAATTGGAGTATTGTTTTATCTTGAAGCAGTTATTTTCCCAATCTTTATCTTGGTTAATTGGGACCGATGGCCAATGACTCTTCTGTATCTAGACTTGGCTTTAAAAGTGGCCACTCTTATTTTTTTGCCTTTAAACTGGTCTAGAATCTCGGCGGTGACTTTGACTCCCTTGACTAGAGGAGTGCCGATTTGCCTTTTTTTCTCATTAACCACCAATAATACTCTTTCAAAGCTTAACTTCTTGCCTTTATCTC
>CAZPFP010000046.1:0-3029 GCA_964585895.1 uncultured Gammaproteobacteria bacterium
AAATTTATTATAAATACCAATTTCTGAGAGATATACCGATGAAACGATTTATTACCGGGAGGGGATGTCCCTATAATTGTACTTTCTGCCACAACCAAATTCTAAAAAAAGTATTTGAAGGAAAAGGAAGATATGTTAGAAAAATACCGGCTAAGAAAGTGATTGAGGAGATACTTGGAGTGAAAGCAAAATATCCATTGACTTCTGTTCACTTTTCTGATGACACTTTTGTTTTAAACAAAAAATGGCTTTTTGAGTTTTTGAAGAAGTATAAAGAAAAAATTGATATTCCTTTTTCTTGTAATGTGAGAGCTGATCTTATTGACAAAAAGATAGTTTTGGAATTAAAAAGAGCTGGTTGTAGAGCAGTAAGTTTTGGGGTGGAGAGTGGCAACGAGATAATTAGAAACCAAATTTTAGGGAAAACAACAGACGATAAGGTAATTTTAAAAACGGTCAAACTTTTACAAAAAGCAAAAATTCAATTTCTGACCACTAATATGTTTGGAATTCCTGGAGAAGAAGAGGAAGATATTTGGAAAACACTAGAATTTAATCGCAGGATTAAACCAAACTTTACTCGAGCATTTATTTTTGACGCTTATCCTGGTTTGCCACTCAGTCAAACGGCAATAGAAAAGGGTCATTTAAGAAAAGACCAATCATTAGCAAATTTTAAGGCCTTATCCCATGAGCCGATAATAAAAAATGTTAATAAGAATTTAATCAAGAACACGACAAGCCTTTTTTATTTATTGGTAAAGATTCCGATTCCCATTTGTTTGATGAGAATTTGCTTAAAAATTCCATATAATAAGTTTGTCTATGTAATTGACAGGATGTCTCAAGCTTTTGTTGAGGCAAGATTTTTCGATATTTCGTTGATACCGGGATTAAAATATTTTCTGCATGTGTTTACTGTATTCGAGTCGAATTAGTGGTTTAATGCAAAAGCTATCAAAACAATTTAAAAAATACGATCAGAAATTAACTAAATCACTAGATATTTTTCTAGAAAACAATGTTCTTGTGGGGTTATTTCTTGGGTTACTTATTTTTATTTCTAAATTGCCTTTTGTTAACTTGCCTTTCTGGTGGGATGAGATGAATCATTTAGATGGTGCCTTAAAAATTTATCAAAATAATTTTAATCCTTTTATTGAATGGTGGTCTTATAAACCTCCCTTAATTTTTGAAACAGTGGCTTTAGGTTATTCTTTTTTTGGTTTTAGCAGAGCCGTTCCGCGCCTCATTGTTATTTCATTTGCTTTCGTGGCTCTGTATTTTACATTTCTTTTAGGAAAAAAACTATACAATAAACAAGTTGGTTTTTTTGCCAGCATTTTGCTTTTCTTTTTCCCTTTATTTTTTGCTCAAAGCAGCCTTTTCCATACAGATTTACCCATAGCGGCTCTATCTTTGATTGTCTTTTATTGCTATCTCTCAAAAAAAAAGATTGGTTATTTTGTTTCCGGTTCACTCATTGTTTTAACTAAAGAAACAGGGGTTTTGGTTATTTTTGCTGTTCTTGCTTACGAAATTTTTAAGGATTTTAAAAAAACTCTCTTCCGTCAGCTCATTGTTAATTTTTTGTTCCTTTCTTCTCCCTTATTATTTTTTTTCGATTGGCTGTTATTGAATAGACTTTATCTAGGTTGGTATCTTTGGTCTTATAATGTCGACTATTTCTCTTTTGCTTCATTTTTAAATCTTAAAAAATTAATTACAATTTTGGATTTTACCTTTTGGCAGAACTTTCAATCTTTATTAGTCATCATATTAATGATGGGTTTTATTTTGTCATTTTTTTCCAAACAACTGAAGCAATGGCTGATTAAAAAAGAATTGGCACTATTTTTACTTTTGACTGCAGGGGGTTTAATCTTTTTTTGGTGGGGGCCATTTTTACCGCGGTACCTTCTTTTTGTTTACCCTTTGTTTTTTATTGTTAGTGCTGCTTCAATATCTTTTTTTATTAAAAACAGATATTTTCTGTTACTTTTTTTAATTGTCGTCATTAATTTATTCATCTTGAACTGGAGAACAGATTTTGTTATTTGGGGAGGTGAAATAAATCTTAATTACGTCAGAGCAACTAGAGTGCATAGGCAAATGGCTCGTTATATCGAACAAAATTGGTCAAATTATGAAATAGTTACTGTTTGGCCGATGGGAAGTGAATTAAGTTTGCCGGAAATGGGTTATCTTGTTAGACCACAGAGAGTTCATTACCTAGAAAGTAGTAGGCCGGAAATAAAAGGTGAAGCTCTAATTTTGACTAATAAAATATATAAAGGCGAGAATTTAAGCAGAAAACTAGAGATTCTTTTAGAAAACAAGGAAGTCGAACTGGTTAAACAATTTATGGTAGAGGGTGAAAGTTTATCATTATATTTTACCGAGGAAATCGAAAAAATCATCCCCCATCTTCAATGAGAATTTTATTTATTACTCAATTTTTGCCCTTTCCCCCCGATACGGGAGGAAAGATCAAGACATGGCAAATACTAAAAATTTTGGCAAAGAAACATCAAATATTTTTAATTTCTTTTGTCGAGAGGAAACAAAATTTAGTTTGGGAAGCGAAGGTTAAGAAGTTTTGTTACGGAACAAAAACTTTTGTGGCACCAATCATTACTACGTCACATAAAAAACTCAAATTAAAGGCTTTATTAGGAATTTTTAACCCTAAGCCATTTCGAGTTCAAAAATATTATTTAAAAGAAGCGGCTGATTTCATTAATAAATTAACTGAGAAAGAGAATTTTGATGCAGTTCATTGTGAACATGAAACCTCTATTCAATATTTACCGTATGTTTTTAACTGGGAAAAAAATTTGAAAATCTATGATGAAGTTGATATTGCTTCAGAAGGGCTTTTTGGATATGTAAAATACGAAGGAAATCCAGTAGAAAAATTAGCCTATTTGGTTGAAGCGATTAAGTTTTGGTTTTATGAGAGAAAAAAAATTTTTATTTTTGATAAGGTGTTAACTATTAGTCAGCTTGATAAAAAGAGACTAATTAAA
>CAZPFP010000046.1:3039-4847 GCA_964585895.1 uncultured Gammaproteobacteria bacterium
GGGATTAAATCCTAGGAAGATTGTTTTTCTACCAGTGCCATTTCAAACGAGATCTCAATTTCATTTTGGTTCAAAGCAGATTCTTTTTATTGGTTTGCTTTCCTGGTGGCCTAATCAAGACGCCGTTCTGTGGTTTTATCGTTACATTTTTCCTTTTATTAAAGAAAAAATTTCCCAAGTTAAATTTTGTATTGTTGGCGCCAATCCTTCAAAAAAGATAAGAGAAATTGGCCAAGAAGATTCTTCAGTCTCAGTAACTGGATATGTCAAAGAGGCAAAAAAATATTTTAAAAAAGCAGGTGTTTTTATTGCTCCCATAAGAGCTGGGTCAGGGGTAAGGATTAAAATTCTTAATGCGTTTTCTTATGGCATTCCGGTGGTAACTACCAAAACAGCTGCCAAAGGGATCAGAGTGAAAAACAAAGGGGAAGTTTTAATTGAAGACGAAGCAAAAAGATTTGCTGCTGCAGTAATAAAAGTCCTGAATAATAAAAAATTAGCTTATGGGCTTTCTGGCAAGGGGATGAAATTTCTTAAAGAAAGTTATAGTTCCAAAAAGGCGAAAAAAGTTTTAGAGGAAATTTATTTTGAAAAGGGAAAATGATTCTTTCTTTTCAATTCGTCCTTGACCAATCTAAAACCAAGGAGGATTGTTCTTAAAAAAACTGATAAATCATAAAGCAGATTGCTTTCTTTGGTATCTTTTAAATCGAGTTTCATCCATTGTTTAAAAGAAAGATAATGAGCTCCTTTTAAAAGCCAGGAGCAGGCAATACCTGGCTTGATCCCTCGGCGCTTTATTTGCCATTTTCTAGGAATTTTCCTTTCCTCATTAATTGGTAATGGTCGAGGCCCAACTAAACTCATTTTTCCATTCAAGACGTTGATTATTTGGGGCAACTCATCCAATCCGGTATGAGATAAAAATTTGCCTATTCGAGTGTATCTGGGGTCGTCTTTAATCTTAAAAACTGGTCCATTGGCCTCATTAAGATGGGAATATTTTTTCTTAAGTTTTTCCGCATTTTTGACCATGTTTCTGAATTTATAAAGGCTAAAAGTTTTGCCGTTTTTACCGACTCGTTGTTGTTTAAAAACCATTGGTCCGGGCGAGTCGAGTTTGATTAAAAAAGCAATGATAATAAAAAGGGGCCATAAGAAAATAAGGCCTATTAAAGAAAATAAGAGATCGACTACCCTTTTACCAAATTTATGATAGACTGAGTTTGTCATCTCTATGAGATTAACAAGTTTTAAAAGCTTTTTCAATTCATCAGACGAGAAGAGGCCCATTTTTTCTCTTTTATTGGTTTTTCTTTTTGTTTTGCCTTTTCTAGAAGGGGGGACTCATTTTGCGGCAGAGGTTTTAATATTAATTTTGCCCTTGCCTCTTTTTCTTTTAGGAACGGCAACCAAAGAAATTAATTGGAAGAAATTTTTTGGTTGGCCAATCATTTTTTGGTTAGCTTTCCTTGTTTTTATTGGCATTTCTGTTATTAATTCAGCCAGTTTGCTTTTTTCCATTCCTGCTTTTTTTCAACTTTTAGCTATTTTTCTATTCTTCATTCTCTTTCTTTCGGTTTTAAAAAAAGAAGATTTGATTTATGATTTGGGTTCGGGAGATGGTACTGGAACGGTTGAAAATGAGAATCGGCCAAGGCTGTGTTGTGTGCATGACCGAAAAGAGCATGCCACTTACCGAAACGATCAAGGCAATTCCAGCAGGTCAGATCTAGCGTCTCTGTCAGCAGGAACGACAACCTTTTCGGACTTTCCAGGGGGGTGCGGTTCGTAGTGCGAGGCTTTAG
>CAZPFP010000047.1:0-4825 GCA_964585895.1 uncultured Gammaproteobacteria bacterium
TTAAAAAAGGCTCTGCCCCAGTAAAAACAAGACGAAAAGGGCCAAGCCAATCTCTTAAGTCCTCCAATATCTTCTTAGTCTCATTCGTTTTAAGACGCTTCTTCGGATCAATCTTAATCTTCCACAAATCACATTGTTTACACTCAAAATTACAGCTTGTTCCTACGCTTAAACCAATATATAAAGGCTTTGGAATAATTTTAGGAAAATAAATGGCCAATGATTCCAAAAGATAATTTTTAGTATAAATAAAAGCATACTGAATCAAGCGAGGAAAATCTTTCATGAATTTAATTTTAACCTAATTATTTGAAAAAGAAACTCAGGCCCACCAATGAGATAGCGACGCCAAAGCCTTTTGGGTTCAACTAACATTCGAAACAACCACTCAAAGCCAAAGTCTCCTAACCACCCCGGACAACTAGTTGTCTCTCCGGAAATATAATTAAACAAACCTCCAACACACCAACTTACTTTTATCTTAAGCCGCGGTAGATTTTTCGCCAACCATAATTCTTGCTTGGGCGAACCCATGCCAATAATTAAAAAATCTGGTTTTGTTCGGTTGATTTTTAATAATATCGCCCCCTCTTGACCTTGAGAAAAGAATCCATTTTGTGCTCCTCTTATCTTAAGCTTAGGAAATCTCTTTTTTAAAATCTCGCTTGTTTTTCTAATTACACTCTGACTTCCTCCTAAAAAAAATAGAGACATTTGCTTTTCCTCTGCGATTTGACAAAACTCGTAAAAAAAATCTTTAGCAGTTAGTCTACCCGGTAATCTATAACCAAAAAGGCGTGCTGCCAAAACCACTCCCCAGCCGTCAGTATAAACCAAATCAGCCCCTCTTAAGATTCGACGATATCTCTCGTTTTTTTGGGCTAAATTAAAATTATGAGCATTTAAATATGTTACCAATAATGGTTTCGCTCTTTTTTTCTTGGCCAAATTTGCCAAAACAGAAGGAAAAGTCTCGAGAGAGACATAATCGATAGGCAAATCAACTATACTGGCTCTTTTTTTTATCATGGAGCTAATTCAAGGAGAATAATTTTTTCCATTTTTTTAACTAATGACTCCCATGAATGGTTCTTTGCCAAACCAATTCGCCTCTTTTTCTTACCCCCATCTCTTTCTTCTAGAGCTATTTTTAATTGTTTCAAAAATCCCTCCTTATCATTGGCAAGATAGAGCCACTCTTGGTAATCTTTAAGGGAGGACAACTTAAGAGAGACCACCGGTTTTCCAAAAGCAAAATAGTCAAAAAGGGTTATTGGCGTTACTCCCCGAGTGTATTTGTTTTGAGGATACAAAAAAAGGCAAGTGTCAAAATTAACAAGATAAGCAGGAAGTTTTTGAAAATTTTTCATTCCTAAATAGAAAATATTTTTCTCCTGGGGCAAATCTTCTTTAACCATGTCTTTCGCTTTACCCACTGGACCAATGACGGCAAAAGAAGCCTTGGGTAAGTTATGGGCAAGGTATCCTAGAAGATTAAAGTCAAATCGGTAATTATCAATCCCGCCAATAAAACCAATAATAGGTCTTTTTATCTCTTTTAAATCTTTTGGAGGGCGGATTTTCTCTTTGGCTTGTTCGATTAAAAAAATCGTATTAGAAGCGTTGCCTACCAAAAACGTTTTCTTATTAATCTTTCTCATTTTCTGATAAAGCAAGGGAGAAGTCGCAAAAATCAAATCGATTTTATTAGCCATTTTTTTCTCAACTCTTTCAAACCATTTCTTCTTAGCCTCGTTTTTATAAAAGAATGAATATTCTGATAAAACATCGACGATATGGTAAATACTAAGCTGGTGATTTATTTTATTCATTAAAGAATATGCTTGGGGATAAAAAAACCAGAGAATTGGCCGCTTGAGATTTAAATGATGAAGAAGAAAAAACTTCAATATTAAATAATTAAAGAGCTGGTTAGCCTTTTCAGAAAGAGAAAACTCCCGGTTGAAAGGCAAAATTGCCAGAGAGCGATAAATGTAAAGGCCACTTCCTTTTTTCTCCAAAACAGGAAGTTTAGAAATTTTTAAAAACTGCCTAATCGTCCGGCTAAAAGAAGGGTATTCGACTGAAAGAACCTTTGTTTTTCTTGACCAAATCAAAGGCATCCAATACCGATTACTTTTTAATGGCCAGTCGAATCCATCATTAAAAAAAACAATGCTTTCAAAACCACCTGCCATTCAACCCTTTAATTAAAGATCCTTGAAATATTGCCGCTAATATCTATCTCAGACAAACTTATAATGATGTCTCCACCCACTTTTATCTTTTGATTTTTCAAGATATCCCAACTACCACTCAGGTCAGACATCAATAGTTTAACTTTTAAAGTGAGGTCTCTTCTGAGGGGGTTAGTCATGATAATGGCTACACTTTCTCCATATTTAGTCGTCATCGTCACCTCCTTAGCCAATTCAACTTTTTTCTCTAAAACCTCGGCCACCACCCTCCCTCTTCCGTCTCGCATTTGACCGCCTACTTGAATGGCATCGGCTTCCCAAGGATGTTTACCCATAGCTTTGACTTCAACTTCTTTCTCTATCCAATTACTCTTATCTGGAAGTCCTTCAACATAAATCACCAAGCCTCTCACAAACGTGTTGTTTAGATGAAGTTCAATTGGCGCTCCCACCTCGAGTGGAATATTTTTATATTTCATCTTCTTATCACGACCGCCAACAACAACCCTCAGCCGGGCGAGAAAATAGACGTCTTTTTTATCTGAACCGCGCTCGTAGATTTTTAAGTCTTCGATTTTAGCAATTGCTTCTCCACGATTATTAACCTCTTCATCGTCAACCTTAATCGAATCGGCCAGCCAATAAGGTGGCAGCTGGGACTCCCATCGCCAATCTGGTTCCAGCCTTACTTCCACCCTCACCCATTTTTCCTCTCGAAAAATATTAAAACCCAAAAAGGCAATGGCAGCAACGATGCCCAAGATTGCCAGCCAATCAAAAATTGTTAATTTGGAGATGACTTTTTTCAGCTTCGCAAAATAAACCTTCATCGATAAATTTTTCTCAAAGTCAGTTTACACCATCACTCCCACTTTGACAAGTATTCTGGAGCTCTTATAGAATACTAGAAGATGAAAAAAATCCTTTGTCTTTTTCCTTTCACTTATTTGGCCATTCACCAATATGGTGAGGTTTATTTTTGTTGCCCCTATTGGAATAAACATGGTTCCATTGGCAACCTTCAAAAGAACCCAATCGAAAAAATCTGGAATGGGCCCAAGGCCCAAAGTGTAAGAGCTAAAATGTATGAAGGAAAGTGGGAAACAATCTGTAATAAAGACTATTGTCCTGTTTATATCGCCCAGCAAAGCCGCACCGTGGAAGAATGGCTCAAAATCGATCCTACTTTTAAACCCATTGTCAAAGACCTTAAAAATAAAAAGACCATTCTCTCTTATGGACCAATGGATGTGGCCATCAATGACTCTGGTGAATGTAATCTGCGCTGTAAAATGTGCACCTCTAACGAAAAGTTTCAATCAGTGGACAAAAATCTCTCAAAAAAAATCTTTCAAGAAACACTACCCTCTCTCCTCCCTCATATCCGTTATTTACTTTTTACTGGCAATGGTGAACCCTTTTATCGCAAAGAGACAAGAGAATTTATGCAAAACTTCAATCCCAAGAAGTACCCTAATTTGAAATTTAACATTTTATCAAACGGACTTTTGCTTAATAAAAAGATGTGGAATTCAATTAAACATAATCAATTTAACTTTATCAATATTTCCATTGATGCCGCGACCAAAGAAACTTATGAAAAAACCAGAATTGGCGGAAAATGGAAAGTTCTTCAGGAAAACTTAAGAATGTTAAGCCAACTTCGCCAAAAGGGAAAATTTAAACACTTTCAGATTAACATGGTTGTCATGAAAAGCAATTATCGAGAAATGAAACAATTTGCCCGCCTGGGCAAAAAACTTAAATGTGATCAGGTTCTCTTTTCAAAAATTTACGGCTATTTTAATTTAGGCTGTCTTGAGGAAAATATTAATCTTTATCCGGACCCTAAAGTTTTTCTTGAGATCAAAAAAACTCTCAAAGATTCGCTCTTTGCTGATCCAATAATGGACACCTTCAGACTCCAAACCTATAAAAATTTCCAATCGTCTCAAGTTGAAAAAGCCGAAATGAGAAAGGTAAAAATTAAAAACCTTTTTTTTCATCCTCTATATAAGCTTTACTTCCAAATCCCCCAAAAATATCGGCCAATTCGGTTTCTAAAAAGACATCTTCTTATGCGTTTTTAGTGAAAAATGAGAAGACTAAACAAATCTGGAATTTGTTTATTGTTGAGAGGAAGGGCAAAACTTAATACTTTTCTTCACCGACTGTCTGAAATATTTGGACTCAGGGATATCTTATTAATCCACCCGATTTTCTTAATGATTGAACCAACTAATGCTTGCAATCTACGTTGTCCTGCCTGCCCAACAGGAGCAGGAAAAACAAACCGCCCCAAAAGAATAATGAGTTACAGGGAGTTTAAAAGTATCGTCAACCAAGTAAAGGGATATGTTACCAATATCGCCCTATGGAACTATGGCGAACCATTCTTAAATAATGACCTTTCAAAAATGATAAAATATGCAACCTCCACAGGCATCTATGTAACCACCAGCACAAATGGTGAATTCTTTAAATCAAAAAAAATTCTGTCGACAACTGGTCCAAAGTGGCCTTCAATATTTAATCATCTGTCTTGATGGTACCGACCAAAAAACTTTGAGTAGATATCGAAGAGGCTCTAGCTTTAAAAAGATTGAAGATGGTTTTAAGTTAATTAA
>CAZPFP010000048.1:0-4811 GCA_964585895.1 uncultured Gammaproteobacteria bacterium
TATGTTGATTTAACCAGGACTTTTTTTGAGATATTAGCCCTGACTTATTTCTTGCGCTGGCTAGAGGAAAAAGGCAATTGGCTTTTAAAAAGCGGCTTGATGATGGGTTTATCTTTAAGTACCAAACACTTGGGTTTGGAAACACTGGTCATCTTTTTGATTCTTATTGTTTTGTTTAGCAAGGAGAAACTTAAGAACTTTTTAACTTTTTCCATTATTTCTTTGACCGTGGCTCTGCCTTGGTATCTGCTGGCTTTTATTGACACCGGTAATCCTTTTTATCCTTTGTTTTCCGGCTGGTTTGAAACTCATCAAATAGGGGACTGGCAAGGATTTTTTTCCTCTCACAATCCCCTTTCTTTTTTAGTTAGTCCCTGGCAAGCAACCTTCCACCTTGATAATCTTTTGACCCCTATTTTTCTAATTCTTCTACCGTTGGTTTTAATTAAGATTTGGCGGCAGGACAAAATTACCAAGGTGACCGCTCTTTTCTTTTTCTTGGGCTATGTTCTTTGGTTTTTAACTCCGCCACCAACGGCTCGCTATCTCTTGCCTTTTCTACCGGCCCTAATTTTCGTTTGTTTAAAGATTTTAGCTTCATCTAAAAAGCCTATCCAGCAAATTGCCATCAGTGCTATTATTTTGACTTGTTTACTCAACCTTGGCTCAAGAGTGATGGCCACCCAGAAATTTTTGCCAGTCGTTTTTGGTAAAGAAACAAGAGATGAATTTTTAAGCCAGAGACTTAACTTTGACTATGGCGACTTTTATGATGTTGATGGCTTTTTTAAGAAAAATATCAAGGCAAATGACTTGGTTTTAATTTATAATATCCATAATCTTTATTATGTTGATTTTCCTTTTGTTCATCAGTCTTGGGCGAAACCAGGCACCTTTTTCACCCATATCTTAATCAAGGATGGGGATTTGCCAGAGAAATTTGGCGATTTGGAACTTTTGTATGAGAACGAAAAAACCAGAGTTAAGCTCTATGATTATGGAGATAATTACTAATGAAATTAATTGAAACCCTTTTTTTTCTTTACTTGGTTCTTTTTCCTTTTGGCCAATTAACCAGAGTGCCTCTGAATTTAGGCGGACCGGAAGTCCATCTCTACCTGACTGACCTTGTTTTAACCTTACTCCTGCTCTCATGGGGGATATGGCGGTTCAGTTTGAAGAAAAAAAGGAGATATCAATTACCGCCCTTGGCCTTACCCATCTTTTTATTTTCCGCGATTGCTTGCCTCTCTCTCGGAGTGGCCAGTCCCCTACTATCGAATAGGGAAGTCATCGTCGCCGGTTTTTATTTAGGGCGCTGGTTGGTTTACATGGGAGTTTACTTTGTTTTATTTGATCTAAAAGGCCACCTCTTCAAAGTTTCAAACCTTTTGAATTATTTAGTAATTATAGGGACAGCCGTGGCTTCATTTGGCTTTTTCCAATACTTTCTTTGGCCTGATTTAAAACCTTTAGAGTTTCTTCACTGGGATCCTCACTTTTATCGCTTAGTTTCTACTTTTCTTGACCCAGGCTACACCGGCTTGATTTTGGTTTTGACTTTGATTATCTTGATTAATTTACTTTTCAAGAACAGAAAGAACCGGTGGTTAATTCTTGCGGCGGGGATTGTTTATGCGGCTCTGGTTTTAACCCATTCGCGCAGTTCCTACTTAGCTTTTTTGGTGGGTATGGGGCTGATAGCCTGGTTAAGAAAAAGCAACAAGTTGTTTATTATCGCTTTATTAGTTCTCTTTTTTTCTTTAGCTATTTTACCCCAGCCAAAAGGCGAGGGCGGCAAATTAGCCCGAACTTACACGCTTAGTTATCGTTATGAAAATTGGCAAAACGCGATTACCATCGCTAAGGACCATCCCTTACTAGGAATAGGTTTTAATGCCTATCGTTATCTTCAAAGAGATTATGGCTTTTTAAAAGAAGATAAATGGCAAGAAAGCCATGCTGGCGCCGGGGCTGATTCCAGTTTACTTTTTGTTTTAGCCACCACCGGAATAATTGGTTTAATCAGTTATCTTTGGTATTTAGTTAGTGCCGGAAATTTAGCTTTCAGACAAAGAAAGAAAGTGATTGGGATTGTTTGTTTAGCCAGTCTAGGAGCAATATTAATCCATTCTTTTTTTCTTAACTCCTTGTTCTATCCTTGGGTAATAGGCTGGCTAATGATTTTATTGGCTTGTTTGTGAGAAATGAAGCCTCTCACTGGAAGACGGTCGGTCATTGTTTTGAAATTGGACTCAAAATGCTATAATATCTCTACTGCCCAAGAGGGCAGTTTTTATAAAGAATACCTTTTACTGCTGGTAAAAGACTAATATGCCAAACTTAACTGAAAGAATTACAAGCTTATTAGCTCAACGTGGACAGGAAAGACAGCTTGAGGAAAAGAAAACACAGGAAGAGAAAGAGATAGAAAACGAAAAATTGCGTGGTCAATTAGAAACCTGCAAGAGAACGTTAAATTTAATAAAGCCAGAAGAGCTATTAAATGAGATTAATGACAATTTTCTTAGTGGTAGGGGAGAAATTAAAAGAGAAGAAGGTGTATTTGAGCATCAGCACTACCACTCTCCAACACATTCAGAATATGAGGATGGGTACTGGTATACCGTTGTTCATCCACTCTCTATTGTTTCACTTCTTTGGTCTGAAGGAAAACATAAATCTAGGGAGGGTTTTACGCTTTCGATAGGTGTTGGAATCGATATGTTTGATAATCAATATTCCCGTGTTCTTTTTGGAGGTGAGAAATTATCAATAGCAAAGGAGTTTTGCGATGATAATGAATGCGATTATAATAGCTGGAGATCGAAGAGGGCTAATCACTATTTTATGGACTTTAAGATTGAAGAACATACTGATGTGGTAAGAGAAACGAGAGGAAAAATTGAAGGTGAACTCGTCGAACTTTGTGTTGAGCTAAAAGAGAGAAATGTATTGAGTTAAGAAGCTAGGAATCCTAAATTTATAACCAACCATCAGAGTATGGCTTGATTCAGTTGTATCAAGGAGAATAAGTGACTTTTATTTCTTTTTCAGTCTGATTGCCGGCTTTATCTTGGGCAACAATCTTGAAACTATTTTCACCTTCTTTTAGAGAATATTGATAATTAAAATCTCCTTCAGGACTAACGATGACCAGGCGACCATTGACACTTAATTTGGCGCCCCCCTCGGTTTTACCCTCAATGGTAATTTCGCTCTCAAGACCAGTGATAGTCTCCCCGTCTGTTGGTTTGGTAATTTCTAAATCAGGTGGCGAAGTATCATATTCCACCACCGCCGGTAGTGAGGTTTGGCTTTCGTTGCCCTCAGCATCTTTAGCAACAGCGGTAATTTCGTTTCTGCCGGAAGTCAGCTTGAGATTGTCGAGAATAAACTGGCCTTCATTATCAGCGACTGTTTCCCCAAAAGACAGTCCGGAATTATAGATTTTGATGTTTACCCCTGGTTCACTAAAGCCCGTTAAAGAAAATTGGGCGCTATTGGTGGCTTCAAAAGGGACAACAATCCGTGGCGGTGAGGGCGGAATGGTGTCAGTTTGTTCCGGAAGCTTAGAGCTGGCTCTCAGGTTACCAAGAAAGATGGCGGTTTTAATTAATAAGGGAATGCCGACAATAACCAAGACAAAAGCCAAGGTTAAAGTGAGAACAATGTAAATAAAAGCCTGACGAATATTTTTTGCTTCTTGTTTCCTGGTTAATCTTGTTTTTCGAGCCATCAGGAGCTGGCGGGCAGAGTCGAACTGCCGACCTATCGCTTACGAAGCGATTGCTCTACCAACTGAGCTACGCCAGCAAAACAGAGCGGTGAGGGGGAGTTGAACCCCCGACCTTCTGCTTGGGAAGCAGACGTTCTACCAACTGAACTACCACCGCACCAAAACGCTTTTTCCCTAAAGACAAAGCCTATCTCGGGATTGTTAAAACGTCGCCTTGATTGATGATGTCTGGATTGTTGATATTATTTGCTTGAGCTAATCTAGTCCATTGATATCCATCCCCATAAGCTCTAACCGCAATTCCCCAAAGATGATCACCTTTTTCAATCACATATTGACTGCCTTCGATGGCTGAACCAAAAACAGTCATGGCGGCCGCTACTGGCTTAATGACTGCTGAGCGAGGAATGGTTAGTTTTTGGTCAACATAGATAAGATTGGGATTGGTTAACTGATTCTCTTGGGCGATATCGACCCAATTATAACCGGAGCCATAAAACTCCTCGGCAATTTTCCAGAGATCATCACCCTCTTTAACCAGATATTCAACCGGCAGTCCTTCAGGAACAAGCTTTCCTGCCTCTTCAACCAATTTAATCTCTTCCGGTTTTAATTCTCCTGCTTCTTCAGGGCGCTCGACACCTCTAAAATAATTAAAAATCAAAGCACCAACAACAATGATCACTAAAGCGCCTAAAATCATACTGATCGTGGACTCGTTTAGCTTAAGGCTTTTCAGAAGTCTCTTTAATATATTTTCTTCCATTACTTTTGGATAAAAACCTCCTTTCTGGGCAGAATTGGGCAGGAGGGGCGGGTCCGACCGGATTCGAACCGGCGATCTTCCGCGTGACAGGCGGATGTGTTAAACCCCTACACTACGGACCCATAAACAACTGAGAGCGATAGCTCACACTGCCTATAGTAGCAGATAATTTTTGCTTAGTCAACGTCTATGATATTATTGATTTAACTATGAAGATGAACAGGAAAATGAGCAATCAGGAGATTGCTGATTTGCTTAAAGGCATGGCGGCGGCTTATCAAATAAAAAGCGACCAGCAGTTTCGGA
>CAZPFP010000049.1:0-4773 GCA_964585895.1 uncultured Gammaproteobacteria bacterium
CTGTCGGCTAAAGGAGTTTTGGTCATAGGTCTATTTTAAAATGAAGAAAACCCGAAAGTCAAGAGGACTTGACTATCTTTTCTAAAGTATCAAGAGCTATTGGAGTTAGTTCTTTTGGTCGGAGATTGATCGGAAGGTATATAAGTTTTTTATACTGACCCTCTAAATCTTGATATGATTGATGAAGGACTTTTAGAAAATTCAGGTCGTGGGTTATATTTACTTTATTTTTAATTTTTTTTACTCTTTTTAGAGAATCCTCTGGTTTAATATTTCTGATAAAAACGATCTCGTGATAATTAACGTATGGTTTAAGAATCGAGAAATAGTCTTGATGCTGCTTTTTATTCCATCGATGATATTTGGCTAAAGCATTTCCAAAAGCAATTCTGTCAATAATACCTCGGTCGAATAGATGAAGGCCTTTTTTATTAGTTGCCTTTAGAAGTTCCTTAACATAATATTGGGCATACCAAAAGTTATAGTTATAAGAGTCATTAATTTTAAAAGGAATGAGATCAAAACGTTCAAAATGAGAAATGGAATTATTAAGTTTTTGGGAAAGTAGTGATATGATAGTCGTTTTGCCACTCCGAGGCATTCCGGCGAATTCAATGATCGCGTTTGTTTTATATTTAAAATAAATAAAAAGTGAGGCAGATGGTTTTTATTCCTCAAAATTGACTTCCATATCTAAGACTGGCGGGTTGAGGCCCGTTTCTTTGAGGTCTGTTTGGTCTAAATCCTGGTTTATTTCTTTCAGTCTTTCACCAATTTCTAGAACAGCCGAATCAGTGGCATAAATAGAAGGATTAGTAATTTCTTCTTCATAAGGGCTGGGAGAAGGTGAGGGAAAAACAAGCGGTTTGAATCGACTGATGCGTAGGCTAGAGCGAACAAAGATTATCAGCAGTATCGATATAATTACCACCCCACCAATAACCAAGAAAAGTTTTTTGTCCCGGAAAGAGATTGATTTGCCTTTAGCGGAAATCCCTTTTATTTTCCTTTTTGTTTTTTCCCAAAAATTTGGTTTTTCCTCTTCCGGAATTTGGGCTTCAAAATCTTGACTGATAATTTCTTCTTTCTCTTTTGCCATTTTAGTCAGTTTTTTCTAAGACATCGGCTGTTTTAATTTCACGAATGAGCTCATTTAAGAAAGAGTTAGCTTCTTTGAGATAAAGATGCGATTCTTGGAATAACTTTTGAGATTGACTATACTCTCCGTCTTTATCTCGGTCATGAGGTTTCATCATGTCTAAAATATTTATTGCTTCATCAATTTTTTCCTGACCCCGTGTTAGTTTATTTTCCGCCTCTAATAACCATCGTTCGGCAATGGTTGTGTCTTTGTCTTCTTTTTCCCGGATTTGAGTAATTTTGCCTTCTATTAATTCAATTTGTTCGTTGATTTGATCTTTTAGATTATTTTCCTTGCCTTCAAGAATAATCCCTAAAGTTTGGTAGATTAGAATAAGAGTTTTATCATAGCGGCTTTCGGCTTCAGCGGAGGATTTAACCAAATCTTCAAGAGTGCCGGCACTGGAAAGATTGTCTCGGTGTTCAGTGTACCAATTAACCTCCGCATCAAGTTTTAAATAAAGAGTGTTTTGTTTGTAGTTTAAGATTCCGGTTGTTTCCGCCATTTTCATTCGTAAAGCGGTTAAATAAGTGCGAACGGATTCATCTCTTTTTTGGAGCATATCCAGAGTTTGTTCTAAGGCTAAAGTTTTGGCGGTTAAGGTTTTGTAAGTTAAATATTGTTCTCTAGCCGTGACGTATTCATTATGAGCCTGGCGATAGGTGCCGTAGGTGTATTGGTAATCCTCATAAGCGCGATTGAAGTCAAAAGCAGGCGTTTCCTGAGAAAGAAGTCTTTGAGGCAATAAGCAATAAAAAATAATTAATAAAAAGACAAAAGTTAAGCTAATGAATAGTCGTTTCATTGTTTAATATCTTACCACTAAAATCATACCTTCTTGAAGTCTCAAATTTCAAGTTCTAAACCGTCATAGGCAATATGGAAGTTCTTGCCGCCGTTTTTCTGAACAAAAGTTTCCAGTTTTTGGTGAGTGCCGGTAATATGGCCAAGATGAGTAAAATAACAGAGCTTGGGTTTAAGTTCTCTAGCCAGTTTGATTCCTTCTTCAATTGATTGGTGAGTTCGAGTTTGTCCTTTTTTGTTTAATGAAGAGCCATCAAGAACCAAGAGATGAACATCACGAATTTGTTTTTTTTCTGTTTTTGGCAGCCTGACTAAATCAGGGATATAAACAAAGATTTTTTCTTCTTTCATTTTAACGCCGTAGCAGGGAAGATGGCTGTGTTCAACCGGAAAAAAGGAGATTTTGATTTTTTGGTGCTCAATTGGAATTTTGGGCCTGACGATTTCAGGTTTAAAAGGTTTTAAGGGAAATGAGTGAAATCGGCGCAAACCATTAAGAACATCCTGGGTAATGATTAGTTTAGGTTCTTTTATTTGACGTTCGTAGAGATGAGTTAGGTCATAAAAGCCATGGATATGGTCGGGATGGGCATGGGTAATTAACAAAGCGCTAATTTTAGTAGTGTCAACTTTTAGATTGATTAATTGGTGATAAATATCAGGCGGAGCGTCAATTAGAACCGAGTCGTCAACCAAAACAGCCGGACGAAGTCGTTTGTCTCGAGGGTCTTTTGATTGGCAGATTTGACAATCACAGCCCAAACGAGGCAAGGGCCAACCAGCGGAAGTACCGAGGAATAAAACTTTCATCCGCTAATTAATTCAACCGTTCTTAAAAACAGTTTAATAATCGGGTCAGTGGTCATTTCAGTTTTGGTAACAAACAGAATTCCCAGACCAAAAACAATTAAACCACCAATAATCTGAAGATAGGTAACTTCTTCTTTCGTTTTAAAGAGAAGACTGATACCGTAGATTCCGTTAATAATCATTGAGGCATAATAAACCAGCGCTTTTTCGATTAAACTTTCATAAAGGAGAGCACTTGAATAGCCAACGCCAAATTTGAGATGAGGATAAACAAAAACAAGTAAAACCGTGGAATAGACGATTTGGTAAACGCCAAAGCCTATCAAAAGTACCGAGGTTAATTTCCCAAGTTTATATTTCAAATCCATCACTTTATTTTATACTATTCATAGCGAAGGGCGTCAATGGGGTTAAGTTTTGAAGCCTTGTAAGCCGGCGCGACGCCAAAAATAACGCCAATCAAACTGGAGACACCAAAAGCAAGAATGATTGACCAAGGGGTGACCGTGGTCGTAAAAAAGCGACCAATCAGAAACGCACCGCCGATGCCAAGTAGAATACCTATCGTCCCCCCAACAAAAGAAAGAACAACCGATTCAATGATGAATTGGGTGAGAATGTTTTTAGGGGTGGCCCCAATTGCTTTACGCAAACCAATTTCCCGGGTTCTTTCGGTGACGGAGACCAACATGATGTTCATAATCCCAATCCCGCCGACGATTAAAGAAATGGCGGCAATCCCGCCCAAAGCAGCGGTAAGAACGCCTAAAATACTGGAGATGATACTTAAAATGCTTTCCGTATCCAAGACGGAAAATTCGTCCTCGTCAAGACTTTTGAGAAGAATATTTTCTACTTCTTTTATCGTTTCCGGAATGGAATCAGAATTTTGAGATTGAACCATGAAAGACATGATGTTTTCCATGTCGAACTGACGCATCGCCGTGGTGGCCGGGATGAAAACTTGGTTGTCAATATCGACACCGCCAAAACCGCCTTTTTCCTCTAAAACACCTAAAATGGTGTAGCGCTGGTCAGAAATGGTGAATTTTTTACCGACCGGGTTTTCGCCTTCAAAAAGTTCATCAACTACGGTTTGGCCGAGGACAGCCACTTTTTTACCCGAATTATATTGAGAGATAGTAAAAAAACTACCTTCAACCACTTTTTGGTTTCTTATCCCAGGAAATTCGATACCCACGCCCACCACTTGGGTGATGTGGTTTTTTCCTTTGTAACTCATCGTCCCGTTATTTTCAATGTAGGCCATAACCGCTTTAACGGTTTTGGCTTCCCTTTCGATTTGTTTGAGATGGTTAAAAGTGAATTTAGAATTGGCTACCCCGGCACCCGGAACGCCACTACTGCCTTCTCCTTGGCCAATGCCGATTTCTCCTGGAAAAACATAAAGCGAGTCCGCTCCTAAACTTTCCAATTGTTCGGTAATGTAAGTTTTTAAGCCAGTGCCAATGGAAACAAGGAGAATAACGGAAGTGACGCCAATAACAATTCCCAGCATGGTTAAACCAGACCGGGTTTTGTTGGCTTTTAAGGCTTCAAGAGAAATTTTTATAATTTCGGCAAAGTCCATTTCTAGTAAACTATTTCTCCGTCAATAATTTTTATCATCCTTTTGGCAGATTTAGCGATGGCTAATTCATGGGTGACGATAATAATGGTTTTTCCTTCTTTATTAAGCTGATTCAAAATGGCCATGATTTCTTTGCCTGATTTGGAGTCAAGGTTCCCTGTGGGTTCATCAGCAAAAATAATCAAAGGTTGGTTAATGAGGGCTCTGGCAATGGCCACTCTTTGTTGCTCTCCGCCGGAGAGTTGGTTGGGAAAATGGTCGGCCCTTTCTTCAAGATCAACTTCTTTGAGCATTTGCTTGGCTAATTCTTTTCTTTTTTTTAAGCTTGTGCCGGTGTAGATGAGAGGGAGAGCGACGTTGTCTAAAGCGGTTGTTTTGGGGATAAGATTAAAGGTTTGAAAGACAAAACCGATTTTTTGGCTGCGGA
>CAZPFP010000050.1:0-4485 GCA_964585895.1 uncultured Gammaproteobacteria bacterium
TACCTTCCTGGAATTAGTATTAATCGAGTCAGCGACTATTTGCCAAAAAAATTAAAAAACAACCAATTTAAAATCGCCAGCTTTAAACAATCAAACCACTTTGCCTATCCCTTAAAAAATCAAAAACTGCTTAAAGAACACGACCCTATTGCTTACATCACTGGCAGTATGACCAAGCTGGACAAAGACGAACTGGTTTCTTTTCAAATCGTTGCTTCTCCGGCCAACAGGCGCGATTTAAAACAGGCAAGAACAATCACCAGCCTGATTTCCACTAGAAGCGACTTAATGACCGGTTTAAAAAACTTGAAATTAAATCAACAAGCAATTAGTTCATTTAAATTGTTGATGAGATTTATTCTTTATTTATTCCTTATTCCTTTCGGGTTTTTGATATTTTTAGTCACTGGAGGCAAAGAAGGACCGCTTTTACATCTCGAAGGACTAAAACACAACAGCAGTACAAACGACGCTTACCAAAAAGAGCTGGAAGAGATGATCAAAGAAAAGTTGGACCAACAGCTTTTCAAGACTTCTTTGCGTCTGCTGGTTGTCAGCAAAAGCCGCACCAAACAAAATAAACGGATTAAGGGATTTGTTTCCGCCCTTTCCTCGTTTAATAATTCCCATTACCAGTCGCTGGTCTCTTTCCTCAACTTTAAACACGGTTTAATTAAACAAACCAAGGCTTATTTATTTAGGAAAAGGCTGCTTGCTTTATTGGGCAACTCGGTTCTGTCAGCCTCGGAAGTAGCCGATATTTACCACTTGCCCTTTACGGTCAAAACTAAAACTGAAGATTTGGTCAAACAGCACAGTAAACAATTGCCAGCCCCGCTTTCTTTAAAAAAGGCTGAGACTTTTGATGTTATCTTTGCCAAAAACACTTATGGCGGAACGGTCACTAAAATCGGTTTAACCGCAGACGAAAGAAGAAGGCATATTTATATCCTTGGGGCCACTGGCACCGGCAAATCAACCTTGCTTTTGTCGATGATTTTGCAGGATATTAAAAACAAAAAGGGATTATGCGTAATTGACCCTCACGGAGATTTAATCGACCAAATTCTGCCTGCCATTCCCCAGGAAAGGGTCAACGACGTTATTTATTTTAACCCGGATGATGTCAGACACCCGATTGGCCTCAACCTGTTGGAGTTAACACCCAATCTGAATGAAGACGATACTCTCCGGGAAAAGGAATTTTTGACGGAAAGCATTATTTCCTTATTCCACAAAATCTATTCGGAGAGGTATTCCGGACCGAGAATGGAATATATTTTAAGAAACACCATTCACACCGCTTTTACCACCGAAAACCCGACCTTGTTTACGGTTTACAAACTGCTGATTAACACTCCTTACCGCAAAAGAATTGTCCGAAGTCTGGATGATGAAAACTTAAAGGATTTTTGGCGCTATGAGTTTGCCAAAGCCGGCGATTACCAGAAGGTCAAAATGATTTCGCCAATTACCAATAAAATCGGTCGCTTTCTTTTTTCGCCGACCGCCAAAAGAATTTTGGAACAGGAAAAATCCAGCATTAACTTTGATGAGATTTTATCTTCGGGAAAAATCTTACTCTGCAACGTTTCCAAGGGCAGGATTGGCGAAGACTCCTCCGAGGTTTTCGGGATCCTCATCATGACCAAAATCCAGCTGGCGGCTTTAAAAAGAGCCAGAGTAACCGACAAGGAGAGAAAAGACTTCTATCTCTACGTTGATGAATTTCAGAATTTTGCCACCACTGCCTTTGCGGAAATCCTGTCGGAAGCCAGAAAATACCGATTGAATGCCATTATGGCTCACCAAACCACTTCTCAGATTGAAGATAGGTCGTTGGTCAACGTTACCCTGGCTAACACCGGCACGGTGATTTGCTTCAGGACGGCCAATCCAGAAGACGAAAAATTGATTTTGCCCCAGTTCTCGCCTTACATCGAGAGGGGCGAGATTGCCAGCCTGCCTTCGTTTAACTTTTACATCAAAATCAGCGCCCTTAATCCAGAAGAGCCCTTTTCGGGGATAACCACTCCTGTCTTTACCAGTCTTGACAGCCGAAGAACCAATCAAATCATCGAGCGGTCAAGAAAACTTTACACTCTGCCCTATAAAAAACAAGCAAAAACAACCTCAAAGACAGACAAAAAATTGAAACCGAAACTGATTACTAAAGTTCAAACTGGGGACATCCTGCCTTAAAGATTGTCCTCGCGCTCTGGGACAAAAAATTAATCAATTTAGCCTTAAAAATGACGATAACCACTACCCCTTATCCCTTATAAATAAGGAGGAGAAACGTCAACAGTCAAAAGTTTGGGGAAATAAACCAACACAAACGACCTTATGAATCAAACAAAAAAACCAACCTCAAAGCAAATAGAAATCCTCATTCTTTTATATCGCTTCCGCTTTCTCAATCGCCACCATCTCCAAAAATTCCTTCACCACCAAGACCATCGGCGAATCAATGCCTGGCTGAAAGAGTTAACCGAGAAAAAATATCTTGGTCGAATCTACTCCCGAAAATTTGGAGAAAACATCCAGCCAGCCATTTACTACCTGAAATCAAAGGCGGCTGGTGTTTTGAG
This sequence comes from uncultured Gammaproteobacteria bacterium, assembly GCA_964585895.1. Classification (GTDB taxonomy): domain Bacteria; phylum Patescibacteriota; class Microgenomatia; order PFEM01; family JAHIFH01; genus CAZPFP01. The sequence continues at coordinate 2,592 of CAZPFP010000050.1, forward strand.
AAAAGAACCAAAGATTAACCAATCGCTTCTGAACCGAATTTATCGGGAAAATTTACGCTCAAGAAAATTCATCAATCACTGCCTTTTTTTAGCGGATATCTATTTTCATCTGGTCAGGCTATGCTCGGAAGACAAGGCCGAACTTCAATTTTTCCACCGGACCGATTTGGTCAATCACGATTATCTGCCTGAACCCCTGCCCGATTTGTATTTTGTCATCAAAGAACCGCAGGGTGAATCCAAAAGATATTTTTTGGAAATGTTTGTCAGGAAAAATCCCCGTTATGCCTTGCGGCATCGTCTTTTTAGATTTTTTAATTATTATCAATCCAATCTCTGGGAGAAAACCACCCGCCACCCCTTCCCGACCATTCTCCTGGTCTGCTCGGACAGATACATGCAGGGATATTTAAACAAATTCATCAGGGAAACCCAGGAAGATGAAGAAAATTACGAAATCCAGTTCTTTTTAACCACGGCAGGGAAAATAAGGAAAGAGGGAGTAGGCAAGAAGGTCTGGAAAGCAATCATTTAATCGTCAAAGATTATTTAGATTTTAGAAAGCTAAATTGGTTTTATCTGATATAATAAGCTATATGGCTATCAACCCCGAAGAATTAGGACCCCCTGTCGAACTGCCAAAAGAAATTGCCGAAGTCTGGCAAGGGCGGCGCCTGGAACAGCAAAAACTTAATGCCGAAAAGCAACCAATATTATCGAAGTTAAAAAGTAGGGTGCGTGAAATGGATGAAGCCCAGTCTCGTGGAGAATCCAGTCTTTTAGGAATCATTGCTTCTTCCGATCAAGAAATAGCCATTCAACTTCTAGACTCAATTAAGGAAGCGAGTTTTTTAAACCAAGCCGAACTTTTAGAATTAAGCGAGATTGCTATTTCAGAAAGGGTATACGAGCCAGAGGAAGTAGTGGAGCTTCTGGAGTTTGGCATAGGACCCGACCTTTTTGAAGTTATCTTAGCAGGTGGTGAAGAAGACGGTTCCACTCGCGCATGGAATGATGAGCTTATTGAACGCTCCGGAAATCTGCACTTAAAGTTGCACGGTAGCGAAGCGGAACGGCAGGAAGCCGAACTAGTATGTAAGGCAGGTGTGGTTATTAAAGCTCTTCGTCAGGGTCAAGGAATAACCCCTGAGGTAGCCGCCGCCTACCTTGATGTTGAACCCGGCTTCATCGCTTTTTTGGAAAACGGCCTCATTTCTCTTGATGAGATTTACCCTAAAAAGAGGGATCAGCTAGCGAACGCTCTCGATGTTGATCCTCGTATTGTCGACCTCATGTTTGAACCCTCAACCTGGGAAAAGCCGTCTATGCCGTAGTTTAACAAGAGAAATCTTTCTTATTTTGTAATTTCAATATCTGATCAAACCGCGGTGATGATTTTACTTGATTGGCATTCCTCAAACTCAAGATCCCTTTCAATCCCGGTCCCGTAAGGGCTCTCAAAGTCTTCCAGTTCTTTCAGGGAAAAGAAGCCCCATTCATTCCAGTCGCCATAAATTGAGACATAGCCCAAAAACATTTTCTTTATAGAATCGTATTCCGTGGCGTACCAGCTGCCGGATCCGGCCGGGTTAAAAAACTTGGCAATCACCATCGGGTCTTCTTTATTTCTTTGGATGCCAACCTTGACAAATCTTTTTTCCAGCCCTCTGGTCATCAGATTCATTCAATCTCACCCCCTTTCCTTGTCTGCCAGTCAACCGTTTTCAAGTAATGGTCAATGGCTTCGGCCACCAGCTTGGTAATCGGCTTGCCGGTATTTCTTTTCAGAAGCCAAAGCAGGCAAAGATGCTCAGCGGAAATCCTCGGCCTGTAATTCGCCTCTGGTTTTATTTCAAACTCCGGTGAGCCTAAAATAGCGGTTTGGATTTGAGTG
>CAZPFP010000051.1:0-4338 GCA_964585895.1 uncultured Gammaproteobacteria bacterium
CGGCCGAGAATATAGTTTGGAAAAAAGAAAAGATTTCTGTTGAAAGTTTGAATTTTGGTATCGAGTTCCCACCGACTCGATTGATTAAATCAGGTGCGCTTTCAGCTAAAGAAGTGAGTGAATTTTATTTCAGCCCCAAAAATAAAAGAATAAAAGAAGAACAAAGAAAGGTTATTAAACGCCTTTCTTGGGGAACACCGCCAAGAGATAAAGACCCAATTATTGTGGCTGAAAAAATTCTTGATGATAATATTGTTTTGTCTATACACGAAGGAAATTGGAGATTAATCAAGGCAATTTTAGAGGAAAAGAAGACTGTCTTGGTCTATATTGGCAGGTTTACTTCTCAAGAGAAATCACCGAGAAATTACTGGGTTCCCACCTCGATTATTTATGAACTTCTTAATTTTGCTAAAGAAGCCTTTAAGAGAAAAGATAAGAAAAGTTTTCAACACTATATGGGAGCTTTGAGGGATATCTTATCAAAATCTGAAATAGCTGCTTATGAGTTGAAAGAAAGAGCCTTGACTGGCAAAAAATCCTTCAGAGAAGAAGTCTTAAAATCACTCTGCCTGATTTGATACAATAAAGGATAAGATGTCTCTTTCAATCGGGATTGTCGGTCTTCCTAACTCAGGCAAGTCAACTCTTTTTAATGTGCCTCTGGAGATGAAATAGTTTTGTACGGTGGGAAATTATGCGGGAGCTGTTTCTTCCAATTGTGTAATTCTACTCTCGTGGTCTTCTAATTGATTTTTATAACCCGAAATAACCGTTTGCTCTTCACGAATCGCTCCAAGCTCGCCCATTACCTGATCCATTTTTGTAAAAAATTCATTCTTAGTCGGCAGCAACTTAATTTTTTCTTCAAGTTCTTGACTAACGATTCTTTCAATTTCGTCAATATCTTTTTGAGTAAGCATATACTGCTGATGTTATGCCGAAAAGTAAATTTTGTCAATTACTGGTTTTGGGATAGTTAACTCCTTTGTTTCGAAATGATAGAATTAAGAGAATATGTTAAGTTGTGGCATCGTCGGTCTGCCCAATTCAGGTAAATCCACTCTTTTTAATGCCTTGTTGAAAAGGCAGGTGGCCAATGTGGCCGCTTATCCTTTCACTACCATTGAACCAAATGTGGGAGTGGTGGAAGTGCCAGATGAGAGACTGAAGAAATTGAGGGAAATGATAGGGCCTGAGAAGGTGACGCCGGCAGTAGTCAAATTTATTGATATCGCTGGTTTGGTCAAAGATGCTCATAAAGGAGAAGGATTGGGGAATCAGTTTTTGGCTAAGATTAGAGAAGTAGATGCGGTGATTCAAGTGATTCGGGGCTTTAAAGATGAGTCCGTTTCTCATTATTATGGTTCAATTGATCCCCAAAGAGATAAGGAGATGGTTGATTTGGAGTTGGCGTTGGGGGAAATTAAGAAGCCGACTCTTTATGTTTTAAATCAGGATGAAATTGGCCCTGTTGAAGGGTTTTTGGTCGTTAATGCCAAGACAGGAGAGGGAGTGGATGAATTGATTCAAGAAGCTTACAAACTTCTGGATTTGCTTACTTTTTACACTGTTAAAGGGGGGAAGGAAGTCCGGGCTTGGTCTTTGGAAAAGGGCTTATCTGCTTATGAGGCTTCGGAAAAGGTCCATACCGATATGGCCAAAGGTTTTGTTAAAGCGGAAGTGGTTGATTATGATGACTTGGTGGGTGCTGGAGGATGGCAAGAAGCAAAGATAAAAGGAAAGGTTCGATTGGAGGGTCGGGATTATTTGGTTAAAGACGGTGACGTGATTGAGTTTAAGTTTGGGAAATAGTGGTTGTTAAAAGGAAAATTTTGTGGTAGAATCTTGGAGAATTAAGGAAAAAATGTCATGAGAGATTACGAGCTTGTTTTAGTGATTGATCCAGATTTGGCTGTAGAAGATCGGAAAAAACTGATTATCAAAGTCAAAAAAATAATCGAAGACTTAAAAGGCAAGGTTGGAGGAACAGATGATTGGGGGAAGAAGGAATTAGTATACCCCATTAAGAAGAAAAACCTGGGGTATTATTTTTTGTTGGCAATAAAATTACCTGCTACCGCCCCGGCTCAAATTGAAAACACCCTTAAATTAGAAGAGAAAATTATCCGTTATTTATTAGTTAAAAAAGAGTGAAGATAAAGGAGGAAAATGGCATCCAGGTCACTTAATAAAGTTCAGTTAATTGGTAATCTCACTCGGGATCCTGAGTTGCGTTATACTCCCCAAGGGACAGCCGTTTGTACCTTTGGGTTGGCTACTAACCGGAGTTGGGTCACCGAGGCCGGTGACCAGCGGGAAGATACTCAGTTCCACCGGGTTGTTGCCTGGAACAAGTTGGCGGAGATTTGTTCCCAACTTTTGTTCAAAGGGCGGCGAGTTTATGTTGAAGGCCGCCTCAAGACCAGGCAATGGGAGGCTCAAGATGGCAGTCCTCGTCAGACAACAGAGGTTGTTATTGACGAAATGCTTATTCTTGATACCAAGCGGGCCCCCGGAGAAAGAGAAGAAGGGGAAGTTGCTTTTGAGGAACCGGTCAAGATGAAAGGAGAAGTGCCGATAGAGGAAGAAACAGGGGCAGCTAAGAAAGCAACGAAGGAAACCGCTGGAAAAGTGGCCTCTAAATTAGCCCCAGCAGCAAAGGCTGACGATAAGAAAAAAGCAGCCAAGGCTGGTGAGGAAAACAAAGAAGAAGAAGTCAAGGCTGAGGATATACCTTTCTAAAAGATAAATAAAAAGGATGAAAAGAAGACAGAGACGACCTATTCGAGGTTTAAAATGCCCTTTTTGTGAATCAGGCAAAAAACCTGATTACAAGGAGGTGGAAGCGATTCGGCGTTTTGTTAGTGACCGAGGGAAGATTGTTCCTCGGAGCCGCACCGGAGTTTGCGCTAAACACCAGCGCCGTCTTTCTCAGTCAATAAAAAGAGCCAGGTATTTAGGCTTAATTCCCTTTACCACTCAAGTATAAAAAGATGAAGGCTGCCCCAAAAGTCAGTTTGGAAAAAGTAACTGCCTCAGTCACTCTTCCTTTTCCTGATGGCGTAAAGTTGCAAGTAAAGAAAGACCAAAAAGTTAAAGAAGGTGAGGTTATTGGCAATAGAAAAGCTTCTTTCCAATCCAAGAGCTATCATCTAAGCAAGCTAATTGACGTTCCGCCGAAAAAAGTCCTTAAGTATTTAGAAAAAAAATTGGGACAAAAAGTGAAACAGGGAGAATTAGTTGCTCAAAAGAAGGTTCTTTTAGGAAAAATCGAGAAATTTGTCGCCCCGATTAACGGAGTTTTGGATTCTTTAACTGAAGATGGGATTTTGCGAATTAAAAAGGAGTTCGCTGAAAAAGAAATGAAAACTCCATTCACAGGGAGAGTAAGCGCAGTGACTTCAGATTCAGTGAGTTTGTCATTTGCGGCTATAGAAATAAAAGGCAGTTGGGGAGAAGGAAAGAAGGCCACTGGCTACTTAAAAGTAATTGAAGGAGAAGATTATGATTTGTTTTCTCTTGACGGAACCTGCCAGGAGCAGATTATTGTTCTGAGAGAAAAATTACCTAAGGGCTTGTGGTACAAGGCAGTTAGCTTGGGGGCCGTCGGTTTTATTGCCGGTGGTTTAGCAGAAGAGTCTTTACAGAAGGAGATTGAAGAGGAAGAGGATTCTTTGCCCATGGTTGTTTTGGGATTAGATGGTAAAATTAGTCAAGAAATTTGGGAAGAATTAAAAAAAGCCCAGGGTAAGATGGTTTTGATTGATGGGCAGCAAAAGCGAGTTTTAATCTCACCATGATAAGAATTAATTTAAGACAAATTAGATTAACAGTTTTGATAATTACCTTTGTTATTCTGGCAGGCGGGATCGGTTATTGGCTAGGAGGACAGGGGTTAACAGTTAACATCGGTGGGTCAGAGAAGATTACTATTGACCGGACGACACCGGCCGATAAGGACCTTGATTTTTCTTTGTTCTGGGCAGTTTGGGATAGACTGGCGGTTTCTTATTTAGATAAAGCTGCTCTTAAACCTCAGGAAATGATTTATGGCGCCATTAGCGGGATGGTCGCTTCTCTTGGTGACCCTTATACTGCCTTTTTGCCGCCGCAGGAAAACAAAGAAGCCAAGGAAGATTTAAATGGGGCTTTTGAAGGCGTGGGTATTCAGTTAGGCTACATCGATGAACAATTGGCGGTCATTGCTCCCTTGTCAGACATGCCCGCAGAAAAAGCTGGGGTAAAATCCGGTGATTTAATTCTTAAGGTTGATGAGAAGGAAGCACTGGAAATGAGTTTGCCATTAGATATATGCTTATGAAAAGAGTATTTAGC
>CAZPFP010000052.1:0-3932 GCA_964585895.1 uncultured Gammaproteobacteria bacterium
ACTTGACCAGAAGTAGGCACATCAAGACAACCGGCGATATGCATCAGAGTTGATTTACCTGAACCGGAGGGCCCCATAATGGCCACCGCTTCCCCTTTTTTAATTTCTAAACTAGCGTTTTTAAGGGCATGGACGGGATGATCGTCAGGAAGGTAGGTTTTGGTGACGTTAACTAGTTTGAGAAGGGGCTCCATGAGTGTCGTTTACTTTTTCTTTCTAGTGACGACTAATTGGCCTTCGCTTAACCCGGAAATAACTTCCACGAAGTTATCTGATTCCAGACCGGTTTCGACTTCAAACTCTTTTAGGGTTCGGCCTTCAATGACTTGGACATAGGAGTTGTCGTCTTTGGTGTTAATCGCTTCAATGGGGACCGTCACCACGGATTCTTTCTCGGCCGTAATAATTTCTACGTCACCATTCATCCCTACTCTGAATTTTTCTTCCATATTGTCAGGCAAGCTGATGTCGACTTGAAAAGCCGTGCCGCCGCCGCTGGTGGTGATGGCGGCGAAGGCAATCTGAGTGATTTCGCCTTCAAATTCTTCGTCGAAATAAGCGTCTAAAGTGATCAATACTTTTTGCCCCAGGGCCACTTGGCCAATATCAGACTCGTCAATATCGGCCACAAATTTCATTAGTCCTGGATTGGCAATAATAAATTCTGAATTAACAGGGGTTACATTAACACCAGCAATTGAAGGTTCGGTTTTAATGACGATACCTGAAATTGGCGTTACCAGGTTAGCTAATTTTTTCGCTAAGTCAGCAATTTCGACATCAATAACGGCATTATTCAGGTCAAATTGGGCTTTTTCCAAAATTCTTTTCTCGTCACTGGTTAAATTAAAAGCGTTTAAATCATCAGTAGTCACGCCATAATCCTCTCGAATTTCTTCGAAATCCCAGCGCTCATTCATGTAATCATTAAGCTTTTTTTTAATGGACATTTCTAATTGACGTTTATCAAGAGAGGCAATCGCTTGCCATTTATTAACGTAATCACCTTCCTTAACGCCAAGCCAGGTTAATTGGGCTGAACCTTGAAATCTAAGAGTGATTTGTTCTTGGGATTCTACTTCGCCTGAAGCGGAAATAGATTGAATAATATCTTCCTGCTTAACGATGGTAGTTTCGTATTCTCCTTGAGGGCCAGCAACAATTTTTCTGATTCTTGGAGGAAGGATAGCTAAAAGGATAATAAAAACAGCCACTCCAATAGAAAATTGGAGTTTGTATTTCTTAACGAATTCAATGGATTTTTTTATGCCTGCCTTCATCTTCATTTAGTGCGGACGAAGGGATTTGAACCCCCACGGGCTTTTAAGGCCCACTGGATCCTAAATCCAGCGCGTCTGCCATTCCGCCACGTCCGCGCTAAAGTATTTTACCAAATTATGGTTAAATTGTGAAATCAAGAGCTTCAAGGCACTCAAGCTCACCAAAGCATTCAAGCTTGTTCATGAAATAGATTACCTTGTAAGCCCAGGTTTGAGAAGGCGGGGCGTAAACAGGACCCATTTTATAAGGGGTGTCTAAGCCGCGGTCAACATACTTTTCTTTTAAAGCCTTAGAAACAATATCAATAGATTGCTCCCAGGATTCGAAGCTAAAGGCTCCGTTAGCCCAGCCATAGGCGTTGTAGGAATTAGCCGGAATTTGCTTACCAAAAGTAGACTCAACTCCGGTAATCGCCGGCACTAACTTCCAATCCAAGCCATACTTATCAGCGGTTTCAATAAAGACTTCAGCGTATTCAGCCAAAGGAGAATTATAGCTCTCTAAGAATTTTTCCAGTTTAATAGGACGTTTATCAGCTTGGAGAGTGATATCTTCCAGCACAGCCGAACCACCCGCTATTTTCTCTTGAGCTAAAACGGGTTGGGAAAGAAAGATGATTGCTAAAAAAGCAATCAGGATTGAGAGAATTTTCTTATTCATACTCTATGGGCTAGAATATTTAACCCATAAAAAAATCCTAAAGTATTCGCCGTTGGCGAACACCTCAGGATCTAGTGCGTAGTATATCACAACATTATAGGATTGTCAAGTTTTTTTCAGTGAAAAACCCTGGTGCTCATAGAGCCAATAAAATTGAAGTTTTATTGTTTTAACCAGGGTGGTTGTTTAGGGTCGGATTTCCCGCTCAAGGCTTTTTCCTAAAACGATAGTGAGAAAACCCCCTATTGTCAAAACAACAATAGGTAGACAGGTCCAGTCGACGAAATGAGCCTCATTTGAGAAAGCGTCTGCGAAAGCTATCTTGACTAGCCAGCCCACTCCTAACCCGATGGCGAGAAAACCTATTGCCATGACGAGATAAGGAAGAAGGGGTAGGGTAAGGCGCCAAAACGTGATAAATCGCTGATCAGACTTATCCCACATCCTCTTATCCTCCTTTTTTTCAGGTGCGACTCAGCTTGATTTGAGTGCTGTTTATCAGGTTTAGTTGGAATAATCAAGTTTTTTGAGCAAGAATGAAAACAGAGGGGCCGGAGGTATAAGGTGGATAGATTTTTTGGGCGATTTTTTCTAAAATAAGAAGGATTTTAAGAGGGAGAATTTTTGTTAAAAAGGTGGAGCGGAAATTGGAAACAGAAACGGCTTGGATAATTTTAAAACCATTTTTGAATAATAAACTTCTGACTACTTGGGGATGAAGATTGAGAAAGATAACTTCATCACTTTTTTCCTCTGGAGTATGGTCAGTAAGAGAATAAAGATCGAGACTAAGATAGGTTTTTAAAATAGCCTTAAAATGGGTTTTATTGGCGAATTCGAGAACAAAGTAGCCATTGGGTTTGAGAATCCGGTTAACTTCTTGAAAAGCTTTATCAGGAGAAGGAAGATGATGAACAGCTCTAATCATTAAGGCGACCTCAAAAGAATTGTTTTTTAAGGGTAGCTTGAGGGCAATGCCTTTAACCACCCTTAAATTAGTAAATTTCTTAGTCAGTTTTTGAGAGGCCTTTAAAAGTTTTTCTGAAGAATCGATTAAAACAGCCTTTTTAAAAAGAGGTGCGTAAAGAGGCGCTAGTCTGCCGAATCCCCCACCAATGTCAACGATTGATTTTTTCTTAGAGATTAGCTTGAAGAATTTTTTTAGAACCAGCTCTTCTGATTGGTGTTCATATTGGCGTTCTTGCCAATATTGTTTGTAGTTGAAAGAGGGGTCGTTGTAATCAACAATTGGCTTAGAACTGACCATACTCAAGTTCATCAATAAACTGAATGACACACTTAGCCCAAGGACCGCCTTTTTCTACCGAAGGAGGCGCATACCTGGTCATGATTTGTTCTGGAGTGACCAGTCCGTCGTTTAGATATCTTTCTCGAAGTGTTTTCGCCACCTGATCTAAAGCTTGCTCCATTGATAAAAATTTTGTCTCCCCATTTTCAAATCCCCAGCAATTAAAAGAACCAGGCGGTGATTTCTTGCAGAGATTAGATTCACACATCGCAATGGCGACAATCAAACGATAATCGACTTCATATTTCTCCGAAGCCGCCAAAAGTTCATCCGCATAAGGTAAAAGGGGTGAATTATGTTTTTCTAGGTACTTCTCGATAATTACCGGCCGAGCATCGCCGGTTTGAATGGCGGTGGACATTTCTCCCAAAACTTCAGGAATGGCGGCATAAAGTCGTGAAGGTGTTTGAGAAGCAAGCTGATGAGCCGATTCTTTGGCTAAAGTAGTAAATTCCTCGGTTTGTTCAATTTTCGCTAAAGTGAAAAGACTAATCGCTAATGTAGTCGGAGCAATAAGAAAAAAAATTAGTAGAAAAATTACCTTTTTAATTGGCAGACTAGACATCAAGACTATCGTGGCATAATCAGAGGAGATTTGTCAAGTTTTAGTCTGTAGAGCATGAAAAGAATTGAGAGTCCTTTGTGATTTTCTTATTTGTCGTGTTTTAATTTTCTGTGAGCC
>CAZPFP010000053.1:0-2822 GCA_964585895.1 uncultured Gammaproteobacteria bacterium
AGTATGATCACCATCGATATAGATGTATTGATAAGAATGTTTTGTTTTCCTGGCAAACTCTTTTGAAGTGGTAATATGAGTCGAAATCCATTTTTCCAGTTTTAATATTTTAAAGTGTTCTTGGGGATCAATTTTTTTCCAAAAACCAATCCCACCCCAACTCTTAGGATCTTGTTTGCTAAGACCGGCGTCGACAAAATCAACGTGGCCAAAATTTTGGTCTCTACAAGCGAGGGCGCAAACAGCCGGGACAAAGCCTAGTTTTGAACCAATACAAAGGATTCGTTTAGGCCTAATACTATTAATAAGGGCGTAGTGAATTAAACCAAAACCCAGGTTGCCGGTTTTGACGTCAGCTCTTTGGCCAAAGAGACCGCCGTAATATTTAATCAGTTTTTGGCAAGTGACGCGTCGAAAAAGATCTGAGCTTTGTAAGTCTTTCCGAATTAAGCGACAGTCGATCAAGAGATTGTATAAACCGTATAGGCGTAAAAATTGAAGAATTTTTTCCTTCTTGGTAAAGTAATCAGTTTTCATTCGTGAAGTTAGTATATCAATTTCAGGCTATTATTTCATTGATAAATTGATAAAAAACTGTTTTTAAGATAGGATAAAGATTGTAGTTTTCAGAATGGGGCAGCTACTTCATGCGCATAGCTATTATTGTTCAGGACTATCCAAAGTTATCTGAAACGTTTATTCTTCAAGAGTTTTATCAACTAGGAAAGCTTGGAGTTAAGGGTTCAATTTTGGCTTTCAAAAAGAGTGACCAGGGGGAAAAGCATCCAGTTTTTAAAAAAATAAATTTTCCGGTCTTATATTTTCCGCCAAAAGTATTAATGAGAGACAATTTTTACCCTCTTCTTTTAGGTTTTCTGAAAGCGAGTTTCTTTTCCCCAGCGGGAATGATAAAAAACCTATTTTGGTTATTAAAAGCTGGAGATGTGGCTTCGCTTCGTGTTTTTTTAAAGTACCTTATGGTGGCAGAAAAGATAAAAGAGCTTAATCCAGAACTGCTTTTATCACACTTTTCAACTCAACCAACTATAGCAGCAATTTTTCTTGCCAACACAACCGGAATACCTTTTGGATCTGTTTTGCACACCCATGACCTTTTTGTTAAAAATAGGTTTTTGAAAGAAAAACTAGAACAGGCTAGGTTTGTGGTAATCAAGTCTAATTTTTCTAAACAGTATTTAGTGGAAAATTTTTTAATTGATAGAAGTAAAATTTGGGTTATTCCCACTGGAGGGATTGATTGTCAATTTTTTTCGCCTTCAAAGGTTTTAGGAAAACAAAAAAAGATAAAAACGATTTTATCTATTGGTCGATTAATAGAAAAAAAAGGGTTTGTTTATTTAATTAAGGCATGCGCTGTTTTGAGAAAGAGGGATGTTGATTTTCAGTGTTTTATTATGGGCGATGGTGTTTTAAAGAAAGAACTAAAAAAATAGATTCATAAACACAAGCTTGGGAATCAAGTAAAAATATTAAATCCACTTCCGCATGTAGCGAGATTTAAGAAAATACTTCTTTCTGCCGATGTTTTTGTTCTTCCTTCTATTATTACCTCAAATAATGACAGGGACATCTTGGCTAATACGTCTCTTGAGGCGATGGCTTCAGCCATACCAGTAATTACCACCAGAATTAGTGGTATAGAGGAATTAATCGTTGATGGGGAAAATGGTTTTTTGGTTCCCATGAAAGATTCTCGAGCACTGGCAAAAAAGGTGGAAATGGTTTTGAGGCTGAGTAAGAAAGAGAGGCTCAAAATTGGAAGGAAGGCGAGAATGACGATTGTTAAGGATTTCGCCGCCGAGAAGGTGACGAAAAGAATGTTTAATCTTATTAAAAAAATGAGGTAATAAAAAATGTGTGGAATTGCTGGGTTTTCAGGCCAATCAGATTTTAATCTTTTGAAAAAAATGCTTAAACAAATCAAGCATCGCGGCCCTGATGATCAAGGTGATTATTCTGATAATCAGGTTAGCTTAGGAATGACTCGTCTTGCCATTAATGACTTGCGCCCCGGCTTGTATCCTTTATCATCAAAAGACGGACAAATTTTATTAGTTTTTAACGGTGAAATTTATAACTATCTTGAGTTGAGAGATAGACTTAAAAAAGGAAGGGTGAAACTTAGAACTAGTTGTGATGCCGAAGTGATTTTGCCTCTTTATCAGAAATACGGAAATGATTTAGTAGAACACCTAGAAGGAATGTATGCCTTTGCCCTTTACGATAAAAAAAGGAAGAAGCTTTTTCTCGTTCGCGACAGATTTGGCGAAAAGCCTCTTTTCTACACCTTTAAAAGAAAACAACTTCTTTTTGCCTCGGAAGTGTCCGCCCTATTAGCCCACCCTTTAGTTTCTAAAAAAATAGACCTTCAGGCCCTTTATTATTTTTTACGCTTTGGTTTTGTTCCCATTAATCATTCGATTTTTTCAGATATTCACAAACTCGCTCCAGCTAGTTGGCTAGAGTTTGATTTAAAAAATTATAAGATTAAAACAAAAAAATACTGGGATCTTAATTTTGGCCGTCCGAATCATCAAAAAAGAGAAGAGGAATGGGAAGAGGGGCTTGAAGATTGCCTTTTATCCTCGATTAAACAACAGTTAAACATAGATGTTTCTGCAGGCGTCTTTTTATCTGGAGGAGTTGATTCAGGAATAGTGGCAGCCATGAGTAAAAAAATAGGGGCTAATTTGCCTCTTTTTTCAGTCGCCATCTCTAAAGATGATTACGATGAAAGTAAAAAATCAGAAGAACTGGCTCGCTATTTAAATTTAAAATACTTTAAAATTTCTTTTTCGAGT
>CAZPFP010000053.1:2832-3913 GCA_964585895.1 uncultured Gammaproteobacteria bacterium
ATTGAAAACCCTTGAGGAGGCAACTGGTTTTTTTGACGAACCACTAAGTGACCCTGCTGCGCTACCAACTTTTGCTATGGCTAGATTTGCCAAAAGACGAGTTAAGGTGGTTTTAACTGGCGATGGGGCAGATGAATTATTTGCTGGCTATGACCACTATTTTAATCATCTTAAGCAACAAAGGTGGTCAAGATGGACACCCCCTTTTTTAGAATGGTTCAATTTTTATCGCAAGATAAACTTCCCCTATAATTGGTTGACCTGGTTTACTCATTTAAAGACCCATTATTTACCCCAGCAAGTATTTACTCAACGAAAAACAATTAGATTATTTGATAAAGAAGCAAGGAAGAAAATCTCATTAAATGACCCGTTTATGGATTATAAAAAAAAGTACAGCGATAAGCCACTTAGTTTAATGCTTTATACTGATATTAAATCTCTATTGGCTAATCAGTTTTTGACCAAAGCTGATAAAATGACGATGGCCTGGGGATTAGAAGCAAGGGCGCCATTTTTAAGTAGGGAGGTGGCAACATACGCGGCGAAAATACCTTCTCGGTTCAAGATAAAAACTGCTAATCAAGAGAAATTTATTTTGCGCAAACTAGCTAATAGGTATTTGCCATCAAATTTGGCTTGGCAAAAGAAACAAGGGTTCAGATTGCCTTTGGACGATTGGCTTAGGGGCCCATTAGCTTTTATGTTAGGTGAATTGATAATTTGGGCGGAAGAGGGTGAATTACCATTAAATGAGCAAATGGTGAAAAATTTGGTCGAAGAGCATCGTCAAGGAAAAAACCACGGTAGCCGATTGTGGGTTCTATTATCACTTAAGTATTGGCAACAGAATTTAAAATGATTAAAAAGCTTCTTCTTTGGATAGGCATAGATTTGCGGCAAAAAGAGTGGAGATTATTTTCTTATTGTCTCTTGTTTTATTTTTTCTTTTTTTTCGTGCCAAACTTGAAACTATTTTTTGCTCTTTTCTTTGTTCTGGGAGTCGTTTTTTTCTCTATCGTTAAAAAATTTAAGCTTAACTTTGGGTATTTTTTAAATGCCGCCCATCCTTTTATTAAAT
>CAZPFP010000054.1:0-3897 GCA_964585895.1 uncultured Gammaproteobacteria bacterium
AAAATAAAAAAATTAAAGAATTAGAAATTAAAAGAAAACCAATTCTCAAGGGATTGGCCGCCAGTCCGGGTATGGCGGCTGGACCGGTGCAAATTATCAAATCAGCCAAAGAGATTAGTAAAGTCGAGGCTGGAGAAGTTTTAGTGACTTCTATGACTTCACCTGATTTTGTCCCAGCCATGAAAAAAGCGGTTGCCATTGTTACCGATAAAGGTGGACAAACCTCTCATGCGGCCATTGTTAGTCGTGAACTGGGAGTGCCTTGTGTGGTTGGCACCAAAGAAGCCACTAAAGTGCTTAAAAATAAACAAATAATTACTGTTCATGGCGATAAAGGAGAGATTTATCAGGGAGGCCTGGCCATAAAAGAAATGAAACTTGAACCATTGAAATCAACCACTCAAACTTTAAATTTCAAGTCCCATAAATCATTTAAAACGGCTACCAAAATCTATGTTAATCTAGGTGAGCCTCAACTGGCTGGGGAAATTGCCCATCGTAATGTTGATGGAGTCGGTTTATTAAGAGCGGAATTTATGATTGCTGAAATTGGCACTCATCCCAAAAAAATGATTAAAGACAAAAAGAAAAAAGAGTTTATTGACCAGTTGACTGAAGGTATCGCCAAGTTCTGTCAAGCCTTTAACCCCAGGCCAGTGGTTTATCGGACCACCGATTTTAAAACTAATGAGTATCGCCATTTGATTGGCGGCAAATCTTTTGAACCAGAAGAGGAAAATCCCCTTTTGGGTTATCGCGGCGCCCTTCGTTACATTACTGACGAAGAGGTTTTTGAGATGGAACTGGCGGCAATTAAAAAAGTCAGAAACAAGCTTGGCTTAACCAATCTTTGGTTAATGATTCCCTTTGTCCGCACCCCTGATGAATTAAAAAAAGTCAAAAGAATTATTATTGCCAATGGCTTGAACAGAAGTCCTAGTTTTAAAATCTGGTTGATGGTGGAAATTCCTTCTAATATCATTCTTTTAGAGGAATTTGTAAAAATAGGCATTGACGGTATCTCTATTGGCTCTAATGACTTAACAATGCTTATCTTGGGAGCTGATAGAGATAATGCCGAGCTGGCTGGGATTTTTAATGAACAAGACCCGGCCGTTACTTGGGCACTGGAAAGAGCGATTAAGACTTGTCAAAAACTAAAAGTCACTAGCTCGATTTGTGGTCAAGCACCGTCAGTTTATCCTGACTTGGTAGAAAATTTAGTTAAATGGGGAATCACCAGTATTTCGGTTAGTCCGGATGCAATCGAAAGAACCAGGGAAATGGTTTATGAAGCAGAAAAAAAAGACAGCGAAAAAATAATGTCCAAAAAGAGCCTTCTCTAACTGGAAGCCTCTTTTTATTAAAATGAAGATTAAATCAATCAAAGCCAGAGAAATTCTTGATTCTCGCGGTAATCCTACCGTAGAGACGACCGTTGTTTTGGATGATGGCTCTAAAGCGGAAAATTCTGTTCCCTCCGGAGCATCTTTAGGCAAGTACGAAGCAGTTGAACTAAGAGATAATGACCCCAAGCGCTACAAGGGGATGGGAGTTTTAACAGCGGTCAGTAATGTTAACGAAATTATTGCTCCCAAATTACTGGGTATGGATGCCAATGAACAAATTAAAATTGATAAACTCTTAATTGAATTAGATGGTACGGTCAATAAATCAAAATTAGGCGCCAACGCTATTCTTAGTGTTTCCCAAGCAATTGTTGAAGCGGCGGCTGTCGGTCAAAAAATCCCTACTTACAAATATATTGCTTCTCTTTATGGTTCTAAATTAACTGAAAAAATGCCGATACCGACTTTTAACCTGATAAACGGCGGCAAACATGGCGCCGGCAATTTAGAGTTTCAGGAATTTCATATTGTTCCTTCAGCTTCAAAAACCTACCGTGAATCTTTGAGAATTGCCGAGGAAATTTACCAGACTTTAGAAAATGTTTTAATTAAACACGGCGCCGTTCATAGTATTGGAGACGAGGGCGGCTATGCGCCTGATTTGTTTTCCAATGCTGATGCTTTAGAATTACTGATGGAAGCAATTAAAGGAGCCAATTATAGATATAATTTTGATGTTTTTCTTGGGCTCGATGTGGCGGCTAGCTCTTTCTATAAAAATGAGAAATATCAAATCAAAGATAGGGCTTCGCCAATGCAAACTGATGACTTAGTCAATTTTTACAAAGAACTCAATCAGCAATATCCTCTTTATTCTTTAGAAGATGGTTTTGATGAAGATGATTGGGACGGTTGGATAAAGATTACTCAAGCTCTGCCTTCAACCATGATTATTGGTGATGATTTATTGGCGACCAATAAGCATCGGGTAGAAGAAGCAATCAAAAAGAAAGCCTGTAACGCTATTTTAGTCAAGCCGAACCAAATCGGAACAATTTCAGAAACGATTTACGTCGTCATGAAGGCGCGCGAGGCGAACTGGAAAGTGATTGTTTCCCACCGAAGCGGTGAAACCAATGACGATTTTATTGCTGATTTTGCCGTCGGTATCAACGCTGATTTTACCAAGTTTGGTGCCCCGGCTCGAGGCGAGCGGGTGGCCAAATATAATCGCTTATTAGCGATTGAGAAAGAACTTGCCGCCGAGGACAAAAGATGAATATTCCTAAACCGCTTATTCTTATTATTATGGATGGCTGGGGAATTACTTCGGAAACAAAAGGCAATGCTATTGCCCAAGCTAGAACGCCCAATATT
This sequence comes from uncultured Gammaproteobacteria bacterium, assembly GCA_964585895.1. Lineage (GTDB taxonomy): Bacteria > Patescibacteriota > Microgenomatia > PFEM01 > JAHIFH01 > CAZPFP01. The sequence goes on from CAZPFP010000054.1 coordinate 2,727, forward strand.
GACCGCTTCTGGGCGGCTTATCCTAAAACCCTTCTCTCCGCTTCAGAAGAGGCAGTTGGTCTGCCTAAGGGCGAGGACGGCAATTCAGAGGCAGGTCATCTTAACATCGGCGCCGGCAAAGTTGTTTTACAAGAACTGCCGAAAATTAATTTTTCAATTGCTGACAGCAGTTTTTTTACCATTCCTGCGTTTTTATCTGCCATTGAACACGCCAAAAAGAATAAATCAGGCTTTCACCTAATCGGTCTTCTTGGTGCCGGTGGTGTTCATTCAAGCATCAGTCATCTCTTTGCCTTACTTAAACTAGCCAAGATGCAGCAGCTTAAACAAGTTTACCTTCATCTCTTCACGGACGGGCGGGACTCGCCGCCGTCTTCAGCGCTTACTTATATCGACCAACTTGATGAAGAAATCAAAAAAATCGGCATTGGCAAAATTGCTTCAATTGGCGGACGCTATTTTGGCATGGACCGAGACCACCGTTGGGAAAGAACCCAAAAAGCCTATGAAGCAATCGTTTCCGGTGAGGGAAAGAAATTTAATTCAGCCATTGAAGGTATTAAAGCCTCTTACCAAGCCAATAAAAACGATGAGTTTATTGAGCCCTTTTTGGTGACTGAAGGCAGTAAGATGAATTTAATTAGTGATCATGATGCGGTTATCTTTTTTAATTTTCGGGTTGACCGCCCTCGTCAGTTAACCAAAGCTTTTGTTTTGCCGGATTTTGAGAGATTGGTAATTAAGAAAATCGCCTTTGACCCTTACGCTGAAAGATATGGGGTAAAGCAATATCAACCCCCACAAACAGCAACGACTACTTTTGTAAGGAAAAAAACTCTTCAGGATTTACTTTTTGTGACCATGACCGAATACGAGCCAGGTTTACCTGTCAAAGTCGCCTTTATACCCGAAACTGTGAAAATACCTTTAGCCAGAGTTTTAGCAGAAAAGGAATTAAGACAATTCCATATCGCTGAAACAGAAAAAGAGCGCCACGTCACTTATTATTTTAATGGCCGTCGAGAAAAAGCCTTTCCTGGCGAAGACCGGGTGGAAATTCCCTCGCCTGATGTTAAAACTTATGACCTTCAACCGGAGATGTCTGCCTATGGAGTTCCCGAAGAATTACTTAAAAGAATTAAAACAGGCTTTTACGATTTTATTTTAGTTA
>CAZPFP010000055.1:0-3681 GCA_964585895.1 uncultured Gammaproteobacteria bacterium
ATATGGGTTAACATTGGTGGCACCACCAAGGAAATTCACGAACAAGTGATGAAAAAAACGAACTTTGGCCTCGTCATCGCCAATCTGAGAAAAATGCTCAGTATCAATAGAGATATTGTCTGTATTAAAATGAATCCGACAAAGAAAAACCTCCATCAACTTGATGGTCTTAAATCCTTTTTCGCAAAGATTGGCGGAAAGGAAGAAAATGTCATACCCTACACCACAAGTTTTCCTTTACCAGGGGTTGCTTCGAGAGAAGAAATAAAATACTTCTTCGATAATGTAGTTTCAGAAGATCTTAGACCACATTTACGATTTGAATATGACTTAACTAAAGATAAGTTTGGTATAAAAGCAAAACGCCCAGGATGTAACTTTTTAGTTCCGAGTATCGCTTTTGATGGAAGAGTAGCAATTTGTTGCCATGATCAAATAGGAAAATTTAACATGGGTAATGCTTTTATAACACCACTAAAAAAAATCTTTAATTCAAAAAAGTTCAAAAACACAATAATAAAAGCAGCCAATATGGAGTTTGCTTTTTGTAGGGAGTGCAATTAATTACCTAGCTCTGGCGGTAGTATTTCCACCAATTCTTAGTATATGTATGCGCCTTTTTTTGTTCCATTCGAGCACGGTTCATACTGCGAATTTTGGTGGACATGGCGAGCCAGAGTTTTTCTCCAAAACCATACAAAGCAAAAAATTTAGGGTCACTTCGGGCCAAATTTTTGCTCGCCCAATGGGACGATTTTCGAACTTTTGAGTGGTAAATGTTGGAAAAATATCCTGGATAAACAAGCTAACTGGCCTAATATTATTGGCTTTTTAAAGAAAGGGGTAAATTTGACTTTGAGCTCATTCGATTGTTAATATACTCTCAATGGAAGGGGAGGGCGAGCGTTCTCCCAGACGTAGTTGAAATTTAACTTTGCTCTATGATTCATAAGATGAGAATAGCAGAAGTAGCCCCTTTGTGGTATAGAATACCCCCCAAAAAATATGGTGGTACGGAAATGAGTGTTTATCTTTTAACTGAAGGTTTAGTCAAAAAAGGGCACAAGGTTACCTTATTTGCCAGTGGCGACTCGATTACCTCAGCAAAATTGAAATCAGTGATAAAAAAGCCCCTGAGTGATATGAAGGTGAATTATTGGTCAAACGTTACCTATTCATTACTGAATCTTCAGCAGGCAATCAAAGCTCATAAAAATTTTGACATTTTACATTTTCATTTGGCTTCAGAGCGCGATTTTGCTTCATTAATTTTTACCAATCAAATATCAACTCAAAGCGTCTTCACTATGAGGGGGAGTCTTGGCGAAAGCAATCCCTTTCCTGGATGGCGGGAGGTTCTCAGAAAATTTTCTCAAGCAAATTTTGTTTCATTAACCAAAAAACAGAGGAGAAAAAACCTGAAACTTAAGTGGGTGGCCAATATTCATAATGCGGTTGATCCGCAAAAGTACAAGTTCAATGCCAGGCCGAGAGATTATTTTCTTTGGGTGGGCAAAATTCAACCAGAAAAAGGAGCTCATTTGGCTATCCAGGCAGCAAAACGAGCAAGAGTTAAGTTGTTACTAATTGGTCCCGTTGATAAAGAAAACTTGAGGTTTTGTCAATATTGGCAGGAGAGAGTTAAACCTTTGGTTGACGGAAAGCAAATAGCTTTTTTAGGAGAGTGTAGTCGTCGAAAAACGGCAGGCATCATGGGAGAGGCAGTAGGACTCCTTAAGCCACTGCAATGGGAAGAACCCTTCGGTTTAGTGATGATAGAGGCGATGTCAACAGGAACACCGGTGATTGCTTTTAATAAAGGTTCGGCGGGTGAAATAATCAAAAACGGAGAAACGGGCTTTATCGTCGAAAATTTAAAAGAAATGGTGGCGGCAATTGGAAAAATTGGCAAAATCGAAAGGAAAAAGTGTCGTCAGCATGTCCTCAAGAATTTCACTCCTCAGAAGATGGTTGATGATTATGAAAGGCTTTTTCAATCATTATTAAAAGCAAATTTTTAACCATTGAGCTTCTAGTGAAAGTCTAATCGGCGCTGCTTCTTTTACTTTTGTATTACTTGTATCACTGATGACATAGCGGGGGAAGATGGAGATTGGATTAGTGGTAGTAATTTTTGTTTCAACCGGATTCCCAAAATAGTTAAAAGAAGAAATCTTCATTCGGGCTAAAGGGTGATAAAAATTCCAAACAAGTTGCTAGGGTTGTTGCTTTTTGTATAACCTGACAGTTTTTTTACTTTCCCCAATCATTTTTAAAGTCCCTTTTTCCAACCAAATTACTTTAGGACATAGTTTAGTTACGGCAGGGAGGTTATGGGAGATGAAAACGACTGTTTTCCCTTTTTTAAAAAATTCCTGAATTTTTTGGAAACTCTTTTTTTGAAAATCTTGATCGCCGACAGCCAGGACTTCATCAATTAAAAGAATACCGGGATTTGAGTGGACCGCAATCGAAAAGCCAAGGCGGAGGGCCATACCATCCGAGTAAGTATGAAGAGGGACATCGATGAACCTTCCTAAACCTGAAAATTTAACAATCTCGGTAAAATTCCTTTTTACCTCTTTCTTGCTCATGCCTAAAAGCAGGCCGTTTAAATATATATTTTCTTCGCCGGTAAGTTCAGGATGGAAACCTGCCTTCAAGTCAATTAGGGCGGCAACCCGTCCTTTAACCATAAACTCTCCGTTGGAGGGAACAGTGATACCGGCAATAATTTTTAGAAGGGTTGTTTTTCCCGAACCATTATTGCCTATTACCCCAATTTTTTCGCCCTTTTTGATTTCAAAATTAATTTTTTTAAGAGCCCAAATTTCTTCTTTTCGACCAAGCTTAAAGATGTTTTCCATTAAGGTAGGTTTTTGGTGATGAAGAATATATTTTTTAGAGAGGTCTTCGGCCTTGATGGCCAATTTTTGAGTTATCATTTTTTTAGAGCCAATCACTAAAAGTTTTACTTTCCTTTTTAAAAATGAAAATCCCAAGTAAAATAATCAGGAGAGAAATTGCCGCGTTTGTAAAAAAAATACTTAATTGGGGAAGGGAAGGGGTAATTAAACTGAAGCGAAGCATTTCGAAGGGGTAGGTGAGGGGATTTAACTGAAAAAGGGGAAGGAATTTTTCGGGCAGAATTTGAGTAGAATAGATTACTGGAGTGGCGTAGAACCAAAGAATAACTAGGGCCTGGACAAAAAAATTGATATCCCGATATTTCACATTAAGGGCAGTGGTTAAAAGTGAAGCCCCACAAGTGAAAAGGAAAAGCCATAGAAGAGAGGCGAATAAAAAGAATACTTTGGTCAAGGAGGTAAAAAGAAGGAATTGGTGAGTAAGAATAAGGAAAGCAAGCAAGAGAACCAAGGAAACTAAAAAATGAAAGAAGTTGGAAAAAACTATGGAGATGGGAATGGCTTCTCGGGAAAATTTTGACTTCTGAATAAGATTTCTTTCAAACACAAGAGAGGGGGTTGACTTGGTTAATGAGTAAGAAAAAAAATTCCAAGGAAGAAGGCCAGTAAACAAGAAGAGAAAATAATTAGTGACAGGAATTTTTATGAAATTTTTGAAGATAAAGCCGATGATTAACATTTGGAGAAGAGGATTTAAGAGGATCCAGAGGAAGCCTAAAACGGCATTCTTATACCTTGCCTTAATCTCTTTTTC
>CAZPFP010000056.1:0-3567 GCA_964585895.1 uncultured Gammaproteobacteria bacterium
GATCGGATAGTCCAGGGCCATCAGTGTTACCATTGCACCACCCCGCAATACTTTAATTCTACCAAATTTCAAGCCTAGAAACAAGAAAAAGTTTATGCTACTATCTTTTTGATGAAACTTTTTTCTAAATTTTCTGGGGTCAATAAGATTTTTTTGATTGGTTTGCCGGTTGCCGTTCTGATTGCCGGTGGAGTTTTGTTTTTTTCTGCTCAAAAATTTCTGACTGATACTTCTTGTGGTTGTGGGCCGCCATCAGCTGAGGCTACGGGGGAGTTTGGGGCGACTGATGAAGTGGCTATCTTTAACAATCAACCGGTTGATACCAAAATGGCTGAGTTAACGCCTACTCTAGAAGCCCTTAATCTTCAAAAAGGAGCCGTTCTCGGGGAAACCACTGACAACCGTTGGATTGAAATTGATCTTTCTGATCAAAAACTTTATGCCCATGATGGCGATCAGATTGTTTATGATTTTCTTGTTTCAACCGGTAAATGGGGTCGGACGCCAACCGGTGAGTGGCGGATTTGGATTAAACTGCGATATACCAAAATGTCAGGGGGAAGTAAGGCTCTTCACACCTACTATTATTTACCCAACGTCCCTTATACCCAATATTTCTATAAAGGTTATGGTCTTCATGGCACTTATTGGCATAATAATTTTGGTCACCCGATGAGCCATGGCTGTATTAATATGAGAACCCCTGACGCTGAGAAACTCTTTTATTGGACCTCACCACCAGTGCCTCAGGGGGTGAATGTGGTTTACCCCTCTAAAGGCAACCCTGGCACCAAAGTCGTTATCCACGAATAGATTATCGATTTTAGGGGTTGACATTTAGCAGACATTTTGCTAGACTGCTAAGGAAAGATAATAATTGAAAGATGACTGTTTTATTTAATAACAACAAAGAAAAAGTTTTGCCGGTGGTGGCTATTCGTCAACCGGTAGTCTTTCCTCATATTGAGACGACCTTAACTTTTGGTCGTCCCAAATCAGTAGCGGCGATTAATGCGGCCTTTAGAAGTGATCGGTTAGTTTGTCTCTTTACCCAAAAAGATCCTCGGGTTCATGACCCTGATATTGATGACCTTTATCAAATTGGCACCGTCGCCAGGGTTGAAGATTTGATTGAAGAAAAAAATTTCAGACATGTTCTGGTGAAAGGCTTGGTTAAAGTCCGCTTGGAATCCCTGCAAACAAAGGAGCCTTTTTTCATCGGTAGTGTTTCCGAGGTTAGCGATATCATTGAAGACACCCATGAAATAAAAGCCCTTTACAAAAATCTTCTTAATGATTTCCAACGAGCGATTAATTTAGGCAAGTCAGTTGATGCCCGGGTGATTATCCGCTTAATGAGCGGCGTTAATCCGGCTGAATTGGCTGACCAACTGGCTTATATTCTGGATTTGGAAACAAGTAAGAAACAGGGACTTTTGGCGATGACTGATGTTCGTCGTCGGTTGGAAAAGATAACCGAGTATTTTGCTAATGAAATAAAGGTTTTGGATTTAGAAAGAACGATTGCCTCTAAAACCCAAAAGAAATTTGATAAGTCAATGCGCGAAACGATTTTAAGAGAAAGGAAGAGAACAATTGAAGAAGAATTAGGAGAAATAAGTGAAGAAGGTGAAGAGCTTAGGGAATATGAGATGAAAATCAAAGCTGCCAAAATGCCTAAGGAAATTACCGATAAGGTAAAAAAAGAACTTAAGCGGCTGACGAAACTCAATCCTAATCATCCTGAAGTAGGCTATATTCGTACTTATCTTGACTGGTTAACGGAAATGCCTTGGTCTAAATCTTCTCCTAATAAACGCTCGATTACCAAGGCCGGTAAAGTTTTAGAGGAAGACCATTATGGTTTGAAAAAAGTTAAAGAACGAGTGGTGGAGTATTTAGCGGTCATGAAACTAAAAGAAAAACATAAAGACAATAAAGAGCGGGGAAGAAAAAAGCAAGAAGAATTAGGCGGTCCCACCATTCTCTGTTTTATTGGTCCTCCCGGAGTAGGTAAAACCTCAATTGGTAAATCAATTGCTCAGGCTTTAGATAGGAAGTTTGTGAGAATGTCTTTGGGTGGCATTCGGGATGAAGCTGAAATTCGGGGTCACCGCCGGACTTATGTTGGCGCCATGCCAGGGCGAATAATTCAGGGGATTAAGAACGCCGGTACTAATAATCCGGTTTTTATGCTTGATGAAATTGATAAAGTGGGGACTGACTTCCGGGGCGATCCTTCATCGGCGCTACTGGAGGCTTTAGATCCGGAACAGAATTTTGAATTTTCTGATAATTATCTAGAAGTGCCCTTTGATTTGTCCAAAGTGATGTTTATTACCACCGGCAATATTCTGGATACCATTCCACCGGCGCTAAGAGACCGAATGGAGACGATTCGTTTTGCTGGTTATACCGAAGAGGAGAAGTTTAACATTGCCAAAAAATTCCTTTGGAAAAAACAATTACGGTTCAATGGAATTGGTGAAAATAAGATAAAAATAGCCGATGCGGCTCTTCATGAAATCATTAATCGCTACACTCGAGAAGCCGGAGTGCGAGAACTTGAGCGGAACTTAGCCACTATTTGCCGCAAGATTGCCAGGAAAGAAGCCGAAAACAAAAAATATAAGAAGGAGATTGTTAAAAAAGATGTGGTTAAATATTTAGGTCCAAGAAAATATTCAGAAACAATGCTGGAAAAAACAAATAGAGTGGGTATGGCCACTGGTTTAGCTTACACTCAAGCGGGTGGGGATATTATTCTTATTGAAGTGGCTTTGATGCCGGGTAAAGGCAGGATATTATTAACCGGGAAATTAGGCAAAGTGATGAAGGAGTCGGGGAAAGCGGCCCTGTCCTATGCCAGAAGCCGTTGGCAAGCTTTGGGATTAAAAGAAAGTTTTTATGAAGGTATTGATACCCATGTTCATATCCCCGAGGGAGCGGTGCCCAAGGATGGACCCTCGGCTGGAGTGGCCATTACCGCTGCCTTAGTTTCAGCCTTTACTAAAATGTCAGTGAGACGAGACGTGGGTATGACTGGCGAGATTACCTTGAGAGGCAGAGTTTTGGAAGTGGGTGGGATTAAAGAGAAAGTGATTGCTGCCCACCGGGCAGGATTAAAAACCGTGGTTTTACCCAAGGATAATAAAAAGGATTTGGAAGAAATTCCGACCAAAGTGAAAAAGGATATTAAGTTTAAATTTGTGGAACATATGGATGAGGTTTTAGAGATTGTTCTAAAAAAGAAAATAGTGAGAAGAAAAAGAGCAATAAAAAGGACAATTCACTCTTCTCAACCCGTCTACGCTACAAACTAATTCCTTGTTTTTCTAACCATTTTAAGCTAAAATTAGGCTTGTTCGGCCCCATCGTCTAGCGGCTCAGGACATCAGGTTCTCATCCTGAAAACACCGGTTCAAATCCGGTTGGGGTCACAGGAAATAGCTTCAATCGTCTCCTATAGGGCTGTTGACAGCAATGTTAGAATAAATTATCATCATAGAGTATTGAATCTTCAACTGCCGATGCCCTAAATTAATCAAATTAAAAAATCTGCTAATT
>CAZPFP010000057.1:0-3247 GCA_964585895.1 uncultured Gammaproteobacteria bacterium
TTAATTTAATAGGCAGTTCAATCACTAGCTTAAGAATAGGTTAATAAAGTGAGAGTTGTCAAGCGAAGAGACTTACTGAACAATCAAGACGCCCCAAAGATTCCCTTCCGGACTGGGATTAGCTCCCTCTCCTTCATTGGGATGAAGAATAGCAGCCGCATCGCCAATCTCTAAATCACAAAGATTACCACCAGTTGGCCTCACTTCATCGTATGACATTCCTTGACGCTGGATATGAGCACTCATTATTACTTGGGTATTTCGAGTAAAGTTTCTTTGAACAACTAAATCACCACCCAAATCGAAAGTAATTATCTGTGCATTTCTGTCGATGGCAATAATTTTGCCTTCTCGTTTTGTTACCCATTGATTCTCGTGTGCTCTTCGCCACCAACGATAGTGAGGTGGAATTGGATTTCCTTCGGGCCGAATATCTTGTATATAATTTCCAAATGCATCAATAAAACCTGTCTTCCTATCTGTTGTCCGACTTGGCCAGTGAGGCTCTGCGCAAACTGGGAGTTCTCCTTCAGGGTAATAAGCCGTCCCACTTCTTTGAATCCAGCCTTCACCACCTGACTCTAGACGAATTCTAACCCAACCATCCTGTTCCTCTAGAATGACGAAATTCTGCCCCGGTATGATAAAACCAATTTCTTCTCCCCCCGGACTGGTATAGCCAGTAATTTGTTCGGCGGTGACATACACTTGAGTCTCTTTTGGAGTTGGTGTCGGTTCAGGAGTTGGTTCAGGCACCTCTTCCCATGAAGAGGTTTCAGTATCCCATTCAGCGATAACCTTCCCTTCTTCATTAATAAGAATTCTATTTTCTGGCTCAAAAACAAAGGTTTCTCCATCAACTAAGTATTCAAATCTCATCTCGTTAGGCTTCCATTCGGCTACAACTCCTTCATAAAGAGGCACTGGCTCTAAGATTTCTTTTTCCGCTCCTTCGACTGTTCGGGTCACCAAGCTCCAGGGATTTTCTTGGCCATCCCTAAAAAAAGCGCCAATTTCACCTTCTTCATCCCCTTTGGTTAGAACCACGGTTCCTGCCAAATCTTGTTCACGAGCCGCTCTTTCATAAGCTCCTTGAATTCCTGTCGCCGCTATTTGTTCTGTCGTAGTTAATTCTTCCAACCCCCCAAAACCCATGGTTTCCACCACCACGGTGGGCTTTGGTGTAGGTTCCGGAGCAATGGTTGGTTCAAAGGTTGGAGGCGGTTCTAATGTGGGGGTGGGGGGAAGTCCGACTTCTTCAGGTGTGCGAACCACCGCTGGCGTTTCTTGAATCTCATTGCAGGCAGCCACCAAAGCAGGAACGCCAACAACCAATCCCAGATAAAGGAATTTCCTTCTATTTATCTCCGCCTTTCCCCTAAGAGACTCAATCTCTTCAGGAGAGGGATATTCTTCTGGTCGCAATGGCTTATTTAAATTCTGCCCTAAAAACGGGCTGCCTTCTTCTAATTTCCCCATTTTTCTTTTGGTTGAACCATCCTATAGTTTAACCTGTTTCAATTATACACCATCAAAGCAAGAATTTCAGCTTTAATCCTTAGGAATCGCCAAAATATACGAATGCCACCACCCAGGCGGTCTAAAATCTATATTTTGTTTTAGATTTTCTAAATACTCTTGACAATGTTCTCTCGGGAAATAGAACTCCATACAATTTTCTAAAACCGCTTCCATTTCTTGAGTATTTTCCAAGCTATAATAAAGACTGGCTAACTCAACATAAAAATAGGACCATTCTGGCGCTGTGGCCGCCGCCCTTTTCCACCATTCAATCGTCTTTTTTATCTTTACCTGCCGCAAATAATCCTCACCAATAAAATAAAGGGTTTTGGCTAATTCAGGGTTGTTTTTCCGAGAATTCTTAGTTTCATCTAATCTCTCTGCAAAAAATTGATATAGATCATCTTTTTTCTCTTTTTCTTCCATTTGGGAATAAACTTCACCCAATCTTTGATAAAGACGGAAATTACCCAAGGGGTTGTCATTAATGGCCTTTTCGTAATGCTCGGCTGCCTTTTCATACTCGCCATGATAATAATATTTATCCGCTAACCAATAATTCATTGAGGGATCTTGAGAAGAAAGAGAAATTAACCTTAACCCTATTTGCTCTCCCTGAGCAAAATCTTTTTCAAAAATATTGGTTCCCATTTTTCTCGCTCTTACTGGTGGCCAGGGAGAAATAGCAGCAGCTGTTTGATAATCCCCTTTTTGATAAAAATACTCACCCGCCAACTGAACCCAACCAAAAATAAAAACCAAAAAGGAAAGAAAAATTAATCCCCATCGATAAATTTTCTTCCACCTTAGAGATGGAATCCTCTTGATACCCCGGGGATGTAAAGCTAGTAAGTTTACTAGCAAGAACAAAAAGGTGAGAAAAACCGCGGGAAAATGCCAGTCATAATCCAATAGAGAGTGTAAGCAAGAAGCAACAATTGCCCCAAAACCCCCTAATAAAAATGGATTTTGTTTATTTTTCATAAGTAATTGCCAAATTCGTTGAAGTGATAAAAATAAAAATCCCAAAAAACTTAAAACAGCAAAAATGCCGGCTTCGGCTAAAGTCTGAAGATAAAAATTATGAGTGTAGTTAGACCAGCCAGTAGTTGATCTCTGAAAACGGAGAGCCACTATCTCAAAACTCCCCCAGCCAAAACCAAACAAAGGGCGAGTCCTAAATCCCTCTAAAGCCTGTTGCCAATATTCTAGTCTCTTGGCTTGAAACTCGGGTTTAACCAATTGTTTAACAAGCCAATGTCGGGGCTGGACTAGTTTGGCTTCAAGCCCAAATGAACTCAGAGAAAAAAATAGAATTAATAATAGGAGCCCAATGGGAATTAAGACTAACAACCAGCTTACAAGCTTCTTAGCGGCTGTCTTAGGCTTCAATAAGAGAATCAAGAACAGAATAACTAGGGGTAAAACCAGAAACGCCCCGCGCGAGAAGGTAAATATAAAGCTAACAAGATAAAAAATCAGTAATCCCCCGTAAAAAAGCCTGGATTTCTTTTTTTTGGCAGTTAAAAACAGAGCCAAAGCAAAGGGAATTGCTAAAAGAAGATAGTCAGCCAAGTGGCTATGACCGTAGCTAGCATAAACTAAATTCATTCCGGTTGGTTTACCTACTGTTGGAAGTAAATAATAAAAACTCAAAAGACAAAGAAAAAAAGAAGTCATTAAAATAAGGCCAAAGCTAAAAATCAAATCTTCTTTTTTTAAAACC
>CAZPFP010000058.1:0-3177 GCA_964585895.1 uncultured Gammaproteobacteria bacterium
AGCTTGCCAGCCGGAATGATAGGCCTGAGAAAGGATTAAGATTTGTTCTGCATTTGAATTTCTTTTGATTTGGTAAAGACTAGAATTTGGGTGTTCTACTGATTGTGGGGAAATGAGTTTTTGGTTTTCTGGAAGAGTTTTGATTAACTTAATGCCAGTTAAAAGTTTGTAAGGGATAGGATTGACCGTAATTCTACCCAGGTTATTTTCTGTGCTGACTCTGCCAATAGAAATATTGTCAAAATGAAGGGAATAACCCAGGCCATCCGGACTCATTGGGGGTTGAATGAAAAAAGAAGTTGATTCTTCCTTTTTAGGCAATTGAGTTTCGATGTCTGCTCTTTTATTAGTTAGGTTTTCTAGCCAGAAAACAAGGCTTTTGCCTTGTTTGTATTGGCTTTTAAGGGTAATTAAATAGGCGTAGCGGTGAGTTAAATTGGGTAGCCAAAAAGAGGCAGAGCAATTATTAGCGTCTAAGGCACTTAAATTAAGCCAGAGCTGGTCGTTTTCCTTAATAATTTTGTTTTCCAGTTGGCCTTGAGAAAACTGATGGCAATTTTTGGGTGAACTAAGGTCAATTTGGGCAAAAGGCTCTATTGCGGCACTGTAATAACCTTTAACTTTAGGTACTTTGACGATGAGGATGTTTTTTTCAATCAAGACCTCTGAATCTAAATATTCTATTTTGGCTAGGTCTTCTGGGTCGACTTGGGCTAACTCTTTTTCTTCTTGTTCAGGAATAATCAGTTCGTCATTTTTTGGAAAAAAAGGCAATTCTTGTTTAAAAAGGAAGAAATCTTCGTGTTCTTCCAAATTAAATTCTAAATCTTCTTGTCTTCTACCCGTGAATAAAGAGCGGAAAGGATAAAAGATTTCATTTTCTTGGGAAAGATAATGGTTGTTTTCGAAAAAGGCTTGGTCATCATTACTCCACTGATATTCTGGTCCAATTTGGGATAGGTTCTCTGCCAGGAAAACAAAGTTTTTTATTGGCGTTTCTAGATTAATTTGATAAATATCTATTTCCCCAAACTCTTGGGAGAGAGTAACTTTCTCTGATTCTGAAAACATTTCTTCCAGTTCATCGGTAAAAAGGGCTTTGGGAGAGGAAGGGTTAATCATGTTGTTGTCAAGCAAGAGCCAGTTGATTTGATATTTTTCCAGCACTTTTTCAAAAAGGTCCTTATTTTTTGAATAAATCGCTTGGCTTAATTCCCAATAATAGTTTTCGTTTTTGTTACTCCAAGGGTCAAAGGCTCGATCAATTATTGGTTGTTCGATGCCGTACCAAAGGAAGCCAGAACCATGGTAACCCCAGCGATAGAAATACCAACCCCAGTAAGTATATTGGGGAAAATTGGCAATTCTTGTGTTTTTATCTTGGTTTTGGAAAAATGTAAAAACTTGGAAATATTCTTCGGGAATTTTGGTTCGGTTTTTTGAATTAAATAAATTTCCTTGGAATGTTGGGAATAAAAAGATAAGGGGTAAAAGAATGAAAATAGTTAAAATAACCATCTTGGGAACAAATTTTTTAAAAAACGTTGAAAGAGAAAGAAAAGTAATCGAATAAAAAATTGACAGACAAAAAGCAATGATAATAGCGAATTTTGTGTAAGGAAAACGGAAAATTTGGAAAAATAAAGGGATTTTGTAAAAAAGATTAGTAATGACTGAAAAAACAAGTGTGTCAGTAGAGAGAACTATAAAAGCGAAAAGAAACACGGGAGCAAAAATTAAAGCAAGCCTAATGCCCCTTTTGTAAGCCAAAAAAACACCACCCACACTTAAAATGAATAACAAGTAGCCGATGCCCAAAATTAAAGGATTTTGTAAATAAGTAGCCCACTTTCCCATCTGATAATTCATTTCCCCTCTTTTATCGATTTCAACATTGTCAAACCAGAAACCTTTTAAAATAGCAGTACTGGCTAGATTGCCGTATTTCTTATTAAACAAGAAGTTATTTTCCGTGGACATTTGGTTTATCTTGGCAGATAAATTAACCTCAACATCACTAGCAACAAAATACAAATTTGGTAAAAGCCAAAAAGCATTTACACAAAACAAAACAAAATAAGCTACTAAAACCTTTTTAATAACTCGCTTTTTCAATAAAAAGTAAAAAAGAAAAACGATGCTGAGACAGATAAAATAAATCAAAAAGTAAGTGGCTACATATCCTTGGGGAATTGCTAAAATATTCACCAATAGAAGAAAAACAAGGCTTTTTTTATCTCCCCTATTTAGGAAATTGAGATTAATTAAAAAGAGCCAAGGTAAAAAAGCAAAATGAATGGAATAAGGCTCAAAAGGCACATAAAACATTTGGAGAGTAGCTAGATTAAAAAGATAAAAGAAACCACCAATAATGCTAGCAGTTTCTTTTTGTCTCTTATCAAAGCGAACAAAAATAATTTTCTTTAACAAAAAATAAATTCCCAAAACACCAATTAAAAGCATTAAAAAGTGACAGAAATAACGAATAAAGTGAGTTGGCAGAATAAATGAAACCAGCCATAAAAAAAGCTGCCTGGGTAAGTCTGAGGCATGCCCCATTCCTCCCAAAAGCCCTAATCCTTGGTATTCCTGCCAAGCAGCAAAAATACTTCTTTTGGTGTTAAGAAAAAAATTAAATTCGGGATGAAGATTATCCCAACCAGTTAGCCAAGTGCCAGACCGATAATTAAGAATTGCAATGAGGGAAACTATTAAAGCCAATATCACTGCCCCAAAGTGATTATTTAAAATCCTGATGAGTTTTTTTAACATGCTAAGAGAACTTAACGAAGATTATAATATTTATATCTTTTCTGAAGCAAAAAAGACTTGGATAAGGCTGCAATCCCGAATTTCTTTATACCCCTAATTAAAGCATAAATAGGGAAAATCAGTTTATTTGGCAAAAGAGTGACAAGGAAAAACTGACTGATTGTAATTAATAATCCTCCAAGTGTGGGTTGATAACCGTGTTTGTAAATCGCTCTTAATCTTGATTTAAAAGTCAAATAAAAGGTTCGTTTTGGGTTTTGTAAAGAGATATTTTTACCATGAAGTCGATAATGTAAAACAATTTCTGGCAGATTATGAACTTGACCATATTTAAAGAGCTTAAATAGTAACTCTACTTCCTCAGCCACAACTTGGATAACCTCGTAACAAAAGAAGATTTTGGGC
>CAZPFP010000059.1:0-2809 GCA_964585895.1 uncultured Gammaproteobacteria bacterium
GATTTTTTGGCGGGATTCTGGGATTGAGCCAAATCGGTGGCCAACCAGCCAAAAGCCAGCTGCTGACTAATACAAAGATCAAGAAGATTTTTAGTAGTTTTCTAATTTTTAATTTAAACATTCTTTAGAAATTAGACATTAGAAATTAGAGATTTTGCAATCACCATCCTCCTAACTTGACGCTGTCTTCTCCCGTAGTCTCGGTGCTATTCAGGGCATTGGTAGCAAACTGCTCATCAGTGGTTTGGAACCACTCAGAGTAACTCGGGTCCATGGCGGTATTGATAGTAAAGCTTCGCTTTGAGGAGTAACTACTATCGCTGTCGCTTGGATCCCAAGCTTTCACCCGCCACCAGTAAGTGCCGTTAGAAAGTTCACTACCACCTTGAACGGTGTATTGGATAACTTGATCATGGGTAAAGGGATGAGTATCACCTCCGTTTTCAGTATTAACAAATCCAGGATCAGGCGTCTCAGAATTAGCGGTAATATTGATTGAACCAAAATTATAATCATCATCAATTTCTATCTGATATTCCAGGTCATCACTATCAGGATCAGTCGCTTTAAACTGAAAAGCGGGCGTATTATCAGCCGTCCGTTCGTTATCAAAAAGCTTGCTTAATGTGGGAGTATTAGGCGCAGCATTCTTTAATTCTCCAGTAATCTCAATATCATCAAGACAAACGTCACCAGCATAACTAGTAACACCATCATATCTAAATCTAAAACCAATATCTCCTGTGTAAGCAGATAAATCAACTTCACGGAATGAAAAGGCAGCTGTCTCGCTTGTCTGTTCTTGTTGGCCAGAAAGGACAGCCATAACATCATTGTTCCAAGTCCCATCATTAACATCTAAATGTAAATCCCCCATACCACTCCCATACATGTGATACCAAAAAGAAACACTGATGGCATAAGTATCGGCATTATAAGTAATGCTCTCCAGGTCAGCTTCTGTATCACTGCCTTGGCAAACACTACTTGAACATTCGACACTTACTTTATAATGAGTATCATCTCCATAGGTATGGTCATAATCTGCCCCTGTGCTGCTTGAACCAAGGTCACCTACATGCCGCTGCCAATAGCAGTCGCCTCCTTGGTCAGTCCAATCGCCAAAATCAACTTCAAAGTCCTCAAAATCCAACTGGGCGTCGCTAGCAATCTGCCACTGACGGATTTCTTGAAAGGCTCCTATTTCTAAGGGTCCAAGGAGATAAAACATCGGGCTCTCATCAGGGGCATCAAATCTATATGTAAGTTCATATATCTCGCCTTTTTTCCAATGAACATCCCAAATTATTTCCTGTATCCTCCTCGTTACGTACATCTTAAACCTGTTAAAATTTCCGGACCTCAGAACAAATACCGCTGGTACCTTTTCAACAACCTGACCTCTAAAGTCCTTATTAGCTTTAACAATCATCCTCATCTCATAATCAACCAACGGATAGATTCTTGTCGGTCCTTCTCTTTTAACTTCAAAATCAACCCTTTCTTGAGCCTTAAATTGGTCAGTAATAAAGTGAGTGCCATTTTCCGTTTTGGCGGTCAAGCGCATTTGGTAATCGCCTGTTTTGCCAACTTTGTAGGAAGCGTAATAGTCGGGTAAGTTCGTCACGCCATAGTGGTCACATTCTTCGCTTATTTTAATCTCTCCGTTATCGGTGGTTAAATTTGTTTTTTGACCATCAGGGTCAGTAATTTCCAAACTAACCCGGGCATCGCAAATCATTTTTCCCTGATTGTCTAAAACCGCCATGCCAATAAAGGCTTCCTCGTCTGGCAGGTAAATCGATTTATCAGTGTTAATCGCTAAAACTCCCCAGGTAAAATCCTGAGTTCCTTGATACTCTACTCCACCTTCGGAAAACGAAACTTTTAAGATGTACTTACCGGGCTTAAATTCTCTTTGAGGAGAAAGGCTAAGAGCTAATTTACCTTCACTATCCTGCTTAACCGTAGTAGAAATATCAACCTTTTTTCCTCTATAAAAAACCTCGGTTTTAATTTGTTCGGCCGCCTGGGCCTTTTGGACAAGAGAAATTTTATTTTCTTCATTCTTTTCAGGTTCGACTTTCAACCAAAACGTCGGTTGTTCATCGGAGCGAAAGTCTGTTTTTTCTGCTGTCAGGTTTATCCCTTTCTCCAGTGAAGTAACCTTCTCCTCACCGGGCTTGGTCGTCACCCGCATCCATCCCCCAGGCGCTAAACCAACTGGCACTAAACTTGCTAGAAAATTGAGACTTAGGGAAACAATCACCACCAGTACCACCGCCGCCCTTCCTAAGTAGCGAGCTCTACCCCTGGTAATCCTAAAATTATCAAACTGATTATTAGCCGTCGCCAAAGCGAGATAAGGGTTGTTTAGCCAGGCTGGGTGGCCGTTAGCGCTCGACTCGGCGTAAGCCGGTACCCCTCTCTTCCCGGGCAATATCCCGGCAACCCAACGGTAGAACTTGCCTCGAGTAAAGATATCGGTAATCTTGCCGCTTTTTGGGGTTCTAAACCAAGTGCCTTCTTCTTTTTCCATGAAGCCTTTAACACTAGCATAGGCTTGAAAAGGAACCATAATATAGGAGAGAGCGACAAAGGAAAGAATCCCCAAATAGTCTTTCTCTTCACTCTCTTCTAAAAAGAGGCCGACAGCATTAACCAAAGGTAGAGCAAAGAAATTAGTTAAAACTAAACTCCAGCCCCAAAGAGAGGTCCAGAAAGGCAATCTGGCGCTGAAGACTATTTCTGCTAAAAGCCAGCAGAAAGTACCCACCAGGAAGAAAGCGGCTTGGAGGTAATAAGGGGA
>CAZPFP010000060.1:0-2704 GCA_964585895.1 uncultured Gammaproteobacteria bacterium
AATCTGACAATCATAATCACTTTCCGGACATTCAGCTCTCACCACCAAAACAGAAGAAAATAAAAAAGTAAAAACAACCAAAAAACCAATCAACCATCGTGCCTTTTTCATTCTTTTTCAAGTATATCATAGTGGCATATCTTGCTTGGTGAAAAAGATTTATGTTAGACTGGAGAGGATGAATTGGAAAAAAATTATCACTTCGTTATTAATTTTTTTCTTTTTAATATTTTTTAATACTTCCGCAGCAAAGGCCGATAACGATACCTATTGTCAATGGAATTCACAAACAAATGGGTGTCAACAAGTAATTAACTGTGACTCGGGATGTGTTCCTCCAAATCTCAATTGCCCTAACCGATTCAAACAAGAATTATGCATTGGAACCCCTACCACACCGTGTAACTGTGCTGGGCCGAGCACCCTATCTTGTACTTATTTTCCCGCGCCCAGGACGGCGCCAGTTACAGAAGGTACATGTCAAAGATCAGGAAGTTGTGGAGCTGGCTACCAACCCTCTCCCCAATCAGATCCTTGTTATTCAACTAGCATTTCTGAAAACGAATGTCTCAGTCGAAGCGCGGGCACATGTGTCCCAGTTCCTATCCTCCAACCATCCCCAGCTGGTGGCACTTATGAGATCTGCCAAGGAAATCAAGATTGTTTAGACTGCATCACTCCAGGTGCCAAATATATAAATGGTGGTTCTTGGACCGCCCTTGGCTGCATCAACACTGGCGATCCCAGCGAATTCATTACCTGGGTTTTAAAATCAGCCATTGGTATTGCAGGGGGAATCGCTACCCTTCTTATAATTTTTAGCGGAATGCTAATTATTCTCTCTACCGGTGATCCCAAGAGGTTACAAACTGGAAAGGAAATCCTTACCTCGGCTATTGTTGGTTTACTTATGATTATCTTTTCTATCTTTTTGTTACAATTGATAGGCGTTCAAATCTTAAAAATTCCGGGTTTTGGCACACCATGAACACTAAACTTTTAGCTCAAGCAGTTGACTTTCAGGCATTAATTAACAGCGTCTTTCCTAGTGAAGCGTTAGTAGCAAAGGCGGATCTAACTTTGGGAGACATTATCTCTGCTCTTCTGCCTTATATCTTCGTTCTAGCCGGGTTATTACTTTTTGGTCTTCTTCTCATGGCCGGGTTTGGGCTTTTAACTTCTGCCGGCGATCCGAAGAAAATAGAATCAGCCAAAGGAAAACTGACTAATGGCGTCATTGGTTTTGTGATTATCTTCGTGGCTTATTGGCTTGTCCAGATTATGGAAGTTATTTTCAACCTGAAGATTTTTTAGCGGACCTTTTGTAAACTTCAAATTTGCCTCCCCCAAAGCGTCTTGTTCTTTTTTGATACTCAACAATCGCTTTATCTAATTTAGCCGGGCTAAAATCTGGCCAAAGAGTATCGGTAAAATAGAGCTCAGAATAAGAAGCCTGCCAAAGGAGAAAATTAGATAATCTCACCTGCCCTCCGGTGCGGATAATCAAATTAGGGTCAGGCGTATCGTTGGTATAAAGAAGTTTGCCAAACATTTTCTCGTTAATTTTTTTGGGGGAGATTTTTTGGTCGGCAATTTTCTTAACTGCTCTTAAAATCTCATCCCGCCCGCCATAATTCAAAGCCACATTAACCTTTAAACGCTCGTGGGTTTTGACAATCGACATCATCTCTTCAATCGCCCGGACTACCTTTCTTGGGAAGGCTTGAAAGTTGCCTAAAATCGCTAATTTCACTCCTTTTTTCTTATATTCTTCCTTTTTTTCGGCAACGGCTCTAACAAGAAGGCTAAAAATCCCCTCAACTTCCTTTTTGGCTCTTTTCCGCCAATTTTCGGTTGATAGGGCATAAATAGTTAAAGTTTCTACCCCTAATTCCAGACAATGCTCAACAATCTTGACCAGCGCCTGAACTCCGGCTTCGTGTCCCTGAATCGCAGTCAAGCCCTTTTTGGCGGCCCAGCGCCGATTGCCATCCATAATAATGCCAATGTGTTTAGGAATTCTTTTGGAATCTAGTTTTATTTGAGAAGTCTTTCTATCCACAGCCCTTTATTCTAGCACGCTTAACTTTCTCGCTCAATCATAAAATCTGCCATATTGGCCAAAATTGTGGCTAACTTACGATTTTTAGTTATCTGGAAAATACATCCTTTTCCTTGCTTCACTAATCTTTTTGCTAATTTTTGTGAATAAGCCAAAGCACCTGACTCTTGGGTAATTTTTCTTACTTGATTTAGCTCTTTTCTTGTTAAGTTTTTATTCCCGTAAGCAATTTTAATGAATCTTTTCTCCTTGCCCTTAGCTAATTCCAAAGCTTTTAAATGAAGAAGGGTGTTTTTGTTTTGTTTGACATCGCTTCCAATTGGTTTACCCAGAATTTTTTCATCGGCAAAAAGACCCAGCTCGTCGTCTCGCAGCTGAAAAGCGATTCCTATGGGTAAACCATAATTTTCTATCTTTTTAATTTGTTTCTTGTCCACTCCCGCAAACAAAGTGCCATACTGCAATGGCCCCGTAATCGTATAACCAGCCGTCTTATATTGATGAATCTTAAAAATATCTTTTTTTCCAACTTTTTCTTTAAGTTCATAACTAATATCCAAGGCTTGACCATAAGCTGTTTTTAAAAGAATTTCTTCAAAGTGCTTTAGAAGTTCAAGATTTTCCTTAGCTATATCAATAGCT
>CAZPFP010000061.1:0-2673 GCA_964585895.1 uncultured Gammaproteobacteria bacterium
GGGCTAAATAAGCATTTTTATCAGTTATCCAAGAAAGAATTTCCGGTCCATGAAAAGTTCTACCAACCTGCTGTTTCTTTTTTCCGGTGGGCGTAGTGGTGGTAATTTCGTTTTCCACGGTGGTTGGCGCCAACTGGCCGCCGGTCATGGCATAAAGAGTGTTATTAATAACAATAGTGGTAATCGGGTTATTTCTCATCGCGGCCGTAATCGTGTGCTGCAAACCAATCGCATAAGCTCCGCCATCGCCAACATAAGCGATGACGATTTTTTCAGGGTTAGCCATTTTAAAGCCCACCGCCGTAGGAATAGTCCGGCCGTGATGCGTCTGGGTGGTGGCTAAATCAAAAAAATCCCAAGCCAAGAGAGAACAGCCTATATCAACCATGAAAACAGTTTTATCAGCCATGCCCATTTCGTCAATCACTTGCCCAAGCATATTTAGAGCAATAGAATGCCCGCATCCAGGACAAAATTTATTTGGCTTTGATTCAATCTTAAAACAATCAGGAAATTTTGGTGATTTCATTGTAAATTTCTTCCGGTGTAAAACCCATTGCCGGTTTGTAATATTCAATTAAAGGGGTGGGCAAAAGAACCTCATCTTTTAGTAAATTTGCCAGTTGGCCTTCGGCTGATTCAAGAACAACAATTTTTTCTGCTCGTTTAAGGGCCTTAATCGCCGCCTGAGCAGGGAAAGGTCTTAAAGTGATTGGCCGAAACAGGCCAACAGCAATCTTCTTTTTTCTAAGCATATCCACGGCTGATTTGGTTGCCGCGGCCACGATTCCATGGGCAATGAGAATGATTTTGGCTCCTTTGGTTTGGTAACTCTCATCTTCTTCAATCTCAGCACGAACCTTTTGGTATTCCTTTCGATAATTATTAATAATTTCGTTAATTTCTTCTTCACGATTGAAGCAATTACGCAGGTTAACGTCTTTTTTAAGAATTGGTTCGGCTTTTACTTTTTTGGTTCCCTTCATGGTCACTTTACCCATCATTTTGGCTTGATAGCCATCAGCCAGAAGAAAGGTAGGAAAGCGATATTGCCAAGCTATTTCAAAAGCCTTGAAAGTGTAATCGTAAAGCTCCTGTAGGTTTGCGGTTGAATAAACTATCCTGAAACCCTCGCCATTGCCGCCAAAACAAGTTAGCCTGACTTCTTCTTGGGAATAAATAACCGTTGAGGTGGATAAGCCGCCTCTTTGCATAATCATCGCCACCGTCGGCACTCTTAAAGCTTCAGCCATCGAGAAAGCATCCTGCATTAAAACATTACCCGGACCAGCCGTGGCCGTAAAAGCAGGCACACCAGCCAGGCAAGCGCCAATCATCCCAAAACCGGCCGCCATCTCATCTTCGGCTTGAAGATAAGAAATTCCCTTTGATTTAGAGCAAAAAAGGGCCCATTTTTCTAAAATTTCTGAAGCTGGAGTAATCGGGTAACCGAACATTATCTTGGCACCAGTATCCTTAGCGGCATTAGCCAAAACATAGTTGCCCATTAAAAATTGTTTGTCCATATAGTATCATTCATTGTATGGGTATCCTCTATTTAGTGTCAACTCCGATAGGTAATCTTGAAGACATTACCCTTCGAGCCAAAAGAATTCTGAGTGAAGTGGATATTATTGCCTGCGAAGACACCAGAAAAACCGGTTTCCTCCTCAAGGAGGTCAGACCTGTCGGGAGGTCAGACCTCATAAAGGGTGGAAATATCCGTCTAATTTCTTTTTATGAGGAAAATGAGCAGATGAGAATTCCTCAGATTATTAAATATCTGAGGGAGGGAAAAAACGTGGCTCTGGTTTCCAATGCCGGAACGCCCCTGGTCTCCGACCCTGGTTTTAAATTGGTTCGGGAGTGTATTAAAGAAGGTATTAAGGTAGAAGCAATTCCCGGAGCTTCAGCCATTCTCACTGCCCTAGTCTCCTCTGGCTTGCCGACTGATAAATTTTTGTTTTTAGGATTTTTACCAAAGAAACAGGGAAAGAGGAAAAAGATTTTAGAATCTTTGCCCGCTAAAACAACGATTATTATTTTTGAGTCGCCTCATCGGTTATTAAAAAGCCTGAAGAATATAAAAGAAGTTTTAGGTGATATCGAAATCGTCATTTGTCGGGAGCTAACCAAGGTTCACGAAGAAATTAAGAGAGAAAAAGTGAGTCAATTGATTGAACATTTTGAGAAAAAGAAACCCAAAGGAGAATTGACTTTTCTTTTTAGAATTTGACTAAGCAGGGAGATCTTCAGCAATTTCGTAAATATCCCTTAATATCGCCCAAGAGGCTTCATTAATTGTTGTTCTTATTTTTTTCACTCTTTCTTCTGTAAAGGGTTCTCCAGAACCGTCTTTTTTACCTGCTTCAACCACAATACCTCCAAATTTTTCTAAAGTGCCAAAGAATGAGGTTTCAATCTCTTGAACCTGTCTTTCTGCGTCTGATCGGGAAATTATTTCTCTTTCTCTTTCAGCCATACATTTTTATAATAACTGACTATAGGAAGTATGTCAATACTCAGCTACAGAGGAAATATCACCTTCAGGTAAACCCAATTCCCTTGCTTTGAGTAGTCTTCTCATAATCTTGCCCGAACGTGTTTTCGGCAGCTTATCAATAAACTCAATTTCTCTGGGATAGGCATGACCGGCCAGCTCTCGCTTAACAA
>CAZPFP010000062.1:0-2499 GCA_964585895.1 uncultured Gammaproteobacteria bacterium
AAAAGCTCCTTTTTTTTCAGCGGAACTCAGCTCGTCTGGTTGAAGAAGATTGATACTCTGAACAGCCATTAACCTAAATCCTTCATTGATAAACCAACGGCAACCGCATACAAAGAAGTTTGAATTTGAACCAGTCGTTTCTTCAGCATCTCATCGCTCTGAACTTGGTCAAACGGGTCACCAACCTGGATTTCCATACTTAATTTGGACGCCATTAAGTTTACTACTTCCGGCAATCCGGCGGTACCGCCGCTCAAGATGACTCGCCTGACTGTTTTCGTTGTCTCAGTTCGATAATATTCAACTGTTTTCTCAATCTCCTTGACAACTACATCAAGAATTGGCCCAATTGCTTGGCTGACCTTACCCTCCAACTTCTTGGGATCAACTCCATAGGCTTTTTTGTAAGCTTCTGCTTGGGTTGGGTCTAATCCCAAACTGGAAGCTACCGCTCGAGTAAGAGCTTCTCCTGCAGTTGAGATCGAGCGAGAAAAAACAACTAAGCCATTTTCCACAACGGCCATATCTGTGGCTTCGGCACCTAAATCAACCACCAAAGCCATTTCTCCTCCTGAAGGAACCAGACTTCTTGCCATAGCGATGATTTCTGTTTCCAAGCCAACCGTATTTAAACCGGCTGTTTTAAGAACTTTTAAAGTTTTATTAATTAATCTTTTAGGCGCCGCCACGATTAGAACTTGAGTTTTCTGCCGACCATTAACTTTAATTTGACCAACTACTTGATGGGCAATAGTCACTTCTTCTAAGGGAATGGGAACATATTGTTCTGCCTCCCACTTAATGGCTGATCTTAACTCCTCTTCTGACAAAGGCGGTAAATTAACTGTCCGAGTAAAAACTTGATCCTGAGGGAGAGCAGTGGTAACGTTTTTAGTAGTAATTTTTGTCCCTTGATGAAGTTTTTTAATCGCTTCTGCTAAAGCCGTTAGGTCGGTCTCGGCTTCGGAGGCTAAACCTTTCTTGGTTGAGGGCACTGAGCCAAAAGCAACCAGACGATATTCCTTGCCACTTTTAGCCAACTGAACAACCTTAAGATTATGTGAACCGATGTCTAAACCAAAAAATTCCATGGCGCTAATTGTCCTTTCAGGATATCGCGCCTACCCGTAATTCGTCAGGGGCGAATTTTAGGGTGGGCAGATTTACTTACTTAAATTTTCCTCACTAAATAAAACGTAGTCAAAAATAGCCGGTGGTGCTTTATATAGCTGACACTGTTCTACTTTACTACTGATACCTGTTTCTGCTTGCGAGATAGCCGTCACTTGATAGCAATGACCTTGGAGAGGTAAATCTGCGTTTCCTTGGACACCTAAAATATGCGCTCCATCAACATTATATAAGAGCTTTATTCTTATCGCATAAAGCTCTTCGCCCGTAGGAAATAATGTTCCTTCTTCATTATCAGTGAAATCTGCCTTAAAGGCAAATGTCTTGTCCTCTAAAGGATAACTGGCTTTACTAATTAAGGTAAAATCATTACTGGCAACTCTACCATTATTAGGGTCAAAAGCAACTCTTCTGGACTGAAACTTACCGGCACCGTCCTTATAAATAATAACTACTTCTAAAGCGGGACAAATATCACTGCCGTCATCAACATTCTCATTTCCCCAGTAAAAAGTAAGATTATTGCCGCTGTAAAATTCACTCCCCAAATCTCCTCCCTCGGTATGGTCCACTAACCAAACGGTTTGGATATTACCCGCTTTAATTTCTTTGGGAAAAACAAAACTGGTCTTACCCTCACCGCCAAGACTTCTTGTATCAACACCAATATTAAAATCTCCAAAAGAGGGTAAATCGCCTGGACTTCCACCTGCTAAAAGATGCTCCAAGCCTGCTTCTGCGGCGGAGAAAGCTCTTGATGATTCCTCTTGCTCCTGAGAAATACGAATATCAGTGACTGAACGAGAAACCACGGCCAAACCAATAGTCAAACCCACGGCCATAATCAGGAGAATAATTAACAAAGCTTGACCTGAATTTAGTTTTTTCTTCACCTCTATATATTCTAATGATATTGACAGTTAACTGTCAAATCGGAGCTAATATTAATCTTCGGCAATATTTCTTAAAATCACGGTTGTCTTAAATCTCATTGATGCCTCTTCTTCAGGACGACCCAAATCTCCAGTGCTTAAAGTAAAGTCAATCGTCACTACGTCTGGTTCTAATCCTTCTTCATCATATTGAATATTAAAAACTGAAGAACAATCACTAACTTTAACCTGACTACTCATTAAACTAGCACTATTTGAAGCAAGACTACCATCATCATTGGAATCACAAAGAAAAATTGTGGTCTCTCCATCAGGATTATCAATGGTAATTTCAGGACCGGGATAGTTTTCTGGGACAAATCCTACAATTCCCTTGGCATTTCTGATCATTCTCGTCATTACATTCATGGCATAATCGCCATTTTGCTTAACTAAAGTGGCTGTTTTGGTCTTGGTTGAACCTTTCAGGATGCTA
>CAZPFP010000063.1:0-2440 GCA_964585895.1 uncultured Gammaproteobacteria bacterium
TTTTGAGGGCTCTTTTAATTTTACCTGTTGTTCTCCTCACACTGTAATAATGAAGCTTACCCTTTTTTCCTATTTTTCTTAAAATTACCGAAGTAGGTTTCTTCTTACCTTTATTTAGACAAGCGAGTTCGTAATATCTTGTTTTCCTTGTTATTCCACTCTTGGAAGTTACCGACCCAAAGGTCAATATAGCAATCTTGGAGTTCTGAACTACCCAGCGAACGTCTTCAATAAACAAATAATGTCTTAGTTTTAGGTCTCCAGGACTCCTTCTGTGACCGTTTCTTTTAAAAGACAGATGGATCCAACCATATCTGTTAAAGACAATATTATCTTTTACGGCCGGGCACCATAAAGAGCCAATGTTTTTGTATGCTTTATAGGTTCTTTCTTTCAGAATTTCAATATCCGTCTTTTTAGGTCGAGCAGTGGTTGGCATGTCAAGGCAGATTGTAACACTATTTAATCAGCCTTTCAATTCTTTGTCTTCACAGTATAAGTGCCAAATTTTTTTATTTTCTAATCAAAGAAGGATATGAAGTAATAGTTATTTTTTCAGATTCAATTGTAAGAATAGAAGGGATGGCTTCATCTTCATCAAAATTAACAAAATTGACATTTTTATCTTCTGGCCAATAAACACATTTCGTTCCATTTGATTCAAAAAGATGGATGGTTCCACCGGAACCGCCCTTTTTAACAAAATATCTCACTAGGGCTCTGTCTCCTTCTTTTGGGAAAATAAGCAGTTGGGCGGTTCCTCTTGCTTCTTCAAATCTGAAAGCAACGCTGTTTTCGTCGTTTTCTCTTTTTATTTTAGCCTGTCTTCTCAGAAGTTCTTCTGTTTTGTCTATCACTTCTCTCATTTCTGGAGAAGTGTTTTTTGGATAAACCTCTTTCGAATTTCTTGGAACCTCTCCTTCTTTATCTCCCATAGTCTAATGTTATGTTAAATGGAAAAGCGGTGTCAAGAAGTTTTATCTTTTTTCCCAGCGAAGAATTTATTCTATCCAAGGTAGAAAATTTTTAATTCTTTCTATTAAGTCTTTTTTCTTGGAGAACCAATAGAGATAAACAATTTCCAAGATACCCAGACTGTTGACAATTAAAAGGGCAATGAACCAATATTTTTGGTCACGTTTGGCCGCTCGCCAAAGAGCCCAGCCTTTCCAGAACATGGACCAAGCAAGGATGATGACTAGAAGGATAGGATTATTAAAATATTGTTCCATGGTTTTCTTTCGAGCTTGCGAGAAACAAGGTTCAGCGCGAAACGCTGGTTCTTATTTTAGCATAATTATTATTTTTTGTAATATTTCTTTCCTCCTAATTTCTTTGGCAATAAGGACTTGTTTTTGGGATATGGCTCGTAGCCTTTACCATAACCTAGCTTACTCATTAGTTTCGTAGGCGCATTAAGAATTTCTAAAGGAATGGGCAGATTGCCGTGTTTTTTGACATCCTCCTGAGCGGCTCGTAGTCCATTGTAGGCGCTTCTGTTTTTAGGGGCTTGGGCAAGATAAACAACTCCATGAGCAAGATTAATGGCACATTCTGGATAACCAATCGTTTCGCAAGCCCGAAAAACCTCGTTAGCGACTACTAGAGCAGTGGGTTGAGCCATGCCAACGTCTTCGCTAGCGAATATCACCATTCGCCTGGCAATGAAAAGCGGGTCTTCACCGGCTTCGACCATCCGGGCTAAATAATAAAGGGCGGCGTCAGGGTCACTGGCTCTCATACTTTTGATAAAGGCACTGATAGTATTGTAATGCTCGTCCCCCATTCTGTCATAAAGTAAGGATTGCTTCTGAAAGACCTCTTTAATTAATTGAAGTGAAATCTTTTGACCACTTCGAATGAGTGAACTGGCGATTTCAATGGCATTGAGAGCAATTCTGGCGTCTCCGTTTGAGACCTGGATAACAAAATCAAGCGCTTTGGGTTCTATCTTTGCTTTTAATTCTTTTAATCCCCTATTAACAATCACTTTTAGTTCTTCTTCTTCAAGTTGGTTGAGTACAAAAACCCGACTCCTTGATAAAAGGGGGCCGATAACTTCGAAACTGGGGTTTTCGGTGGTGGCGCCGATAAGGATAATCGTTCCCTTTTCAACGTGAGGTAGAAAAGCGTCCTGTTGGGCTTTGTTGAAACGATGGATTTCGTCTAAAAAGAAAATTGTTTTTTGGTGATAAGCGTCTAATCTTTCTTTGGCTTCTTGGACGATTTTTCTAACGTCGGCTAAAGTGGTTGTCACCGCCGAGTTAGAAGAAAAATGACTTTTGGTGGTGTTGGCGATGACTTGGGCAAGGGTGGTTTTACCAGAGCCAGGTGGCCCCCAGAAAATCATTGAAGGTAATTGGTCAGACTTGATTAATTTTTTAACAATCCCTCCTCTGCCCACTAAATGTTTTTGACCGACAAAGTCTTTAAGGTTTTT
>CAZPFP010000064.1:0-2406 GCA_964585895.1 uncultured Gammaproteobacteria bacterium
TAGTTTGGTAGGCCTCGCAAGGAGTCCAACAGCCAGGACATTGCTCGTTAACTATTTTTTTCCTTATCTTTTTTACTTTACTCAAGTTCCAGATTTTCTTCAAATCAAAATCGAAGTCTTTTAGATTGCCAATCTTTTTATCCCAAATCGCACAGGGATAAACATTGCCGTAGGGATCAATAAAAACGGAGGCAGATAAAGACCGACAAGGAAGAGGCGATTTGCCTGTTTTAATATACTTTGGGATTAACTTTTGGTATCTAGTTTCTAGAAATTGAGTCCCAGAGAACTTTCTTTTCTTTTTTCCCCTGAATTTTTCGACTTCCTTAATGACCCGTTTATCAATCCCCAAATCTATTCCAACATTTTTATAAAAATGTTTTGAGGTCTGGGCGATGTTTATGTGGAAGTCATTATAAGAAACGCCAGGAATAAACGCTTGGACTTCCTTAACTGCTTCATCAACTGAATTTAAATTGTATTTTGAAAGCGTTATTCCTAAATAAACCTCAAAATTCTTGTTTTTTAATTTTTTAAGTCTTTCATACGTCTCAATTGCCCTTTTCCAACTGCCTTTTGTGCCATGAAGTTCGTCATGTAAGTTATTAGGTCCATCAAGAGAAATAGTGACAATTAATTTATGCGGGTTTAGTTTAAGGATACTTCCTGTATCAGTAATAATTTTTTTAGTTAAAAATCCATTAGTGGGAAAATGGAGTAAATAAAGGTTTTTACAATTTGTTAAAATTGCTTTGACAATCTCTATTAAATCAGTTCTCAAGAAAATTTCCCCTCCAGTTAAATCAATCCAATTAAAAAAATTATTGGTTTTGAAAAATTTTTCAATCTCCGTCGTTGATAATTCTTCTTTCCTTTTTTTTCTCCAGATTTGGCAAATTTTACATTTTAAATTACATTGATAAGTCAGAGCAAAGGTTAATTTGTAGGAAGAATTTAATCCCTTAAAATTAGACAGAAAGATATTTTTTGTAAAAACAATTTGTCTCATTTTAAAAAATATTTTTTATTAAACACCAAACATATCTTGGCCCCATGGTTAAAAGGTTAATGTGTGATTCCCCAGTTTTCCGAGCGTATTCATGACTAGGAATCTCTGCCGTCTTGTATCCTTTTTTTAAAACCTTCATAATCATCTCTTGCTCAGCAGTAGTGATATTTTCTTCAAGATCCAGGTTTCGAGCTACCTTTTTTCTAATTGCCCTGAAGCCATTTTGGGAATCGGTTAATTCAACACCAAAACGTTGATTAATAACCAGAGTGATAATTGTACTCCCAATTAATCTCAATAACTTCTCAAAGTCGCCATGGAGCTCATCGCTCCCCCCTCTTCCCCGTGAAGCAACAACCAAACCAACCCCTTCATCCTTGATAGGTTTAATCAATTTAGGAATGTCTTTTGGTTCATGAGAACCGTCAGCATCGATAAAGACGAGAATATCACTTTGAGCTTTACTAATTCCCAATCTAATTGCTGCCCCCTTTCCTTTCCCGTTGTCAAGAAAGACCTTACAACCCAAGTCTTTAGCAATTTGGCGGCTTCCATCCCTGGAATGTCCATCAATAACCAAAATCTCATCAGCGTAACGCTTGACTTTTTTAATAACTTCAGCAAGAGTCAAAAATTCGTTTTTAGCACAAATAATGACACTTACTCGTTTTTTAGCCATTTAAGAAGCTAGTCCTTTAAAAAAGGCGTTGATTAATTGCCTCGGTTCTTCTCTTTTGTTACAAGGTAAGATGCGGCAATAGCGTTGACATAACCTAATTTTTCCTCTCAATTCACTCGCCTCTTTTCCGTGCCAGATCTCCCTAGGTTTTTGTTTTAAAACATCGCCCACTGGTTTCATGCCAAAACAAAGTTTCACTTTACCAGTACTATCAATACTAAAATTCCTCACTCCGGTAAAACAAAACTGATATCTCTTGGCAATCTCCAGAGGATTTCGGTAATAAAGCTTTAAATCGTCAAGCTCTCTGTAACCATTCTTAATAGGCCATCCTTGTTTTTTCAATTGGACTAATTTATCTAGAACTTTCGCCAGTTTTTCAGGGTTCTTGGGCCACAAGGGATTGTTTTTGAACCAAGTAGAGTTATATTTCTCTGTCCCAAAAAGATGTTTTGATTCTAGAGCTTGAAAGCGGATACCATCAAGCTTCTCTTTTTTGGCCAACTTGGCTAAAGCAACTAATTCGTCAACATTGGGCTCCATGACGACAGTATTTATATAGATCACTGGCGTCTGCTTATCACTTCTTGCTTTCCTCGTCAATTTTAATGCCCTAATTGCTTGTAATTGCGCCCCTTTTTTTCCACGCAAGTTATCGTGTGTTATTCGTCTCGCCCCATCTAATGAAATATTGAAAACATTCAACCCACTGTTGACT
>CAZPFP010000065.1:0-2308 GCA_964585895.1 uncultured Gammaproteobacteria bacterium
GTTGTCCTAATGAGCCAATCTATGCCTGCAATTCATGTTTCATGACTTTTTGCGACTCATGCTTCGAGAAACACGAATGCGGGACAGGAAGGACAGACTTAGAAAAGAGCGAAAGCTGAACCGCCGGGGAGAGAAAAACAGGATGAAAATTACAGGGGTTCTAGAACCCTCTCGTCCGATCTCTCCCCAGCCCCCATCTTCATTTTCCCCCTTGACAAGGTTTTTTTCTTCGGGTATTCTTAGGGAAAGATGCCAGTCACTCTTTATAAACGCCAGAAACAAATTCTTGACTTTATTTCTCAATATATTCAAAAAAATGGTTTTTCACCGACTTTAACGGAAATTGCTGAGGCGATTAGCGTTTCCTCTTTAGCCACGGTCCATGAACATTTGACAGCCATGGTGAAGAAAGGGGTAATTAAGCGCTATGAGGGTTCAGTGCGAGGGATTGAATTGACTGATAAAAATCTTGGTCAGTTAACCAAAGGGATTGAATTACCAATCATGGGTTTTATTGCCGCCGGCAAGCCCATTGAGCCTTATACCGACCCTAATGACTCAATTCATATCTCCCCTTCTCTATTAACCGGCAAGAAACGAGCCTTTGTTTTACAAGTTAAAGGTGATTCGATGGTTGAAGAAGGTATCCTTGATGGCGATTATGTGATTATTGAGCAAAAAGAAACGGCTAATAACGGGGAAATTGTCGTCGCCATCATGGAAAATGGTTTTGCCACCTTAAAAAGGTTTTTTAAAGAAGCCACCAGAATTCGCTTGGAACCGGCCAACGCCAAAATGTCACCTATTTTTGCGAAAAACGTCAAGATTCAAGGCAAAGTCGTGGGTGTGATTAGGAGATTTTAGCTTCTTCCCAATTTTTTCTTTAACTTTACCCAAACTGGTTGGCGATAATCCTTCCAGAAGTGATAGAGTCCAGGCGAAGCAGAAGCAAAGATAATGATTAAGATTATAATCAGAAAATACTGTTCAATATTGGGGATGACATTGCCCAGCAGATAGCCACCTAGGGTGGTGGCCAAAACCCAAAAAATACCCCCAAAGACATTAAAGGATAAAAAGCGCTTATACTTCATTTCCCCTACGCCAGCCACAATCGGAGCAAAAGTCCTAATAAACGGTAAAAAACGGGCAAGGATAATCGTTTTCCCACCATGTTTCTTGTAAAACTCATTTGCCTTAATAATGTTTTTTTTATGAAATAACAGTGAGTCTTCTCTTTTAAAAATTCTCGGCCCGGTTACTTTACCAAACCAGTACCCGACCGTATCACCAAGAATAGCGGCAATAATAGCGGTGATGATAAGAGTATAGATGTCTAAAAAACCGCGAGAAGCTAATAAACCAGCCGTTATTAAAAGACTGTCGCCGGGAAAGAAAAAGCCGAATAGCAAGCCCGATTCAGCAAAAATAATAAAAAAAAGACCTAAATAGCCTATCGTTAATATTAAATGTTCTAGATTAAACATAATTCTACTTAAACTTTGTCTACTCTAATGGCCATTTCCGGACAGTTAACTTCACAAGTTTGACATAAATTACACTTTTCCGCAATGACTTTTGGAATTGGTTTTCCACCAAGGCCTTTTTCCTTGCCAAAAACCAAGGCTTTAACCGGACATTTGGCTAAACAAAGGCCACAACCCTTGCATAATTCTGGAAAAACGGTCCAAGAACCTGTTTTTACTTTGGTTGTCTTAGGAGTAAAATTCTTCATTGTTTTGTCTTTCCTGCCAAAGCTTTATTGGTAACTTCTTCAATTGTTTCCGGCTTGACTATTTTAGATTCTTCAACAATATTTTTCAACAAAGCTAAATTGGAAGTATTTTTCAGTAATTTTGTTTTCTTGCCTTGATGCTGTTTAACTCTGGATAACACCTTTTCCGTTAAAATCGCCAGAATGTCAGCCTCTTTGAATTTCGGATAATGAATGGGTGCTGTCTGAATAGTCACAAAGGCAATTGATGCCCCGCCCCGTTGCTCCACCCCAAAATTAGGAATATAAGTTACCTCCTTATCTTCCAAAAAAGCCGATTTAGCCAAAATCTTAGCGATTGTTTGGACGCCTTGACCACCTTCGCCGGCAATTAGAATTTTCATTTATGTAAGTTCTCCCAGGCTAAAAATCCTTGCTAACTCTTCCATTCTTTTAATTGTTTCCGGGGCATTAGTGCGCCAATTAGTTGGGCAGGCAGAAAGAGACTCAACTAAGGAAAAATTGCCTTTTAATTGGGTTTCAATTGCCTTTTTCAGGTATTTTTTAAGCTCTAAAGGGTGATTTGATGAACCT
>CAZPFP010000066.1:0-2087 GCA_964585895.1 uncultured Gammaproteobacteria bacterium
CTGCGTCTTGAATCCGAGTAACCTCAATTGTCAGCCAATGGCCATCGCTACTGGTAGTAAGAGTACTATAGGGACGCTCTAACAAAGAGGTTTCAATCAAAACTCCCTCCGGCTCAAGAGTTGTAGATGGCTCTTTGGCGCTTCGGCTGTGCCAAAACAAAAATCCTCCCCCTAAAATTAAAATAATGCCAACAACGGCAAGGATAACAATATAGTTCTTCTTCATCTCTTTAATCTATCTTGAAATAATCCCACTAATTTGTCAACCCTTATTCTTTCCTGCTTCATCGTGTCCCGGTCGCGAACGGTAACGGTTTTATCCTTAAGGGTTTGATGATCAATTGTCACACACCAAGGAGTTCCAATTTCATCTTGAGACAAATAGCGCTTACCGATATTACCACGGTCATCCCAGGCAGTGGTGAAATTTGGTTTAAGCAATTCATAAACTTGACGAGCCTCCTTAACCAGTTCTGATTTGTTAGCCAAAAGTGGGAAAACGGCTGCTTTATAGGGGGAAATACGGGGATTGAGGGCTAAAACTACTCGAACACCTTGTTTATTCTTTTCTTCTTGATAAGCATCTAATAATAGTACTAAAACCGCTCTTTCAACTCCTAAAGAAGGTTCGACTACACAAGGATAAAACTTTTTCCCTTTTTCATCTTGAAATTGTAAATCCCTGCCTGACAACTTGGCGTGATTTTTCAAATCAAAATCAGTTCGGTTGGCAATCCCCTCTAGCTCTCCCCAACCAAAAGGAAATTGATATTCAATATCTACGGTTCTTTTAGAATAATGAGCCAAAGATTCTTTGGGGTGTTCGAAAAAGCGCAGTTTCTTTTTGTCTACGCCCAAATCAAGAAACCACTTTTTTCTTTGTTTTAACCAATAATCAAACCATTTCTCGTCATCGCCAGGCTTAACAAAATATTCTAATTCCATCATTTCAAATTCTCTATCTCTGAAAATGAAATTGCCGAAAGTAACTTCATTTCTAAACCCTTTGCCAATCTGGGCAATCCCAAAAGGAATTTTGGGTTGAACCGTATCGACTACATTAGCAAAATTAATAAAAATCCCCTGGCAGGTTTCCGGGCGAAGATAAGCCTTATTGGCTGTCTCTTTAGCCGCCCCTACATAAGTCTCAAACATTAAGTTAAACTGCTTAACTTCGGCTAATTTACCTCCACATTCCGGACACTTATCCCCTTTTAAATGGTCGGCTCGAAAGCGCTGGTGGCAAGACTTACATTCCCGCAAGGGATCAGTAAAGGAAAGGATATGTCCGGAAGCCTCCCAAACTTTGGGATTATGAATAATGGTTGAGTCGAGACCATAAATATCATCACGCTCTTCAACCATCTTTTGCCACCACCAGTTTTTCAGGTTATTTTTTAAGGCCACTCCTAAGGGTCCAAAATCCCAAAAGCCGCCGATTCCCCCATAGATTTCCGAGGAAGGAAAAACAAATCCCCTTCTCTTGCTGAGACTTACAATTTTATTCATCAAATCTGCCATATATGGTTAATCTTAGCTTATTTCTGAGCAGGAAGTCAATCAAGTTCCTTGGCAATCTCTTGGCTGTTGAGTTTTTTCTCGGTAATCGACTCAATATAATCCTTTAGGCTTCCAGAGCTTCTTTTAAGCTCAGTGGGCACGCCAAAGCCTAGCTCTATTAAAAGAGTTTCTTCAAAGCTCCTGGTTAGCTCTGGCAAGCTAGCCGTGCCTATTTTCCCAAGATAACTACTTAGGAGCTGAAAAACGACTTGATTAGCTTGTTCATCGGGAGTTAACTTATCAATCAGTTCACAAAAATAGTAAGCCTTGGCCACTTTTTTCAAATCCTGACGCCATGATTTGAAGGTATCAATTACTTGAGCTTCAGTAAGAATATCTAAATTCCTGCCTTTGTAAAGAAAAAGGGTCACTTGATTAAAAAGCTCAACGTTCCCTCCCCGACGGCTGGTAATCCGCCTCACTCCTTTAGCCAAAGCCCGAATTTTGCCGTAGTGTTTGGTATAAATGGTGAGGATGCGGTCGGCTTCTCCATAGTTAATCCGCTTGAGGATAATTCCTTCGGTTTT
>CAZPFP010000067.1:0-2029 GCA_964585895.1 uncultured Gammaproteobacteria bacterium
ACTCAAAATAAGGAGTACCTTGTTTCTCGCAGGAGCTCGAAATAAGACAAGCTTGTTTTTCGTAAACTCAAAATGAAAAAGTTTAATTATAAAGCTAAAGATAAAAAGGGTAAGACAGTCACAGGAGTGGTAGAAGCCAGAGAGGAAAGACAAGCCGCCAAAATTCTTCAGGAAAAAGGCTTTTTAGTTATCTCAATTACTCCTTTTCGCAAAAGTTTATTAGCTCAAGCAGGACCAATTATCAGCCGGGTGACAACGTCTGATTTGGTTAACTTTACCCGTCAATTATCAACGATGGTAACGGCTGGGCTTCAAATAACCGCGGCTCTGGATATTTTGGAGAGACAGGCAAAACCATCCATGGGTAAGGTGGTGGCCGGGATTAGACGAGAGGTAGAAGCGGGTGGTACTTTAGCCAAGGCAATGGAAAAATATCCTCATGTTTTTGACCAGGTTTATATTGCCTTAATTAGTGCTGGTGAAGCGGTGGGTTCTTTGGATAAAGTCTTAGCTCGATTAGCTGATAACCTGGAGAAAAAAAGAGAATTTCAACGTCAAATAAAAGGGGCGATGATTTATCCGGCCATTGTGGTTACCGGCATGCTTGGAGTGGGGGCGATAATGATTGTTTTTGTTATTCCCCAAATGATGACGATTTATGAAGAGTTTCAGGCTGAATTGCCGGTGACAACCAGAATCATGTTAGCTATTTCAGATTTTGTTATTAATTATTGGTATATAGGTTTGGTTCTTTTGGCGGGTATGGTTTTTGGTTTACGGATTCTGAATAAGAATCCTCAGTTTAAAGCTCAAGTTGATAACCTTACCTTTCGAATGCCGATTATTGGTAAGCTGAAAACAGAAACGATGTTAACGGAATTCACCCGGACCTTAAGTTTATTAGCGGGAGCTGGCGTCCTGATCGTTGATGCTTTAAAAATCACCATTAATTCTTTTTCCAGCCCCCTTTACCGGAAAGCGCTTGAGAAGGTGACCGAAAAAGTAGAAAAAGGCGTTCCTCTGGGAACGGCTCTAGCCCAAGAGGAAGTATTTCCCCCCATTCTTCCCCAAATGGTGGCGGTTGGTGAAGAAACTGGTAAAATTGATGAGGTTTTGCAAAAAGTTTCCGTTTATTTTGAACAAGAGGCGGCCATGGCGATTAAAGGATTGACAGCCGCTTTGGAGCCCCTTATCATGATTGTATTGGGAGTCGGTGTTGGTTTTTTGATTATTTCGGTGATTATGCCGATTTATAACTTGGCTTCTCAATTTTAATTGAGAAGAAAGTTATACGAGGCAAACGAAGTGCCGAAGTACAATCTCGCGAGTCAGTTCTGACGAGAGAGATTGTACGAGCGTTAGCGAAGTTTAATTTAGTGAACCAATTTTAGAAAGGAGGTGAGATAAGAAAAAATGAAAAAAATAAAAGGTTTTACGATGATTGAGTTGTTGATTGTTATCGCTGTTTTGGGTATTTTGGCAGTGGCAGTCCTAGCAGCTATCAACCCGATTGAACAAATCAATCGAGGTAGGGATACAGGCAGTCGTTCTGATGCAGAACAGCTTTTGTCAGCCATTGATAGGTATAATGCCTCCCAAATGATTTGGCCATGGCAATGTGTTTCTAATAGCACAAAAGACTATGATGCTTTTAAACTAGTTGATAATACTTGGGCAGAATATACTGATGGTACTGCGTGTAGCACTAACTGTCCAGTTCTTGAGAAACTTTCTGTTGCTACTACTACAGGCTGTTCAGGAACAGAGGAAGTTAAGCAGTCTTTTGTGGATCGAATTACTGACACACGTTATAACGATCTCCACGTTTACTATGAGGGTGATCCGGGAACCAGTGTTTACGTTTGTTTTAACCCTCAATCAGGTTCTTTTGCAGACGAAGCAAAAAGGAGATGTGATGAGGGCGAACCAGCCGATCTAGTTGATTCAGGCGCTTGTGGTAGTTGTCCAGAAGATGCGGGAACCGGGGTGAACTGTATTTGCCTGCCATAAGTTGAATTTAGGAAAGAGA
>CAZPFP010000068.1:0-1910 GCA_964585895.1 uncultured Gammaproteobacteria bacterium
TAAAACAGAAACACATGTTAAAATCACCATGTGCCAAAAAGAACTTATAAACCGAGTAAAGTTAAGCGTGCCAGGCGCCATGGCTTTCGTACAAAAATGAGGACCAAAAGCGGACGTAAAGTTCTCGCTCGCAGAAGAAAAAAAGGAAGGATAAAACTGACTTCTTAAAAAGAAAATGCTTACCCGCGTTAACCGCCTTACAGGAGCAGGAAATTTTGATAAAGTTAAAGAAGAAGGTAGTCTTTTTCAAAGCGAAAGTTTCGCCATAGCCGTTTTATCAAGGAACGACAGAGAACCTTCCAGGTTTGGCTTTGTCGTCTCTAATAAAATTTCTAAAAAAGCAAATTCTTCCTCATCAAGAAATTTTTTATCCAAAGAAAGCCTCTCTGGATTATAGATAAAAACCGATTTCGAGCTCTGGCTTATTTCAAAATCATATACCGCCCCTTCAAAATAATGAGTCATTACCCTTTCTTGCCAATCTTTTTCTGTCTCTTCAACTCTACCACTAGCCAGGGAGAAATTTGCTATATCATCAAAAATCATTTCCGCAATTGAAGCACGTTCTTTGGTTCTCGTATCAATAAAATAGGCATTTGAGTCAGGGTCTTGAATTTCCCATTTTTGAGTGTCAGGATTAAAAACTTCTAAAAGAGTGTGGTCTCCAAAGAAAGAAAAATTATCGGAAAATAAATGAACTAATCTACTTTGAATACCGGCTTTTTCAAGAATTAATTTCATTGCCAAGGCTCGTGGTCCACACGAGAGATGCGGCTTTGATTTGCCTCCGCTTAAATCAGACAGATAAAGTTTATGTAAAACATAAGTCATGTTTCTTGCATATTCTTGATGTTTTGAGTCAAACTCTTTAACACTGTTTCCATAAATAAATTCTCTCACCAAATCAATAAATTCTGTTTTTGTCCTTGGATCACTTTTATTTATCAATTCGACTATTTCTGTTTCTATGGGTATGAATTTTTCAACCTTTGTTTTTTCATTTGATTCGATTAAAAGATTTTGAATAAGCATTAACACGGCAAAAATGACGAAAATCATCAAGATTACCAAAATTGAAAAAATCAAAATCCTTTTCGATTTCAACTCTCTCATCTTAATCCTCCTACCACTTGAACTTTTTTTAATAACGATTCATCTTCCAAAACCTTGCCACAGCCGCGAACTACGGCGGTCATGGGGTCATCAGCCAACCAAACTGGCATTTTGGTTTCCTCAGCAATTAATTTATCAAAACCGGCTAATTGAGAACCACCGCCACAAAGAGTAATTCCTCTTGCCACAATGTCAGAAACCAGCTCCGGCGGTGTCTCCTCAATCACTTCAGAAATCTGGTCCACAATCTGACGAATAATCGGGGAAATCGCTTCCCGAATTTCTTCTGAACCCACTTTCAAAGATTTAGGCAAACCAGTCTCCAAGTCTCGACCCCTAATAATCGCTTGACGAATCTTTTCCTGAGGATAAGCGGAACCCAATTGGATTTTAATATCCTCGGCCGTGGCCTCGCCCATAAGCAAAGAAGATTTTAATCTCATGTAAGTTATCACCGCTTCGTCCATCTCATCACCCGCAACTCTTAAACATCTCTCAATCACAATTCCTCCCAGAGAAATAACGGCAATTTCCGTGGTTCCCCCACCAACGTCCACCAGTAAGATGCCTTCGGGCTTGTCAATCGGCAAACCAATGCCAATGGCTGCCGCCATTGGCTCCTCAATTAAATAAGCTTTTCTGGCACCGGCACTGAGAGCCACGTCTTGAACCGCCTTTCGCTCAACTTCCGTTACCCCAGAAGGAATACCAATCACCACTCTTGGTTTAGGGATTTTAGGAAAAAGCCGCCCTGATTCATGAATTTCTCGAATGTATTGCCTGACCATGGCTTCGGT
>CAZPFP010000069.1:0-1760 GCA_964585895.1 uncultured Gammaproteobacteria bacterium
ATCGAAGAGCAGAATAGGGCTAAATTAACTGGGGAATAATCAAATGGATAACCTGCCAAAACCTGAAAATGCCGTTGCCGCGATCAGAATATCTTCTCTAAAACAAGGGCTTCAAGGCGATTCGCCGGAAGACCAGAAAGAGCAAATCGAAAGGTTTGCTGAAAACCACCACATCAAGATTAAAAAGTTCTTCATCTTCATGGAGAGCGCTTCTAAAGAAGAGCAGCCGGTCCAGGAAGCAATTGATTACTATAAAAAGCCCAAAAACGATATCCAGTTATTCATTGTCAAATCGATTGACCGTTTTACCAGAGGCGGGTCTTATCTCTATGACCATCTTAAAATGCAACTGGTTAAATATGAGGTCAAGCTGGTTGATATTTACGGGGTTATCAGCAGTCAGGAAGTGAACACTTTAGAGCATTTAAACATTAAATACGACTGGAGCGTTTACAACCCCACTAAAAAAACGGAGATTTTGGAAGCAGAGCGGGCCAAAGACGAGATGAGAGACATCATGACCAGGATGATTGGTGCCGAGATTAGGTACGTTAGAATGGGCTACAGGGTGCGACAAGCCCCCTTTGGTTATGTCAATGAAAAAGTGGAAACCGCTCATGGCAAGAGAGTCATCTTAAAACCCCACCCCAAAGAGTCAAAATGGATTGTCAGGATGTTTGAGCTTCGAACAAACAGCAGCTTAAGCGACCAAGAAATTGTTGATAAGCTCAACAATTTGGGCTTTAAAACCAGGAAGCGCTATCGTCGCGATCCCAAGGACAGAACCAAGATAATCGGCCAGACAGGAGAGTGCCCGTTGTCTCTAAAAGCTTTGTGGAAATATATTCGAAATCCTATTTATGCCGGCGTTAACGTTGAAAAGTGGACTAAAGACAAACCAATAAAAGCCAAATTTAAGGGCTTAGTGTCGGTTGAGACTTTTAATAAAGCTAATAAAGGCAAGGTTATCATCTCCGAAGAAAACGACCAGATAAAATTTTGGAAGAAAAAGCCTCCCGACCATCTGCTTTATAAATCGGTTAGAAATCCTAAATTTCCCTACAAAAGATATGTTCTGTGCCCGATTTGCGAAAAACCCCTTTATGGCAGCGCTTCCCGGGGAAAGCTTGGCAAATATTATCCCGCCTATCATTGTAATAAGCGAGGCCATTATTTCCGGGTGCCAAAGCAGGAATTTGAAGAAACAATTGCCAGTTTTGTCAGCAATTTGGGCATCAAATCAAAGTATGTCAAAGACTTGAAAAAGTATGTCATTGATTTATGGCAGAAAAAAATGGAAAACAGTCAAAAGGACAATAAGCAGATAGACCGGAAAATTAAAGAATTGAAATCTTTGGCCGAGATAACCGCTGGCAAGATTAAATATCTTGAGTCTGCTACGGCCATTAAGTATATGGAAGAAGAGCTAGTCAAAACCGAAAAAGAGATTAGAAACCTCCAAGCAAGCAAAGTAGAAAACAAGGAAAAAGACGTCAATATGGAACGAGTAATGGAGTTTGTCGGCTACTTTCTGGAACACTTGGAAGAACTGATCCTCGGAGGCTCAAATCCTTTAAAAAAAGCTGATTATTTCGGGCTTATCTTTGAGAAACCGCCTACCTATGAAGAATTACTTTCTGGAACACCAAAATTGGCTCCATTTATCGGACTAAAAGACGATTTTGGCTCCTCTTTAGTCCCAAAGTGTGAGCCGTACAGGATTCGAACCTGTGACACCCTGCTTAAGAGGCAGGTGCTCT
>CAZPFP010000070.1:0-1526 GCA_964585895.1 uncultured Gammaproteobacteria bacterium
GAGGGTGGTTGATGACAAGGGTAAGCAGATTGGAGTCCTGCCGCTTGAAAAAGCGTTAAAACAAGCCCAAAGCAAAGGGCTTGATTTAGTCGAGGTCGCTCCCGGTGCCAAACCACCGGTTTGCAAAATCATTGATTTTAAGAAGTTCAAATTTTTAGAATCAAGAAAACAGCAAGAGGAAAGAAAAAAAAGCAAAAAAGTTGAGCTAAAAGAGGTTAAACTCAGTCCTTTTATCGCCGAAAATGATTTTAATTACAGATTAAAAAGAGCTGAAAAGTTTCTTAAAGAAGGCAATAAAGTTAAAATTACAGTTGTTTTTAAAGGCAGGCAGGTTACGAAAAAGGATTTTGGTTATCAACTAATGGAAAGGGTTGAAGAGCAATTAAAACCTTATTCGGAGGTTGACTTTGAGCCTAAATTTGCCGGTCGGAGATTAGAAATGACTCTAAAACCAGCTAAAGGAGACAAAAATGGTAAAACAAAAGATGAAAATAAGAAAGTCAGTTAAAAAAAGGTTTAAGGTTACTAAAACCGGTAAGGTAATGCGGCGTGGTTCCCATATCCGCCATTTGAGAAGGAAAAAGAAAAAAAGCCAAATCAGAGCTCAAAAACTGCCTAAAGAAGTTAAGGGCGCTTGGAAAAAGAAAATTAAAAAGTTATTAGGAAAATAGAAAGGAGAGAAAATGCCAGTACCGTTAAATGAACTTGAAAGACACCAAGCCAGGCAAATTAGTAGGATGGTCAAAGGAAAGCAAGAAAAAAACGAATCCTCATTAACAAAAAGAGCAGGAAGGTTTGTTGATAACATTATAACTCCAGTCCATAAAAAAGTTAGCCTGGGAAGCAAAAAAGAAGGGTAAAAATGGCCAGAGTCAAAACCGGCATCACCAGAAGAAAAAGGCATCAAAAGGTTCTGGAAAGAACCAAGGGCTTCCGCATGACCAAAGGCAAGCTTTACAAAGTTTCCAAAGAAGCTGATTTACATGCCGGCCAATATGCTTTCGTGGGCAGAAAATTAAGAAAAAGAGACATAAGAAAGCTTTGGATAACCAGAATTAATGCTGCCTTAACCCCTTTTGATATTTCCTATTCAAAATTCATTAATGGTCTTAAAAAAGCCAAAATTGAACTTAATCGGAAAATCCTAGCAGATATTGCTCTCTCCGACCCCAATACCTTTAAGACTATCGTCGAAAAAGCAAAAAGCTAATTTCCCCAGGTTAGATCAATTTTGTAATCATCAAATTCTTTCCAAGTGGGGTTGGTTTCAAAAAAAGCTCTTTCTCCTTTGGGTAAAACCTCCTCTTCAAACTCTGCTGACCCATATTTGACATCAGCAACTTCATCCTCCTCATTAAAAAAAGTAGCCAAAATATGAACATAAGAAACATCTCCTCCAGTATTATTAATCACTTCTCCCACAACAACTGAGCCTCCTCCAACTTCATCAAGTTCATGACTGATTAATTTCACTTTGTTTTCCTCCTGGACCGCGGCCTGTGCCTCAAGGGTTTTGATCTCCGCAT